>DBGAPG010000062.1:0-10714 GCA_048438765.1 Collinsella sp.
CCGCGGATTGGCGGACACATCCGCGCACACCAGACGGGGCCGCAGGAGATGATCCTGCGGCCCCGCCGCTTTATGCCGATGCGTAACGAGCGCTAGCGCTCCATGTTGGGAACGATGCTGCCCTCCGTTACTGCGCGCACGGCCAAGCGCATGATGTTGTCGTAGCCGGTCTTATTGAGAATCTCCGAGATGCGGCGTTTGATGGTGCCCTCGCTCATAAACAGCTCGGCCGCGATCTCGCGGCGGCTTTTACCCTCGCAGGCAAGGCGCAAGATCGACAGCTCGACATCGTCGAGGGCCGCCGTGCCCGAGAAGATGCTCTCGGGCGGCTTGGGAAACGTGCAGTAACCCGCCAGCGTGGAGCGCATCACGGCGAATAGCTCGTCGATACCGACGTTCTTGTACACAAAGCTGTCGACGCCCGCCTCGCGCGCCTGGTCCACAAAGGTGATTTCGGGCATACCCGTCATGATAATGACGCGGCACTCGGGCAGTTGTTCTTTGATGCGCGCCGCCGCCACGATGCCGTTGGAATCATGCTCGGTACATACGTCCATCAGTATCATGTCCGGGCGCTCCTTGAGCGCGACACCCAAGGCCTCGGAAGCATCGGCAATGGCGGAAACAACGGTCATATCGGGCTGGTCGCCAACGGAGCGCGCCAGGCTCTCGCGCAGGATGGCCTGGTCTTCGACTATAAGGACGCGGATCATGAACTTCTCCTTTGGACCGTGGCGTTGGAGGCGAGCGGGATGGACACCGTAAGCGTGAAGGGCGGGGCGGTGTGGACTTCCAGGCTGCCGCCCAGATTCTGTGCGACATGCCTCATACCTGGGATACCCGTTCCCTCGCGATACGATACGGGTGCAGGCGCGCCGTCGTTAGAAACGGTCATCCGCGCAACAGCACCGTCTTCCGACGTCTCTTGCCACAGACGCACGTGGACCCGATGCGCCTGTGCATGCTTGGTGGCATTGGTCGAGGCCTCGCGGATAATCTGCAAAAATGCGGCGGCGATACGCGCGTCCTCAGGCAGCGCACCCTCAACATCGATCTGCACACTCACCAGGCCAAAGGCATGGACGATATCGCCCAATTGCTCTGCCGGTTCGGTGTCGCCCCCGCTGCGCAAATCGGCAGCGATTGAGCGCAGCAGCGGGTCGATCTGCTCGAGTGACTCGTCATCCAGGCGCCCTTCCTCCAGATAACGATGGAGAATGGACAGGCGCTGCCCGATCACGTCGTGCACGCGAGCGCGCATACGCAGATAGGCCGCATTGTCAGCAACTTTTTTGACTTCTTCGATCTGGGCTTGGAGCTCTTGGCCCGCAAGCTCAAGCAGGTGGTTGGCTTGCGCCAAGCGGTCGTAGGCGTGTGCGTATTCCGTCACGTCCAAGCCGACGACGCGCTCGAACGGACGGCCCGAGACCGTAACGGAGTCACGCACGAACAGACGAATCTCAGAAGGAGAGATCTCGACCACGGCACGGTCGTGGCCAAAGCGGTCAAGGTCAATATGGGCGCGATTTGCGCTGCTTTCGGGCGTCTGCATGCTGAGCTTGCGAAGGTCACTCCACGTGCCGCTCATATCGCCTAGGTCGGTTGGCATATGAAGCTCCACCAGGTTTTTGCGCATGCAGCGGTTCATGAGCAGCGAACGGCCCCTCGGGTCTAGATACAGGATGCCCACGGGAATCACGTTGATGGTCTCGATCGTCGAGAACATGGTGATATCCTCCTGGCGGTTATGGACGTCCATCAAGAGCGCCGCGATGGAACGGAACAGGAAGAACGCTCCCTCTGCGATAAGGACAACGGTCCACGCCGAGCCCATGGCAAAAACCACCGGCGGCGTCACGGCGACAACGAGCAACAGTTCGGCCAGCATGACGAGGCGACGATAGTGCACCATAAGCACCACGCCGTAGGCAAAGATTGCGGCATTGAGCCACAGCGCTCCGCCCATTGCCCTGGCGCAAACGTCAAGCGGCGCCACCAGATACGAGCCAGACGACGCGAATAAGATGAGCGCCGAAATCATCAGGTGAAGCACAAGGCTCGCCTCGTAGGCGCAAATCACCTTACGGTTATAGGACGAACGGCGCGATGCGATGAGCGGGACGTGGATCGTCTGCAGACACGCAGCCAGGGCAAAGACAACATCGAGCGCAACGATTTGGGGAAGGATGAGCGAAATCTGCATCGTCACTCACCCGCCCTCGGCATCAAGACGATCATGCGCAGCTGGCCGGGCTCGCCCTCAAGGCGGTATGCCACGTTGCGCCCTTGCAGAGCGCTTTCGAGCTCTTGCGCAGCGGGCGTCTGCGAAAGATCTGCATCATCGTTGGAAAAAAGCGTGGCGCGCAGCTCGACACTGCATCGGTCATGGTCGCCCAAGTGATACATAAGCGCCGGATGGTCGGTGGTGTAGGCAAAAAACGCAAAGTCATACACGCAGTCGTACAGGGCGCTTACCGTACTGGCGTGCAACGGGAGCCGTATGGCGATAATCGAGGCGCAATCGATATCGATGGTGCGCAGGTCGCTTGCGAGCTCGTTGGCGATGAGCTGAATGCGGTCGCGATCAAAACCGCTCTCCCCGTGCTGCGCCAACGTGAGCGATCCCTTGCGCTTGCAATAGGCGACAAGCATCTTGGCGCGCTGCAGCATGCGGTAGCGCTCGTGCGAAGACGCTTCGTCGGTCAACGGCGGCAGCGAGCTCAGCAGGTCGTACATCCCTTTGAGCGCGCGGGCAAGCGCCTGGTCCACGTCTTGGACCAGCAAGGTCTCGGCCTCTTGATCTGCCAGGTGCGTCTTAAGGTCGTAGTCGGCGGCGAGCAGCTCGTTTTGACGCTGCAGCTCCATGCGACGATGTGCCAGTTCACGGTTAAGCTCGTTGAGCTCCGACACGTCTTGGGCAAGCAGGGCCGATCCGCCCAGCAGTGGAAAGGCACGGTACATCACATCGGGATCGGACGCCACGGCAAAGGCATGGGCGCGGCCGTGCTCCTGGGTCCGCAACTCCTCGCGCACGCCTACCGGCACTGGCTTTGACACCGGCGTGGCATAGACCTCCTGCAGGTCGCGCGTTAGAACTTTGAGGTCGAGCGGCAAGGTGTCGAAAATGCCGGCGATGTCGTGATACGACGGAATGACACCACAATCGAGACAGATTTCCATCGCCACCACGCACAGGACGCAATAGACGAGCGAGAAGTTGAGCCTCCATGCCCAGGGCACGCGCAACGCATACGAGATGGCAAAGAATGCGCCACCCAGCAGTACGAGCGCCGCCGTGCCCGAGAAACGCTGGATGCGAAAGGACGAGGACCGGCCCACCAGGATAAAAAAGGCCACGAAGTTAAAGGCCGTCCACACTAAGACAGCGAAATAACCCCAGCCGTACGTGTAATCGTTGCTCCAGGTGTCGCTTGTACGGTCAAAGCGGAAGACCTGCTGGTGAAAATCGTTGGTGAGCACAAATCCGATAAGCAGGATGGCCACAATCCACAGCGCAACGCAGTAGCGGCGACCCAGGCGGTGTTGCTCCAGGCCCGCAAGGCGCAGGCCACACAACTGGTAGAGCAGCGGAATGAGCGTCATGGGCACGTAGTACAGGTACCACAGCACGGTGGCATAGAACGGCGTGAACGACTTGTACTTGAGAATGACTTCGATCATCCACAGGGTGCAGATGGTGGCGATGGCAACAAGGCGGCGGCGCAACACATAGTCCAAACAGCGCAGATAGACCGATACGCCCCAAATTGAAAATACTATTGCGGCGACAAGCAGCGGGAGAGAGCTCGAATGGACGAGCGCGTCCACGACCTCTTCGGACACCTCGCTATGGGCGGGCACGGCGTTAGAAAGTTTGGGGTCGAAGGCGAACAGCGACGGCAAGACCGCCAAAAGCATGAGGAACAGCGCGGTGATGACACCGGCGATAGCAAAGACGCGGTGGCGGTACACCTGATGTGTTATGCCAACAAGGAATCGCGGCATGGCGAAGAGCCTGCCGCCCCTGGGATCCGCCACGGGAGCGGATCGGGCGGCCGCGTGGCCGATATGTCGCTCGCGGGTACCCATAGTGCTTTAAGTGTACCGACAGATGGGTCGAAAAAGCGGGCCGCATGTCCCAAAATCCGCAGACGGCAAGGCGCCCGGCAGCCTCCCCCGTCTGGCACTTCCCGATATCCGCCCGCCCCAAACCACCGCAAAGGAGACAGGCACCTTTGTGGTGGTTTGGGGCGATGCGCTAGTCCACGGTGATGTCGAGGTTCTTGCCGATGAGGCCTACGTAGCCGCCCTCGGCAGCCTTGGGGCTGTCAGCATGGCAGAGAACCCACTTGTCGGCCTTCCAGTAGCAGTAGCTGTCGCCGGCCGTGGGCATGTCGGCCGCAGCCTCGGGGCGCGGGCCGTTGGTGCCGGCGGGCAGCGCCACCATCACCTGGAAGCCACCGTCGTCGACCATGCACGGCGTGTAGTGGAGCGTGGTGTTGAAGACTTCGACGACCGTACCCGCCGGCACGCGAAACGCCTTGACGCACGCGGTGTCGAGCTTGCCGTCCTCGATCTCCCAGCGATGCGCCACGAGCAGGATAAAGTCGCGAGCGCCCAAGTTGAATTCGCTCGCGCGGTGATACTCCAGGCAGTTGAGTCGTGTATTGTGGCCGTTGCACCAGCCGAGCTGGAAGGGACGGCCACCAAACATGAGAAAGCCAAGCTTGTCGGCATCCTTGACGTCCTCGAGCTCCGGCGCACTCGCAACGTACTTGCTGCCCTCGGGAATGGGCGTGGCAGAGAGCGCCTCGAGCACGGGCGACGTAAGCTCGGACGGAACGTTATCCCAAACGTTGCCATAGGACTTGAACTCGGGATCGTTGACAGAGTAGATATGCATGTTCGCTCCTGTTCGTTTATGTGACAGTATGAACATTCTAGAACAAACATAAGCGATTTTAAACACTCGTCCCGACCACTCAGCAAAAAGGCGCCCAATGCGCGCGTTTTGGGCGATAAAGCCCTTACGCCTGCTGATAGTGCAGGTGCTTCTCGTCGATATCGGCCAGGTCGCGGTCGAGGTAGCGGCGCGCAAGCCAGTTGGCCATGGGGAGGTTCTGGTCCAGGTAGTTACCGCACTCCTCGGGAGCGGCACCGGGGACATCGCCCTCAAAGCCGGCGACAAACTCGAACAGCTCACGCACGAGCGGCAGGATCTCCTCGCTCGTCACCTCGCCAAACACAACCAGGTAAAAGCCCGTGCGGCAGCCCATGGGGCCAAAGTAGACAATGCGGCCCGACCACTCGGCATGATTGCGAAGGAACGTCGCGCCCAGGTGCTCGATGGTGTGGCACTCGGCCGTGTTCATGACCGGCTCCTTGTTGGGCGTGGTCAGGCGCAGGTCAAAGGTGGTGACGGCGGCCCCGGTCGCCGGATCGCGGTCGATGCGGCTCACATACACGCCGGGCTCAAGCAACAGATGGTCAACGGAAAAGCTGGCGATGCGCTCCATGGCAGATCCTCTCGATAGTCAAATTGGGACGGGGCTCTTTTAGCTGGTTCGATTGGTCGCACCAATCATACCAGTCAAAAAGCCCCGTCCCAAAAAGACAACTTAGCCCAAGACGCGGGCCATGCGTGCCTTGAACTCGGAAAGGAAGCGCGGAGCATCCACGGTCAGTGCCACAAGCGCGCTCTTGTCCGGATTGGACAGGCGGCGCTCATCGCAGATGGTGCGGCCGCGATACTCGCCCAGCAAGTCAACACGCAAGTTGCAGGCGAGCGCACCTACGAGCGTGGGGTCGATCGCCACGGCAACCGCCAGCGGATCGTGCAGCGCGCAGCCGCCCAGGTAGGGCGCGTTCATCTCGTACGAACCAATGTAGTGCTCGACCATGCTCGCAAATGCGCAGCCAGCCATAGTGCCCGAGCCCGTCCAGCCGGCAACGTCGCGGCGTGTGAGCACCACGCGATGCGTCACGTCCAGACCCACCATGGTGAGCTTGCGACCTGAACGCAGCACCGCGTCGGCTGCCTCGGGGTCGCTCGCCATGTTGGCCTCAGCGCCCGCGCTCACGTTGCCGGGCACGGTAAGGGCGCCGCCCATCACGACCACGCGGCCGATGGACATCATCGCCGCCGCATCGCGCTCCAGGGCGAGCGCCAGGTTGGAGAGCGGGCCAGTCACTACGTAGACCAGATCGGGACCATAGGTGCGCGCGGCATCGATCAGATAATCGACCGCAGCGTTGCCGTCGGCCGAGGTCGCCCCCACCGGCTCGTAGGGCGACGCGGGCACGCTCGCGCCGCCGATGCCGTTCTTGCCGTGAATGAGCGCGGTGGACGCCGGCGGCGCATAGGGCTCAGTCGCCTGCAGAGGACGGTCGGCACCCAGGTACACCGGCACCTCGGGACGACCCAACAGGTCGAGCACCGCCAAGCAGTTGTGCGCCGACTGCTCGACGCGTACGTTGCCAAAGCACGTGGTGATGCCCACGAGCTCCACCTCGGGACTCGCGATGGCATAGGCCAGCGCCATCGCATCGTCCACACCCATATCCAGATCAAGGATAAGCTTCTTGATTGCCATTGTTCTACTCCGCTTCTCCGTCTTTATCGTTTAACCAAACCAATGTTCAACTTCGGCGCGCGTGGGAATCGATTGCTGAGCGCCCAGGCGCGACACCGTCACTGCCGAGGCGCGAGCACCCGCGGCCATGCACTCAAAGAGCGGCAAGCCCTCTAGGCGAGCCGCCGCCAACGCGCCGATAAACGTATCGCCGGCGGCCGTGGTATCGACTACCGTGCTCGAAAGTGCCGGCATGCGCAGCAGCTCACCGTCATCGCCGAGCGTAACCGAGCCGGCACCGCCCAACGTGATGACCGCAGCTCCGGCACCCCTAGCGAGCAGGGCGTTGAGCGCCACGACGCAGCTTGCATCGTCCGCGGGCAAGATTCCCGTCAGAACCTGGCACTCGGTCTCGTTGGGACAGACCAGGTCGACCGCAGGCCAGACCTCCGCAGGCAGCTCGCAGGCAGGCGCCGGATTAAAGACCGTATAGAACCCCAGCTCGTGAGCGCAAACAAGCGCATCGGCCGTCGCTGCAAGGTCACATTCACCCTGGGCGATAAAGACGCTTCCGGCAGCCGGGGCAATCTCGCTGGCGTCGCCGTCGAGCTCATGGGCCGCCAGACGCCTCAACGCGCAGGCAACGTCCGCGCCCGCAAGCGCATGGTTGGCGCCCGGTGACAGTATGATGCGGTTGTCGCCCTCGCAGCGAATGATGGTTGCCGTTCCCGTCTCCACGTCATCGCGATGCACTACAAAGTCACAGTCCACACCGGCGTCTTGGAGCCCCACCACGAGCGACGCGCCGAACGCGTCGCGACCGACAGCGCCGATCATGCACGTGCGCGCACCCATGCGCGCGGCGGCGACGGCCTGGTTAGCGCCCTTGCCACCGGCGTTGGTGATAAAACCGCTACCACCGACTGTCTCGCCCGCGCGCGGCATGCGCTCGCACGCCACCGAAAGGTCCATGTTCATGCTGCCGAACACCGCAACGATGCCGCGATCTGCCATGGAAACCTCCTCATCTGCGGGCTTTGCACCCACCGTCGACCGTCGATTGCGCGCCTTCGCACCTCTATAACTTTAGTTCACTTTGATGTGAACGCACCCTTGAGGTTGCGCCAGCAGCAAGCATTCACAGGAGCAGGCAGCTACAATGAATACGTGCTGATTATTCTCGTCATTGGATGATGTTTTATGGAACAATTCTCGCAATCGGGCTCGCGCGGTCGACGCCGCACGGGCAACGAGCCGGCGCCGCACGAACGCGTGAAGAGCGAACGCCGTGCCAACGAGCCGCGACGCACCGCGAGCCCCCATCGCGCTTCTGCCAACAACGCGGGCCGCGCCAACACTCCCGCCGCGGAGCAGACGCCTGCTCGCCCCAAGTCCCGCTACATCCCTGCCCTTGACGGCCTGCGCACGCTTGCCGTCGTCGCGGTGGTGCTCTATCACCTCAACCTCACGTGGGCGCAGGGCGGTCTGCTCGGCGTCACGATCTTCTTTGTGCTTTCGGGCTATCTGATCACACGCCTGCTACTCAACGAAGTCGCTAAGACCGGCCACATCGACCTCAAGAGCTTCTGGATTCGCCGCATCCGTCGCCTGGTCCCCGCCGTGGTAACGGTAGTGTTTGTAACCTGCGCGCTGTGCACTATCTTTAACCACGTGATGCTCACCAAGATGCGTCCCGACATCCTGCCGTCGCTGCTGTTCTTCAACAACTGGTGGCAGATTGCCCAAAACGTCTCGTACTTCAATGCCCTGGGCGACCCCTCGCCGCTCACGCACTTTTGGTCGCTTGCCATCGAGGAACAGTTCTACCTGATTTGGCCGCCACTGCTGTTTGCCATGGTATCCATGCATGTGAGCAAGCCCAACACGCGCCGCGTGGTTCTGGGCTTGGCTGCTGTCTCCGCCATCGCCATGATGGTGCTCTATAACCCTGCCGCCGACCCCAGCCGCGTGTACTACGGCACCGACACCCGTGTGTTCTCGCTGCTGCTGGGTGCCTGGATGGCCTTTATCCCCGATCGCGACCTGGCGCCGGTGCGTCTCGCTCGTCGTTTGGGGCTCAATCGCCTAGCTGGCGCCGCCAAGCACGGCAAGAACGCCGAGGACAAGCCTGGCGAGAAGGCCGACGAAGCAGCCGAGACCGCCCCGGCACAGCCGAGCGCCCTCGTGCGTTTTTGGTCCTCGCCCGCATCCATCGATGTGTTGGGCGTCGTGGGTCTGGTTGGCCTTGCCGCCATGGTCGCGCTCACCAACGGCTACACCGCCTTCCAATATCGCGGAGGCACGCTGCTGTGCTCGATCCTCACGCTCATGGTCATCGCGGCCTGCGTGCAGCCCCAGGGAATGGTTGCCCGCGCGCTGTCCGCCGAGCCGCTCGTGTGGGTTGGCAAGCGCTCGTACAGCATCTACCTGTGGCACTATCCGCTGCTGTTGCTCATGAACCCGGTCGCCAACATCAACGATACGCCGTGGTGGCAGTACATTTTGCAGGTGTTGTTGGTGGTCGCCGTGGCAGAGTGCTGCTATCGCTTTATCGAGACTCCGTTTAGGAAGGGCGCCTTTGAGCGCACCGTGTCCGAGTTCCGCGACGGCACCACCACGCCCGCTAACTGGGTACGCGCGCACGTCCCTGTCTGCGCAGCCTGCGCTGTCGTGTTGGTCGTTGCACTGGGCGGCCTGATCTTTGTGCCCGAGACGTCTGCGCTGAGCGGCGAGGGCGCCGAAGTTCTGAACAAGGAAGCCAAGAACACCGCGCCCACCGACCAGCAGGCGGCCGACGACACCGACAAGGACAACGACGGCTTCCCCGATGGCTCCTACGATCTGCTTATGATCGGCGACTCCGTGTCGCTGCGTGCCGTAGACACCTTTGACGGCGTGTTCCCGCACAGCCATATCGATGCCGAAAAGGGCCGCCAGTTTGATGCGGGGCGCACGACATTTGAAGGCTATATCCAGCAGAACCTTGCCGGCAAGATCGTGGTCTTTGCCCTGGGCACCAACGGCTTGGTAACCGACGACCAGATCGACGCCATCATGGCCGATGCGGGAGATAAGCGTATGGTGGTGTTTGTGAACACGCGCAGCCCGCAGCCGTGGGTTGGCTCTACCAACCAGGCCATCGCCAACGCCGCTACGCGCTACAAGAACGTGCGCGTTATCGACTGGTACGGATACAGTGCCAACCGCAACGACCTGTTCGATGGCGATGGCACGCACCTATCGACCACTGGCGTGACTGAGCACCTCAACTTGATCCACGATGCCGTCAAGAAGGACCTGCCCGTACACCCCGAGGATCACGTCAACGATCCGCAGCCGGCAGCCGTCAAGTCTGCCACCGACGCACTCGTCAATGCGCTCGCTCTCAAGCCGCACAAGCTGGGCACCGACAAGTAACCTGCAGCGCAAACTTCCCACATCCGGAGGGGGTGTCTGCCACGGCAGACACCCCCTCCGGCAGTTAGGGACACTCCTGGCGCAGCCAATGAAGACCCCTACGGATGAATTCCAGGCCGCTCCGTCGCTCCAGACATCGTTTCCGCGCCTCGTGCCGGTCGCGCGCGCAGACGTGGTGTAAGAGTGTCCTGAGGTCCGTCGCTGCAAGTCCCGATGTTACTCCTTCTTGAGACCGCGCTTCTCGACTATCTCGTCCACTATCTCCCTGGCGCGCCGCCCGAGCGCGCGGCGCCTCCCCTCTGTCGGGGCCGGCCTGTCCGCGGGCTCGGCGAAGCCCTCGGCGGCCGAGGCCTCGGAGAACACGCGCTGCTGGGACCACTGCCCCTCGGTCTCCATGAGGCTCGCGCACGTCAGGCGCAGCATCGACTCCCTCGAGGGGAAGGACTGCACGACCCTGTAGCGGCGCTTGATCTCGCGGTTGGCGCGCTCCTGGACGTTGTTGGTGCGGAGCTTGGCCCAGTGCGCCCTGGGGAAGGCCGTGAACGCCAGCGCGGAGTCCTCGGCCTGCTCGAAGACCTCGCCGGCCCTGGCGGACACCGACGCCACCCAGGGCGCCGCCTCGGCCCACACGCAGCGCGCGAGGTCGGGGTCGTCCTGGTAGACCGCGGCGTGCACGAGGTCCCTGACGGCCGCCTTGGAGTCCTCGGGCCTGCCCGAGCAGGCGC
>DBGAPG010000063.1:0-12642 GCA_048438765.1 Collinsella sp.
AGCCCCGTCCCAAATTGACTACCCCGGATGTCCGGTTTGCCCGCCGCAACAAAACTCTGTCCCAAATAGCTACTGATCGAGCTTGACCTTCTGAATCGTGCAGTGACCGATGCCCGTGAGGCGCACGATCTGCTTTATCGAAAAGCCCTCGTTTTTGAGCGTACGGATGTAGTTGTCGCGCACGGCTTTAGGCAAAGCTTTAAGGTGGTGAGGCTCATACGGTTTAAGGAGAGCCTGTGCAAACTCCAGTGCATCTATGTCGCTCACATGAGCGCCGTCACGGAAGCAATATCGATTCGGTTCTCCCGAGGTACTGAAAGCAAAAAATCTCTGAGAATCTCCGAGCAAACCTAGCACACATTCAGTCATACAAATACCCGGGTATCCCATATATTCGCTAAAACTGCTCCAACGATATAGTGAAGCAGTCCCAATCCTGGCTTTCGCAGGATTATCGTGAATATATCTCACACAGTTGAGCAGCTGAACATCGTTAAGAATCGGCACGCTCTTAAATCGATCCTGAAAAACTGGTCCCTTCCGTCCGGTTTTCGCGTTGAAATACATCGCATATGCAGTCGTAACAGAGTGCATGCAATCGCTCAGGTGAACATGTTCATCATCTAGCAACAAGTGAATATGGTTGTCCATAAGGCACCAAGCAATGATATTGACGTCGTATTTTCGGCATTTCGAGGCAAGCAACCGAATCAAATATATCCGATCATCGGCATCCTCAAATATCAGCTGACCACCACAGCCCTTTTGGACGACATGGTAATAGCCGTAAACAGAGATTTCCCGCGCGGTCCGAGTCATACGCATCTCCTCCTCTACAGATAACAAATACGTTACCCGAGTCGGAAAGCTAAATATCACGCAATGAACCGCAACTCGCTTCTATCGGCGAACGGTAGGTAGTAGCTAAAAAAGCCCCGTCCCAAATTAGCTACTTTGGGCAAAAAGAAAGCCGGGTAGCTGCGGAAAACCGCAACTGCCCGGCGATATGCGTGAGGGTAGCTAAACCCCGTCTCAAATGAGCTACTAGAGGAGATTGAGGGGGAGCTGGGGGGCGTCTCCCCAGAGTTTCTCGAGGCGGTAGAAGTCGCGGGCTTCGGGAGTGAAGACGTGGACGACAACCGAACCGTAGTCCATGAGCATCCAAGTCTTCTGCTCGCGGCCCTCGATGGAGAACGGATGCTCGCCGCAAGCCTCGGCGACCTTCTCCTCGATCTCGTCGACAATTGAATCGACCTGGCGGTTGTTGGCACCGGTGGCAAGCACAAAGTAGTCGCACACATCGGAAAGCTCGGTCAGGTCGAGCACCTGAACGTCCTCGCCCTTCTTGTCGTAGGCGGCCTGCGCGGCGGCGCGGGCGACATCCTCGGCGGCGACACCGCTCGCGGACAGCGAGGCGGCAGTGCGGTCGGACGTGGCGGCGAAGCTCTTGTGCTCCACGCCTTCAAGAATCTGCTCGTCGGTCATGGTCTCGTCGGCCATGGAATACCTCTTTCTAGACAGCCCGAGCTAGCGCAGCTGGGCGTAATGGTTGTAAATCGTAATAGCCGTGGGATAAAGATAGCGCCCGGACTGGATCACATAGACCAGACCCTGCGCAAAACAGGAGAAGAACAACTCATCGAGCGTCGACTCCCCCACCATCTTGCGCAGCGCATGCGCATAGTCGCCGTGGCGGTTGGGCTCGATGGCATCGGCCACAAAGACCACCATATCGAGCGGCGTCATGTCGCAGGCACCCACGGTGTGACGGTCGACAGCCTGGAAAACGGCCGGCGACAGCTCGGGAAAAAGCTGCGGAAGCTCATAGGCGGCAACAGGGCCATGCAAAAGCGGCGTCGCGGCAGAAGGAGAACCGGCAACCTTGATGCCATAGTGAAGCGCGCGGGCCACGAGCTCGTCGTCGGAGAGCACTTTGTCCCAGTCATGGATCAGGCCGGCGGCAGCGGCATCAAAGCGGTCAACGCCGTAGACCTCGGCCAGATGAAGTGCGGTCTCGGCAACACCCAGCGAATGCACATAGCGCTTGCGCTTATCCTTCATGCGAACATCGAGCAGCTCTTGAATGCGCTTGAGCAGCGCGCGCTCATCGCCCTCAAACTGATCCTCTACCGACAACGTAGACCCCCCATCACTCAAAATCTTCTTGGCTCAAATCGGCATATAGTCTGCGTTTGCGAATGTAGCCGAGCACGGACTCGCTCGTAAGATAGCGCACGCTCATGCCGCGGGCAACTCGCTTACGAATGTTCGTCGAGCTGATCGCCAGCGCCGGAATCTGAATATAGCGCACGTCGAACGGCAGCCCCGACTCTTTGATTCGGGCACGCGCCGTATCGATATCAAAGCCCGGTCGCGTCGCCGCAATAAAGGTAGCAAGCTCAGCGATTCGTTCGGCATCATGCCAGGTCACGATATCGATAATCGCGTCGGCGCCCGTAATAAAGTAGAGCTTTACCTGCGGCGGGTAAAAGTCGCGAAGGGCATGAAGCGTATCGGCCGTATAGGTTACGCCCGGGCGGTCGATCTCGAACCGGCTCGCCAAAAAGGCCGGGTTCGCGGCGGTGGCGAGGACCGTCATAGCATAACGGTCCTCGGCAGGCGTCACCGGCTTGTCAAGCTTAAAGGCAGGAGAGCCCGCCGGCATAAAGAGCACAGCATCCAAGTCGAGCGACTCGCGCGCCTGCTCGGCGGTCACCAGGTGCCCGTAATGGATGGGATCAAAGGTGCCACCCATAATGCCGAGCCTAAACTCCTGCCCGTCCTCTAGAGGAAGCTCGGGCAGACCGATTCCACCGCGCAGCGACATGGCCTACTCGCCCTCCGAGGCCTCGGCATCGTCCGCGGCATCCGCCGCATCGACAACCTCGACGCTCTCATCCGCAGCATCGGCCACGTCAATGGCTTCAACGGCAACGTCCTCGTCAGCATCCTCGAGCTCTTCGTACTCCGAGAAGTCCTCAGCGCCCTCAAAGTCAAAGGCGCGCTGGCAAATGCGGACCTCGTCGCCCGCACGGCAACCGGCCTTCTCGAGCGCGTCGTCAACACCCATACGCGCAAACTTATGCTGCAGGTAAATGACGGCTTCCTCATTTTCCCAGTCGGTCTGGATGACCATGCGCTCGATGGCACGACCGACCACGCGGAAGGCACCGGGCTCCTCCTGGACAATGCGGAAACGCTTCTCACGCTGCAGGCGACGGCGCTCCCACTCATCGTCGCGCAGAACGACCGGCTCATCGGAGACCGACAGCTCGGCGCGCAGCTTAGCCACCTGCTCGCCCACGGCAAGCATCAGCGTGTTGAGGCCGGCGCCCGTAACAGCAGACACGGCAAAGAACATATGTCCATCGTCGAGCGCTGCGCGCTTGAGGTCGGCAATCTTGTCGGCCGTGCCCGGCGCGTCGCACTTGTTGGCAACGACGATCTGCGGACGCTCCGAAAGCTCGGCGCCATACTGCTCGAGCTCGCGGTTGATGATGCGATAGTCCTCAACCGGATCGCGATCCTCAAAACCGCCCGTCATGTCGACGACGTGCATGATCAAGGCCGTACGCTCAATGTGGCGCAGGAACTGGTGACCCAGGCCCTTGCCCTCGCTCGCGCCCTCGATCAAACCGGGAACGTCGGCAACGACGTAAGAATATTCGCCGGCACGCACCATGCCGAGGTTCGGCACGAGCGTGGTAAACGGGTAGTCGGCGATCTTGGGACGGGCGGCACTCATGCGAGCGATGAGCGATGACTTACCCACCGAGGGGAAGCCCACGAGCGCGGCATCGGCCATAAGCTTCATCTCGAGCTCGATCCAGTGTTCCTCGGCCGGCTCGCCCAGCTGAGCGAAAGCGGGCGCGCGGCGCACCGACGTCACAAAGTGCGTGTTGCCCAGGCCGCCGGCGCCACCAGGAGCCACGACAACGCGCTCGCCATCGTGCACCAGATCGGCAATCTCGAACATCGGGGTCTGCGTCTCGGGGTCGAGCTCGCGCACCACGGTACCCATAGGGACCTTGAGAATCAGGTCCTCGCCGCTCTTGCCGTTACGACGGGCGCCCTGCCCGTGCGTGCCGCGCTCGGCGCGGAAGTGATGCTTAAAGCGGTAATCGATCAGCGAAGACAGCTGAGCATCGGCCTGGATGACGACGTTGCCGCCACGACCGCCGTCGCCGCCATCGGGGCCGCCCTTGGGGACAAATGCCTCGCGCCTAAACGACATGCATCCGGCTCCGCCGTCGCCGCCGCACACGTTAATGCGGCTGATATCGGTGAACTGTGACAACAGAATCGCCTCCTACAAAAAGAGGGAGACCCTTGAATCCTAAAACTCAAGTGCCTCCCACATATGTGCTCTATGAAGGGTGAATTACGCGTTCGCGAGCGGGCGTACGCTGACCCTGTGCTTGATACCCTTGTGGAACTCAACGGTACCGTCGACCAGCGCGAACAGCGTGTCGTCCTTACCACGGCCAACGTTCTCACCCGGGTGGATGTGCGTGCCGTGCTGACGGACGAGAATCGTGCCCGTGGTTACCGTCTGGCCGGCATAGCGCTTCGTGCCAAGGCGCTGACCGCGGGAGTCACGGCCATTACGGGAGGAACCGAGTCCTTTTTTGTGTGCCATTGTGTATACCTACTCTTTCGTTACGAGTGTAATCTACTCGGCGACGGGAGCCTCGGCAACAGCCTCGGCCTCTGCCTTGACAGCCTTCTTGGCGCGGGACGTAGCCTGGACCTTCACGATCTTCAGCTTGGTGAGCTGCTGACGATGACCCTTCAGACGACGATAGCGCTTACGCTTGTGGAACTTGAAGACCAGCTGCTTCTCGCCCTTGAACTGCTCAACGATCTGAGCGGTAACCTTGGCCTTGGCCAGCTTGTCGGGATCGGTGACGATCTTCTTACCATCGTTGAGGAAGATAACCGGCAGGGTGACCTTGTCGCCCTCATTGCCCTCGATCTTCTCGACGGTGATGACATCGTCGGTGGCGACCTTGTACTGCTTGCCGCCCGTGTTAACGATTGCGTACATGTTTACTTGCCCTTCATGCATCAGTTAGTGCAACAGCCGAATATAGTAGCAGGCGAAAATACCCCCGTCAACGAGTATGTGGAGCAAATCCACAAGTTCGCACAGGTATGGGGCTGACGAGTCGGCCCTCGTCGTCCTCGCATGCTTGATTCTGACGCTCGACATCGTAGGAGCAGATGGTCACGAGGTCTTGCATACCGGTGGAAACAATAGGTGCATCCACGCCCGGGGTCAAGCCCTGCAACAAAACATCAGCAGCAGAAAGCAAAATTTCCGGACGCATGGAGCCCTCGTTGTCGGCATGGGTGTCGAGCATGAGCACTAAATGGTCCGGGCGCTCCCCCGCCGTGAGTTCATAGCCCACGAGCGTGTGATCCAAATCCAAGCGCTTGCTCTTTTTGCCGCGTGCGTAGTCGATGCCATGGTCCGCGCGCAGCGTGTCGATCGCACGACGCACCTCGTCGGCGCTTACGGGCGCCTCGGGATCCAAGTGCAGATCGATGCGATACGACAGGCGCGTGAGCTGCGCCGTCAAGGCCGGCGTGCGCACGTCGATGTACGCCGCCTCGATGGGCGCCAGATCGGCCGGAGACGCCGCAGCCAGGCGCTCAAACGCCTCGTCGAGCGCCACGAACTCGGTCATAAACAGGTCATACCACTCGCAGGTCGACGACGTACCCACCGGTAGCGCCGAAGAGAAGCCCACGCGCATGTGCGGGGAGAAGCCCTGCGTGACGGCATAGGGAAGTCCCGCACGGCGCACGATGCGCTCAATGGTATGGATCACTTCGAGATGGCCCAGGTACTTAAGGCGATCGCGCTTGCCATAGCGAACACGAAGTCTAAAGAGCGTGGGGTTGTCGGTCAGGCGCTCACTCATGCGCGATCACCCATCAATACATTCTTGGCGTGGAGCGTGGGGCAGATCCCGCAGCCGGTGCACGACGTACGGGTGCAGTCGGGAGTCGTGACGCCCTCGAGCGAGCGACGGTACTCGCGCTCGAGGAAACCGCGCGTGCAGCCGGGGCTCACATGCTCCCACGGCAAACGCCAATCCAACTCGTAGGGCAGGTGCACGAGTTCATTGAGGTCGATGCCGTTTTTGGCAGCAGCTTCCTTCCAGTTATCGAGCGAGAAATGCTCTACCCAGGCGTCAAAGCGAGAACCCGAGCGCCAAGCATCGATGATGACGGGCGTCATGTCACGACCGGCGCGGGAAAGCGCGGCCTCGATGAGCGAGGTCTCGGCATCGTGGTAATGCACGCGGACGGCACGGTTGCGAACGCTCGTGATGAGCAGCTTCTGGCGACGCTTGACGTCGTCGTAGTCGAGCTGCGGGCACCACTGGAACGGCGTGGCAGCCTTGGGGATAAAGACCGAGACCGAGATGGACACCGAGATCGAGCCGCGACGAGCCTTGGGCACCACGGAACGACCGAGCTCCAGCACGTGATCGGCCAGATTGGCGATGGCCACGATGTCCTCGTCGCGCTCGCCGGGAAGGCCCATCATAAAGTAGAGCTTCATGCGGTTCCAGCCGGCCTCGAAGGCCGCCTTGGCCGCACGGTCCAGGTCCTCCTCGGTCACGTTTTTGTTAATGATGTCGCGCATGCGCTGGCTGCCGGCCTCGGGCGCGAACGTCAGGCCGCCCTTCTTTTCGCCGGCAACCGACTCGGCCATATCCACGCCAAACGAATCCAGGCGCTGCGACGGAATAGACACGCGAATACCCGTATCCTCCAGGCGACGGTTGAGCCTGCCGAGCACGTCGCGAATGCAGGAGTGGTCGGTCGTGGAGAGCGAGGTCAGCGACACCTCGTCATAGCCAGTCTTTTCCAGACCCTGAATCACCGACGAGACGATCTGGTCGGCCGAGCGCTCGCGCACCGGGCGATACGTCATGCCGGCCTGGCAAAAACGACAGCCGCGGGCACAGCCGCGCAGGATCTCGATAGACAGGCGGTCGTGAACCAGCTGCGCATAGGGCACGCACGACTGCGACAGCGGATTCGTGGCGCCGAAATCCTCGACGACGCGCTTGTAGACCACAGTCGGCGCATCCTTACCCTCACGCGGCACGGTGTAGCCGTGCGGCGAGCAGGGCGCGTCGTGACGCACCTCATAGAGCGACGGAACGTAGTTGCCGGCAATGGATGCAAGCTGCTCGACAATCTGCGCGCGCGGGACCCCTTCGTCCCGCAGGCGGCGATGCAGCTGGCAGGTCTCGAGCAGCGATTCTTCGCCCTCGCCGATGAGGATGACATCGAAGAAGGCCGCGTACGGCTCGGGGTTGTACACCGAGGGGCCGCCGGCGATAATGATGGGGTCGTCCTCGGTGCGGTCGGCCGCTAACAGCGGAATGCCAGCGAGGTCGAGAGCCTCGAGGAAGTTCGTCACCGCCATCTCGTGCGGCACATGCAGGCCGACGATATCAAACGAAGCAACCGGCGCTGCGCCCTCGAGCGACAGCAGCGGAATACCCGCCTCGCGCATGGCGTCACCCATATCGGGCCACGGCACATAGCCACGCTCGCAGGAGATGCCCTCGGCCTGGTTAAGGATGTTGTAGAGGATGGCGATACCCTGGTTGGGCAGACCAACCTCGTACACATCCGGGTAGATCAGGCAGCAACGGTAGTCGGCATCGGCCTTGGAAAGCGTGCCCCACTCGTGATCGATATAGCGGCTCGGCTTCTCGACCTTGGCGAGCAACGGCTCAATTAAATGAAAACAATCTTGGTATGCAACGCGCAACGGAAAACCCCTAAGCAGCGAGATCGGATGCGTCTTGGTAGGACGCCATAGGACGGGTAGCGCCCGCGACCGTGGTCACCAGATTGCGAACGCGGGAGAACGTGGCAGTGACCACCTCGTTGGCACGGCTGTAGTCGACATCGCGCTCGTAGAGCGAAACGAGCGCACGGCCCATGCCATAGGTGCCCGCGGCAGCAGTGAGCGCCTTGACGACAAATCCAATATGCGGCGTCTGCTTGACGAGCGCGCGGGTGACCGCGCGGATCACAAGACCGCCGGCAAGCACGCCCGCGACCTCGTAGCCGCGCTCAGGCTTAATGCCGCGTCCAAAGACGGCAGCGAGCTCAAAGAGCATGCCCACCTGCGCCAGCGCCATAACGGGATAATCGGCGCCCGGCAAAAACACCAGCGCACCGGTCGCCATATTGGTGAGCGCGCACGAGGTGATGATACGATTGGCCGCCGCGATGCGCATGAAGGCAAAGTTCGCTGCAAAAGCCGTTTCCTTATCGGTGCGATCGAGAATCCAGCGGGCAAGCGTCTCGAGCAGATACGTCTTATCGGTTGCCGCTACCACGCCAAGCATGGGCGTGGACTCCTCGATAAACGGCACCTCCACAGCAGACTCGGCAAGCACGCACACGGGCGCGCCGGCGATCACGAGCTCCTGCACGGCACTCTCCAAGCGGTCGGAACCACACGAGAGCACCAGCACCACATCGGTATCGGTCTTTGGAGCTATTCGCTCCTCCCCCAGACGCTCGACGCGCACAATGCCCGAGGTCGTCTGCGGCACAAAGGCGTCACGCACCGTCTCGGCCAGAAAGCGCGAGGCGGACGAATCCAGATAGACCGAGACGCGCACCGGCGTATCGGAATCCTTCTTAACGGACGCGCCCATCTTAAAAGCGCGGGTCAGCTTATCTACGGGAATTTTCATAGCAAACCCCTCCAGCGGTTACGCGGCGCCCGAACGATGCCGCCATATGGATTGTACGATACCCACCGTCAGCAGCTGAATCATCATCGAAGACGAACCGAAGCTAATAAACGGTAGCGGAATACCGGTAATCGGCATCATGCCGATGCACATGCCGATGTTTTCGAAAGTCTGGAACGCCCACATGCCAACGATGCCCACACACGAAAGACGCAAAAACAACGACTCACACTTAAAGGCGACGCGAATCGTCGAAAAGATCAGCAGCACGTAGAGGCACAGGAGCAAAAAGGAACCGCAAAAGCCAAAGGTCTCGGACAGGAAGGCGAAGACGAAGTCGGTGTGGAACTCAGGCAGAAAGCCGCCGGCCGACTGCGTCGCATGCCCCAGGCCCTTACCAAAGAAGCCGCCCGAGCCAACGGCGATAAGCGACTGCTGCAGGTTGTAGGCATCGTCCGAATCGGCATTATCGGGGTCGATAAAGACCGTCAGACGGTTCATCTGATACTGCTTGATGAGCACATCGTGGCCGAGCAACGAATCAAAGACCGAATCAAGCGCCAGGACGAGGGCCACCAGGCCCACGAGCAGGGCCAGGGTCGACAGCACCCATTCGCGGCGTGCACCGCTCATGCAGATGACGATGGCGCCCGAAACCAGCACGACCAGGCCCGAGCCCAGGTCACCCATGGCAACGACGGCCAAAAACGGAATGGACAGCATGCCGCAGAGCTTGACGTAGTCGCGAACGGTATCGATGCGACCGTTATACTGCGAGCCAAGCGTAGCAATAAAGAAGATGGTGATGAGCTTGGCAAGCTCAACCGGCTGGAACGTCAAGCCGATACCGGGAATCTTGATCCAGCCCGTCATGCCCAGACCGCCCGTATAGGACAGACCCGGAATCTTGGGCGAGAAGATCACGATCAGGTCGATGACGAGCAACGCCGTCGAGAAATTGGAAATACCGCGCAGGTCGGTTCGCCAGACGAGCACCGCCAGCACCGCTCCGATGCCAATTCCCAGCAAATGGCGCGAGAACGAAGCATCGGCCTTAAACTGCGAAGCCGACCAGATAATGATGGCACCGTAGGCGACGAGCGCCACAGTAGCCACGAGCACACCGATATGCACCTTTTGGCGAAACGTGCCGCGCGAGGCCGAAAGTTGCTTGTTGACGCGGTCCAGGCTGCTGCGAGAGCCGGTCTTGGTTGAACGGAACAGATCCGCCGGAGAAAAATCCATCGCAACCTCCTATCGAACCGAAGAATCGCCCGAGGCCGAAGAGGTATCGGGCTCGTCATAAATCACGCCGAGCACGTCGCGCACGACATGCATCGCGGTATCTGAGCCACCGCCGCCCTGCTCCAGGACGGTAGCGATGACATACTTGGGATCATCGGCCGGTGCATAGGCGCAGAACCACGCGTATTCGTCCTCGCCACTTTTCTCGCCCGTGCCCGACTTGCCGTATACCTGCGGCGTCAGGGTGCCAAAGTGCGCCGCCAGGGACGTCGATGCCGTGTAAATCACGTCGTGCATGCCGTTGCGAACAAGAGCCAAATCCGAATCGCTGTTGATCTTGGCCTCCAGGCGCTTCTTCTTGCCCTTGCCATTGTACTTATAGGCATCGCCGTCGCCATCGCGCGACACGGCAGACAAAAATACGTGAGGCACGTACTGTTTGCCGCCGTTGGCAAGACCCATATAGGCGCACGCCATCTGCAGGGGCGTCACCAGGATGTCGCCCTGGCCGATAGCAATGTTGGTCATATCGCCGGCATTCCACTTGCGGTCCTCGGCAGAGGCGTCGGTGAAGTATGACTCTTTCCACTCGGCATCGGGAATACGACCCGCGCCCTCACTCGGCAGATCGATACCGCAGGTCTTGCCTAGGCCCCAGCGACGAAAGACCTCCTGCAGGCCCTCGGGATGTTGCTCGTCATAAAAGAACGCCTTACCCATGTCGTAGAAGACGGGGTCGCACGAGTTGGCGATACCCGACTGCAGCGTCATGGTGCCGTGGCCAGACGTCAGCCAGCAGCGCTTGCCCCAAGCCTTGCCCAGACCCGTCCAATAACCCGTGCAGTTGGTTGTCTGCGTTGAAGTGTAGGTTCCAAACTCAAGACCGGCCAGTGCCGAGAGCGGCTTGATGGTCGAGGCCGACATGTACTGTCCGCTAATGGCGCGGTTGAGCAGCGGGTGCGAACCCTTGTCATCATTGAGCTCGGTCCACACGTCATTTGAGACGCCGCCGATAAAGACGGACGGATCGAACTTGGGCTGGCTCGCCATGCCCAGGATCTCGCCATTGTTGGGATCGAGACACACCACAGCGCCGTTGCCGGCATTGCTGTAGCCAGTGGTCTTGGCAAGCTCGATAGCGCTCGCCAGCGCCGTCTCACAGGCCTGTTGGATCTTAAGGTCGAGCGTGAGCTTAATGTCGGAGCCGGCCTTCGCGGGCACGGCGCCGGCCTGACCGGTCACATTGCCCGAGGCATCGACCTTGACGGTCTGCTCGCCACGAATACCCTGCAGCAGGTTTTCGTAGTAGCTCTCAACGCCCGCCTGGCCCACGATATCGCCCGACTGGTACGTAATCTTGCCAGCAGAAGCATCATCATCGCCAGAGGTTTTCTTATTCTGGGCCTCGAGCTGCTCGGAGGTAATGGTGCCGGTATAGCCCAAGATATGGCATGCCGTCTCGCCGTATGGATACTGGCGCTCGGTACGCTCGGCAATCTTGACGCCCGGGAACTCGCCGGCGTGTTCCTTGATATAGGCAACCGTGGAGCGACGGACGTCCGTCGCGATGGTATGCAGGCTCTGAGCGCCCTCTGTATTGTCCTGAATATTGCGAAGGACCGCCACATAAGGCATTCCAAGCACGTTGGCAAGATGGCGAACCAGAACCTCATCCTCGGCAAGGTCGCGGTAGGCCACGACAGCAAGTGAGGGACGGTTCTGGACAAGCGCCACGCCATTGCGGTCGAGGATGCGGCCGCGCACAGCGGGTGTGGTAACGGTGCGAGTCTGATTACTATTGGCCTGCTTCTCGTAATAGTCCGACGAGACCATCTGCATGCCCCACAGCTTGACGGCAAGTGCCGCAAACATCGCGCCCACACCCGTGGTGAGGATGGAAAAGCGGCCCTTAAAGGCGGTCGCCGCGGTATTGCCCTCGCCCTCGGTGGCGCGCGGGGCCGTTCCATGCTGTGTATCGTAGGTAAAACGGGAATCGCCTCGACGCATGATGACCAGCGCGACCACGATGGCCACAACCAGCACGATACCGGCGATAATAACCGTCATCTGGGAAGACATCTACGGGCCTCCCCTATTTGAGCTTGCGGGTCTTGGGCTTAAAGCGCATACCCGTCTGGCGTCCGCCACGTGCGGAGAATCCATAGCCGGACTGCGGCACGACACCGGACATCAAAAACGGAATGGCAACCAGACCCGTCAGGATCGAGGACGGCAGTGCATGGCCGAAGATCGCCACGACAAAGCTCGTCTCCAAACCCATAAACAGCAAGATGATGCTGTAGATCACATTAATGACGAGCGCGAAGGCGCCCACGGTGACGCCGCGCGCACTCGGGCTACCGCCCGTCTGACCGACGGCACTGTGCACCAGGGCAAAAGAACCCACGGTCAGCAGGAGCGACATAACGCCCACCGGCACGGCAGCGGACAGGTCATAAAACAAGCCGCTGCAAAAACCGCACACGACGGCACGGGTCGGGTCGCCCGAGAACACGCTTAGGCACACCAGGATAATCATGAAGTTGACGCGACCGCCCGCAATGGAGATCTGCGGTGCCAGGCCTGCCTGCAGCAGCACGCACACGATGGCGGCGATCACAAACGTACGGGAGCTCATCCCCTGCTCGTGTAGATC
>DBGAPG010000064.1:0-5628 GCA_048438765.1 Collinsella sp.
GACGTGGAGAACATCCTGCTCAAGCTCATTAATGCTGCCGATGGCGACATTGAGCGCGCTCAGGTGGGCATTATCTACGTGGACGAGATTGACAAGATCGCCCGCAAGGCTGAGAACCTCTCCATTACCCGCGATGTTTCGGGCGAGGGCGTTCAGCAGGCGCTGCTTAAGATTCTTGAGGGTACGGTGGCAAGCGTTCCGCCCACTGGCGGCCGCAAGCATCCCCAGCAGGAGCTGCTGCAGATCGACACGACCAACATCCTGTTCATCTGCGGCGGTGCCTTTGTGGGTCTGGATAAGATCATCGCCGATCGCGTTGGCAACAAGGGCGTGGGCTTTAACTCCGAGATCGCCGGCCCCACCTCGGTCGACGAGAACGACCTGCTGCGCCAGGTACTCCCGCAGGACCTCAATGCATTCGGCATGATCCCCGAGTTCGTGGGACGTACGCCCGTCGTTACCCAGACGCAGGCGCTCGACGAGGACGACCTGGTGTCGATCCTGACCGAGCCAAAGAATGCCGTGGTGCGCCAGTACCGTAAGATGTTCCAGCTCGAGGACGTCGATCTTGAGTTTGAGGACGCGGCCCTGCACGAGATCGCCCGCATGGCGCTCGCCCGCAAGACCGGCGCCCGCGGCCTGCGCGCCATCTGCGAGGACGTGCTGCAGCAGACGATGTTCGACCTCCCCAGCGAGGAGGGCGTTTCCAAGGTCGTTGTGACCGAAGCCTCCGTAAAGGGCGAAGAGCAGCCCCAACGCATCTACGGGTAAACCTGCCAAAAACGTGCTTGCAAATAGCCTCCGACCATCCGCGGTCGGAGGCTATTTTATATATACGCAATAACCCCAACTACCTGTGTTATTCTGTGTGTTTGTTTAAGCCAAAGCGAAGTCAATTCAGACTGAAGTAATCGATACCTAAGGCGCGTTCGCCTGCTTGGTTTTCGTAGATTCCGCACGAGCCGAAGAGCACTTAATGTGCTCTTCGTGCGAGCCAGGACCTGACCGAGCGAAAACCAAGCAGGCGGACACGCCGGCGGGACAGGGAGAGATATATGGAAGAGATGCCCAAGAATTACGATCCGTCGACCAACGAGCCGGCGATCCTGCAGAAGTGGCTCGACGGCGGCTACTATAAGCGCCGTGAGGGCGTGGGCGACTGCACCGTCACCATTCCGCCTCCCAACGTGACCGGCAAGCTCCACATGGGCCACGCTACCGACGACTCCATCCAGGACGCCATCGTCCGTATGGCTCGCATGCGCGGCAAGTCCACGCGCTGGGTGCTGGGCACCGACCACGCCGGTATCGCCACGCAGACTAAGGTCGACAAGAAGCTCAAGAGCGAGGGCATCAGCCGCCTGGAGATTGGCCGCGATAAGTTTGTCGACGCCTGTTGGGACTGGACCCACGAGTATGGCGGCATCATCGTCGAGCAGATCAAGCGCATGGGCTGCTCCGTCGACTTCGACAACGAGCGCTTCACCATGGACGAGGATTACGCCCAGGCTGTGCGTAAGGTCTTCTGCGACTGGTACCATGACGGCCTGATCTACCGTGGCAAGCGCATCGTCAACTGGTGCCCCAACTGCACCACCGCCATCTCGGACGACGAGGCCGAGTATAAGGACGAGAAGGGCCACCTGTGGCACCTGCGCTACCCGCTGACCGAGCCGGTTAACGGCCAGGACTACATCGTCGTCGCCACCACGCGCCCCGAGACCATGCTCGGCGACACGGGCGTCGCCGTCTCCCCGAAGGACCCCGAGAAGGCCGCCTTCGTGGGCAAGACCGTCATGCTGCCGATCGTCAACCGTGAGATCCCCATCTTTGAGGATTGGCATGTCGACGCCAACTTCGGTTCCGGCTTTGTCAAGGTCACCCCGGCCCACGACCCCAACGACTACGCCATGGGTCAGGCTCACGGCTTGCCGCAGATCAACATTTTCGACGAGCACGCGGTGGTCGTCGAGGGCTACGGCGAGTTCACCGGCATGAACCGCGACGAGTGCCGCGAGGCCGTCATCAAGTGGTTCGAGGAGCACGGTCTGCTCGATCATGTCGAAGAGCTCGACCACTCCGTCATGCACTGCTACCGTTGCGACGCCGCGCTGGAGCCGTGGCTGTCCGAGCAGTGGTTCGTGGCCGTCGACAAGCTCAAGGGGCCGGCGCTGGACGCCGTCAATTCCGGCAAGGTCACTTTCCACCCCGCGCGCTGGACGCAGACCTACACCACCTGGATGGAGAACCTCAAGGACTGGTGCATCTCGCGCCAGCTGTGGTGGGGCCACCGCATCCCCGTGTTTTACTGCGAGGACTGCGGCTGGGAGGACGCCCTTACCGAGGACACCGACGTGTGCCCCAAGTGCGGCGGCCATCACGTGCACCAGGACGAGAACGTACTGGACACCTGGTTCAGCTCGCAGCTGTGGACCTTCGCCACGCAGGGCTGGCCGCAAAAGCCGGAGCTGCTCGAGGGTCATCACCCCACGACGGCGCTCGTCACCGCGCGCGACATCATCGCGCTGTGGGTCGCCCGCATGGTCATGAGCTCGCTGTATTTCTTGGACGAGGTTCCGTTTAAGGACGTCGTCATCTACCCGACGATCCTTGCCAAGGACGGCAGCCGCATGTCCAAGTCCAAGGGCAACGGCGTTGACCCCATGGACCTCATTGGCATGTACGGTGCCGACGCCATGCGTTACAACTTGCTCACGCTGTGCACCAACAACCAGGACGTCAAGTTCGACGCGAACATCGACAAGAAGACCAAGAAGCTCATCGACAGCCCGCGCACCGACCAGGCCAAGTCGTTTGTGACCAAGATCTGGAACGCCAGCCGCTTCCTGCTCATGAACATGGAGGGCTACACGCCCGGCGAGCCCGTCGTGGAGACGCCGGCCGACGCCTGGATGTTCAGCCGCTTGGCCAAGGCCGTCAAGATGGTCACCGAGGGTATTGAGAACTACACCTTTGGCGATATGGCCCGCGGCGTGCAGCAGTTCTTCTGGAACGAGGTCTGCGACTGGTACGTCGAGGTCACCAAGGCCCGTCTGAAGGGCGAGGGCCGTCTGCAGGCGCAGCGCAACCTGATCTTTGTGCTCGACACCTCCATTCGCCTGATGCACCCGCTTATGCCGTTTGTCACCGAGGAGATCTGGGACAACATGCCGGCGAGCGTGCTCGATCTGGACGCCGAGGGCAACGTTGACCGCGCCGAGGCGCTCATGATTGCCAAGTGGCCCGAGCCCGCCGACTACGCCAAGTACGTTGACGAGCCCGCCGAGCGCGCGTTTGAGCTGTGCCGTACCGTCGTGTCCGCCGCCCGCGCCACGCGTTCGCGTTATCGCTTGAGCCCCAAGGCCGAGCTCGACGTGGTCGTGCGCGCTGGTGCCGAGGACGTCGAGAAGCTCGAGAGCCTGCGCTCCACGATTGAGCCGCTGGCAAACACTGCCTCGCTGGTCATGGGTACCGATGTTGAGAAGCCGGCCGCGAGCATCGCCGTGGTCGATAGCGGTGTCGAGGTCTTTGTGGTACTCGAGGGCAAGGTCGATCTTACGGCCGAGAAGGCGCGCCTGGAGAAGGAGATTGCCACTGCTCAGAAGGAGCTCGCCGGCTGCGAGAAGACGCTTGCCAACGAGGGCTTTGTGGCCAAGGCCGCGCCTGCGGTGGTTCAGAAGAAGAGGGACCGTGCAGCTGAGCTCAAGGAGATCCTGGCGGCGCTGACTGCTCAGGTTGCTGACTTCTCGTTGGCGTTACTGGGGGACGCGGTTTGGGGCATTGCTCGATACTGCGGACACCTATTCCGCCGTTCTAACGAACGGCGGCTGACTCGACGCTGCAAACGCCTCTGATGGCCAATTTGCCGTTCAACTTCGGGCGCATGGGCATAAGCCCTATGCGCCCTTGTTTCACGGCACCTTGGCTCATCAGAGGCGTTTTCGCTGACTATCCTCAACCTATACTGTTTTATTTTTCTATGAATGGCGGTTCTAAAAATGCCTAAGCGTTCTGGCTTGTATACCGTTCCTTTTGAGTTTGATTTGCTTTCGTTTGATGAGGCTGTGGGGCTTGCTGCCGACACGGGGCGGATTTCTGGGGATGCTGGTCCTTTGCTTGAGACGGTTGTCGATATGCTTGATGAGCTTGGACGTCCGGACGAGTATTTCGATTGCATTCAGGTTGCCGGTACCAATGGCAAGACTTCGACCACGCGTTTTTCGGTTGCCATCCTTCGTGGTGAGGGGTTAAAGACCGCGCTGTATACGTCGCCGCAGCTGGTGCGCTATCCCGAGCGCATGGAGGTTGATGGGCGCGTCGTGAGCGATGAGGCCTTTGCCCGTGGTGTTTCCGCCGCTGTTGAGGCGGGACATCGCGTGAATGCCCGTCGTGTGGCGGCGGGGGAGCGTGCCTATGCCATCACACCGTTTGACCTGCTGACGGCTGCCGCACTTGTCGTGTTTGCCGAGGCTGCGGTTGATGTTGCTGTGCTCGAGGTCGGCATGGGCGGACGTTGGGACGCCACGAGTGCGACCGATCCCGTCGCCGTTGCCATTACGGGCATTGGGCTCGATCACACACGCATTTTGGGCGATACGCTCGAGGCCATTGCGGGGGAGAAGGCTGCGGTCATTAAGCCCGGACGCCTGGTTGTGCTGGGCGAGGGCACGCACGAGGCGAGCGTTCAGCGCGTGATGGATGCACGTTGTCGCGAGTGCGGCATAGTGCCGCTGGTGGTGAACCATGCCACGACCAAGGTGCCGGCACATGTGGGCGACACGGTTGAGTTTAGCTGCACCACGCCGCGTGCGATCTATACGTCTAGCATGGTCAAGCCGGCGTATCAGCCGCAGAATGCCGCGTGCGCGATTATGCTGTGCGAGGGGTATCTGGGTCGCGAGCTCGATCATGACAAGCTCGATGCGTCGCTTATGGGCTGCCCCACGCCGGGTCGCTTTGATGTGCTGGGAACCAATCCGCTCAAGTTGATCGACGCCTGCCATAACCCTCAGAGCTGCGAGAACTTTGTGAGCGCGCTGGACGAGATCGATCCGTGCGTGGAGAATCGCCCCACGCTGCTGTGCGCCGCGCTGGCCGACAAGGACGTGGCGGGTATCGTTGACGTTCTGGTTCCGGCGTTCCCCCGCGTGGTCGTGACCCAGACTGATTCCGATCGCGCCCTGCCGGCAGAGGAGCTCGCTGCCCTGGTGGGTGCCGATAAGCTCGCTGGCGTTTACCCGAGCGTGTCCGAGGCCCTCGCTGCCTTCGATGCCGCGGGCGAGCCCTTCGTAGCAGCCGGCACCATCACCCTAGCCGGCGAAGTAGCGGGGCTGCTCCGTTAACCCATCCCCTCATCAGTTGCGGTGAAATGCGGACTGTTTTTCAAGCCAGAAGCCTCAAACAGTCCGTATATCACCGCAACTCAAAAGCAGTCAATTTGGGACGGGGCTTTTTGGCTGCCCTGTGCCCCGAGTTGACTCGCTTGCCACGAAATGGGCCTATTTACTACGTTTGACCGGTAACCCTCGACCATACCGAGAATTGCGAAATCAAAATCGCAGGTAAAGGGCTTGCCATTTTTTAAAAAAGACCCGCATGGTCGACCCATGCGAGTTTAACGTAGTAGAT
>DBGAPG010000065.1:0-11518 GCA_048438765.1 Collinsella sp.
GGAGGCGCCGCGCGCTCGGGCGGCGCGCCAGGGAGATAGTGGACGAGATAGTCGAGAAGCGCGGTCTCAAGAAGGAGTAACATCGGGACTTGCAGCGACGGACCTCAGGACACTCTTACACCACGTCTGCGCGCGCGACCTAGTGACGTGCAAAATCGCGAGTATTCTGCAAATTCCACCGTTCCGGATGCCCCTCAGAGGCGAAAAAGCAAAAAACAGCCCCCGTTTTAGCGTCGTCAGAGCCAAAACGGGGGCTGTTCCGTGCTTCACCCAACTGGTAAAAGCCTTTACCTTGCTGAATACTCTCAATTTTGCACGGCGCAGGCGGGGGTACCTTTGCCCACGGCAGGATATGGAAACCAAGCGCCAACTTGCTGGCAAGCTCGTGTCGGCAGCCCCGGCCTTTCCTTTGCCTGGCGCGACCCTCGCGAAGCGCGTGAGCGATAGGGAAAGGAAAGGCCGGGGCGAGCAGCCCGCGGCGTAGCCAGTGTTCGCGTTACGGCAGAATATGGAAGCCCAAAGCGGCGATATCCTTGGCAAAGCCGCGGACGGTGTCGAGCGAGACCTCGTACGGGTCGCGACCGATGTTCTTGCGCTTGGCCAGGATGTTGTTGGGCACCGTGATGATCTGGCAACCGCAGGCCTCGGCCTGGTAAATGTTGATGAGCTCGCGCGTGGACGCCCACAGGACCTCACAGTTGGGCTTGACGGCGGCCTTCTTGACCGACTCCGTCATAAACGGAATGGGGTCGACGCCGGTATCGGCGATACGGCCGGTAAAGAGCGAGATAATAGACGGCGTCTCGGTGTCAACGGCCTCGACCATCTCGTCAACCTGCTTAGGCGTAAAGATGGTGGTGACGTTGACCTTGATGCCGTCGGCCGAAAGCTTGCGCACCAGCTCGGCGGTGGACTCGCCCTTGGTGGTCACGCACGGAATCTTGACGTAGACGTTCTCGGCCCAGGTAGCGATCTCTCGCGCCTCGACCTCCATGGTCTCGACGTCGTCGGCAAAGACCTCAAACGAGACGGACACATCGGTGATGTGGGTCAAGACCTCTTTGGCAAACGCACGGTAATCCGTCACGCCGCCCTTCTTCATAAGGGACGGGTTGGTCGTGAAACCCTGAACGTTGCCGTTCTCGTACATGTCGAGCATGCCCTCGAGGTTTGCACCGTCAGCGAACACCTTGATTGCCATCTGCCTGATTCCTTTCGTTAGCATACGGCCGATAAACTGCTAAACACTTTACCTATGTTTATCAAGGCGTGAGCTGCGGGTTTTTATCTTCTCGGCGAACGGTATAAACACCTCAGTGTTTGGATTGATAAACCGATTGAGCATGCAAAAGCAAAGAGTCGCAGTTTGAGCAAACGTCAGAACGCGGGATTCATTAGATGAGGCCGAAATGCTGCATCGCTGTGACGGTGCCGTCGTGTGCGACGTCGTCGGTCACGTAGTCGGCGACCGCCTTGACCTCAGGCATGGCGTTGCCCATGGCGACAGCCCTCTCGACAGCGGCGAGCATGCCCAGGTCGTTACCCGAATCGCCGAAGCCAAAGGTGCGCGCGTTGCCGGTGCGACCCAGGTATTCCAGCGCTCGCGCCACGCCTACGCCCTTGTCGATGCCCTTGGGGCTCAGCTCGCGATTCTGACCACCGGTGTTGCACAGCTCAAACTCGCGATCGATAAAGCCATCATCGATGGCTACGCGAGCCAGGTCGCTCGCGACGATGCCTACCTTGCCCACGCGCAGACTGCCGTCGACGCGCATTTCCTCGGCGCTGTGCACCACAGAAGTGCCGATCAGAGATGACTGCTCAACACCCGCGGGTTCCAGGGCAAAAGTAGCCACGTTGGTCTCGAAAAAGGCTTCAATCCCTGCCGCGGCCATACGGCGTGCAAGCTCCTCAACAATGTCTTCGTCAAAGCAGTCCTCATACACCACGCGGCCCTCGACCTCGAGCGTGGCGCCCGCCATGGCAACGACGCCCGCGGGGTCGAGCGCACGCAAGCTATCGGCGATGAGCCACAGGGGGCGACCCGTGCAGATAAACGCCTTGTGTCCCGCGTCGCGCAGGCGACCAAATGCATCGACAACAGCCTTCGACGGATGGACTGCATTGAAGTCCTTATCGGTCATATCGTCGGGATCGAACGACGTCAGCGTGCCGTCCACGTCAAAAAAGAGCACGGCGGAATCGGGGCACGCATCAATCATATGGGTTCCTTTCGGGGGCGAGAGTAAACGAAGTATCCATCATATAATGGAGCGACGCAACCAGAGAGGTCACCCATGGAATTTTACGCAAGCTGCCCCGAGGGCTTTGAGTCCGCACTCGCCGATGAGCTTAAACGCCTCGGGCTTTCGCATGTTCGCCGGCTGAAGGGCCGCGCTACATTTGAGGGCGAGCTCGAAGAAGGCTACCGCGCCTGTCTGTGGTCGCGCCTGGCGAGCCGTGTGTTCGTGGTACTCGGGCGCTTTGAGGCGCAGGATGCCGATGAGCTGTACGACAGCGTTTACGACATCACCTGGGAGACCATCATCCGCCCCGGCGCCACCATCGCCATCACCGCCCGCGGCGTGACCGAGCAGCTGCGCAACACGCGCTTCTCGGCCCTGCGCGCCAAGGACGCGCTGTGCGACCGTCTGGCCGAGACCACGGGCCGTCGCGCCGATGTCGACGCCGCCGATCCCGACGTTCACCTGTTGCTTTCGCTGCGCCAGCGCCGCGCGAGCATCAGCTTGGACCTTTCGGGCGACCCGCTGTTCAAGCGCCTGCCGCCCGCGGCGACCCGTGCCGGCGAGGGCGCGCACGTGTTGCGCCCCGACTACGCCGCCCTGGTGCTGGCGCAGGTCGGCTGGACCGCACTGTGTGAGCGCGAGTTGACGGCCGACGATTACGAGAATGAAGCCCTTCCCACGCTAATCGATGCCTCGTGCGCCGGCGGCGGCCTGTTGCTGGAAGCCGTGAACATTCTGACCGACCGCGCCCCGGGCGCCGCACGCGAGCGCTGGGGCTTTGAGGGCTGGCAGCTGCACGATGCCGCCCTGTGGGAGCAGCTGCTTGCCGAGGCGCGCGAGCGCGAGGCGGCAGCGCGCGAGCGGCAGGCGCGCATCGTGGCCGTAGACATCGACCCCGCCGCCCGCAAGACTGCCGAGCGCATGGTCAAGTGCGCCGGCTACAAGCGTTTTGTCGACTTTTGTGCCGCCAAGCCCACCACCGTGCTGGACCATGCGGGCGCCGTCGCCGGTGCCGCCCTGGTCGCGGACACCACCGAGACCCCGCTTTCGCTCATGCACGACGCCATGACGCTGGTCGGCGAGCTGCGCCGCGCGCCCGAGCTCGCTTCGGCACCGGTCGCCGCGCTCACCCGTGACGGATTGCTGGCCCGCGCGCTCCATGCCGAACCCGCGCGCTCCATCGCCGTTATGCCCAATAACGAGGAGGCGGCTCTTGAGGTTTGGCCCTCGCTCGACCACGCCGCCGCGGCATTTGAAGCTGCGACCAGCGCAGATGCCGAGGAGCAGACCGCAGACGCTCAAGACGAAACCGCCGACACCCCCACGTCCGAACCTGCTGCCACGCTCGACCTGGGCGACGGCAAGCCGCTGCCCGTGCTCATCCCCGAGTCGGAGCAGTTCGCCAACCGCCTGCGCAAGAATGCCCGTCTGCGTCGCAAGTGGGCAAAGCGCGAGGGCGTGAGCTGCTACCGCGTCTACGATGCCGACCTGCCCGACTACTCCGCCGCCATTGACCTGTACGAGGGCTGCCCGCAGACGCCGGGCCGTTGGCTCGTCATCGCCGAATACGCCGCGCCCAAGACTATCGATCCCGCGCTGGCCCAGGCCCGTATGCTCGACATTCTGGCCATCGCGCCGCGTATCCTTGATGTTCCGGCCGAGCATGTGCACGCCAAGGCCCGCATGCGTTCGCGCGGCGGCTCGCAGTACGGCAAACAGGGCGCCGGCAAGGGTGGCTCGGGCGAGCGCGCCAACATCGCGCGCCGTCGCCTGCCGCTCATCGAAGAGGGCGGACTCACCTTTGCCGTCAACTTTGATGACTACCTGGATGTGGGCATCTTCCTGGACCACCGCGTCACCCGCAACCTGGTGCGCGAGCACGCCAAGCAGGCGCGCCGCTTCCTCAATCTGTTCGCCTATACCGGCACCGCCACCTGCTATGCAGCAGACGGCGGCGTCGAGGAAACTGTGACGGTCGACCTTTCCAACACCTACCTGGACTGGGCCGAGCGCAATATGCGCCAGAACGGCTTTGTTGGTCCGCAGCATCATTTTGTGCGCGACGACGTGCTTGCCTGGATTCGCGACCAGCGCCAGACGCGCAACCGCTGGGACCTGATCTTTGTCGACCCGCCCACGTTTTCGAACTCGTCCAAGATGGGCCGCCGCACCTGGGATGTCCAGCGCGACCATGTTGAGCTTTTGGCCGGCGTATCTCGCCTGCTCGCGCAGGGCGGCCATGCCATCTTTAGCTGCAACCTGCGCGGCTTCCGCCCCGAGACGCGCAAGCTCGCGCGCGCGGGCGTCGTGCTGGAGGACATTACGGCACAGACCATCCCCGAGGACTTCGCACGCAACCAGAAGGTGCACCATTGCTATATCGTGCGCCGCCTGCCCATCGAGGACGCCATGGCCGAAGTCGGCTTTAGCGCCGAGGAAATTGCCGAGCGAACCGAGGAGCTGCGTAACCCCGAGGCCCGCAAGCCTCGCGCGGCAGCACCCGCGCACGCGCAGGCCGGCGACCGAGGGCTTGCCGGCAACGGCAAACCCTCCCCTGCCGGCAAGCCCAAAAAGAAGAAGTTCTACGCCAGCAAGCCCAAGGGCAAATAAAAAAGTTGCGGTGGAATACGGACTGTTTTGCCTGGAATTAGGCAAAGTTAGACCGTATTTCACCGCAACTCATATTGGGATGGTGGCCGGCGATCTAGCCTTGGGTGACCAGGCGATAGCCGATACCCACGTGCGTCTGGATATAGCGCGGATGCGCGGGGTCGGACTCAATCTTCTTACGCAGCGTGCCCATAAAGACGCGCAGGCTCGCCAGGTCGCTCTTAGTTGCCGTGCCCCAGATCTCATGCAGGATAAACTGGTGCGTCAGCACCTTGTCGGCGTTGTGTGCCAGCAGGCACAGGAGCTTATACTCGATCGGCGTCAGATGCAGTTCCTCGCCATCCATCGTGGCGATGCCGGCATCAAAATCGATATGCAGCTCACCGGTATCGAACGAGCCCTCGGAGGCAACACCGCCCGTTTGCGCATACGAAAGGCGCCTGAGCGTCGTGCGAATACGCGCGAGCAGCTCCTCGACCGAAAACGGCTTGGTCAGATAGTCGTCGGCACCGGCATCGAGCGCGCGGATTTTGTCCGCATCCTCGCTGCGCGCCGAGACCACGATAATCGGCATGCCCGACCATGCGCGCACCGACTCCACCACCTTGACGCCGTCCATATCGGGCAGGCCCAGATCGAGCAGCACAATGCTCGGCGTCTGCGACGAGGCGGCGGCGATGGCGGCATGGGCGGTCTCCACGGCCATATGGCGCAAGCCGTGCGCCTCGAGCGCAGCAACAATAAGATTGCGAACGGCAGGGTCGTCCTCAACGACCAAGATGAGCGGTTTTACGGCAGAGTTCGGCACGGCGCTACTCCTTATCAAACGAAACGTCGGCGGCAGGAAGCTCAATCGTAAAGACCGAGCCGTGCGGGTCCGCCGCGGCAACCTCTATGCTACCGCCATGCGCCAGCGCAATGGAGCGGCAGAGCGAAAGACCCAGGCCCACGCTGCGGCGACTGTCAGCCAGACCGTGGTTGGCGGTGTAGAACGACTCAAAGATTCGCTCGCGGTCCTCGGGCGCAATGCCCGGGCCGTCATCGGCCACCGAGCACGCCACGCGTCCATCGTCGACGCTAATCGAAATCATGATATGCGAGCCTGCGGGCGTATAGGTGATGGCGTTGTTCACCAGATTGACCACCAGCTGCACCATCAGGCGCGCATCGACGTTGACGAGCGCCGGCTCATCGCACGCCACCACCTTAAGGTCGTGCTCGCGCACGGCAGGGTTCACGTGGCGCAGCGCCTCCTCCACGATATCGTCCATGAGCTCGAGCGTGGTCGACAGGCGCATACCGCCGCCCTCGAGCTTGGTGATGGCGAGCAGGTTCTCGACGGTGGCGTTGAGCCATTGCGCATCCGAGCGAATGGACAAGAGCAGGCCGCGGCGCGTTTGGGCGTCGAGCACGGCGGTGCCGGTCGAGCCCTGGTCGAGCAGCACATCGGCATTACCCGAAATACTGGTGAGCGGCGTGCGCAGGTCGTGCGAGATGGAGCGCAGCAGGTTGGCGCGCAGCTGCTCATTTTTGGCAAGCACCGCCGCCTCCTCGCGGGCCTCCATGGCGCGGGCGCGATCGAGCGCCAGCTCGCCTTCGCTCACGATAGCATCGGCAAGTGTCCGCTCCTCGTGCGTCAGCACGTCGGGCTCGGCAACGATAGCCAGCACGCCCACCACCGAGGCGGGGTCGCCCGAGCGCGCGAAGCCGTCGCCTGTGCGAACCGTCAGGTAGATGCCATAAAACGCCGAGCCGCCGAACGTAGCATCGAGCGGCGTTCCCACATAGGCGGACGCCGAGAGCCGCGGTGGCATCTGCGGCGCCAGCTCGTGCACCGGCGCGGCATCGCCCACGGCCGTGTATGTCGCACGCGGCAGCAGGTCATCGCCCTCGGCGTCGGCGCTGTACCACACGACCGGACAGCCCGAAAGACGCGCCAGCTGCGTGGCCATGGCGTGAACGATCTGCTGCTCGTCGGCGCAGCGCTGCAACATGCGATTGGTCTCGAGCACCATATGCGTGCGGCGGTCGCTGGCGGCAGCCTGTGCCAAAGCGCGACGCAGGGCCAAGGCAATCGAGCTCGACACAAGCGAGACCACAAACATGATGAAGAACATGCCGGGATAGCCGCGGTCGATAAGCGACAGCGAGTAGCGCGGGTCGACAAACAAGAAGTTGTAGAGCGCCACGGCGGCAGCCGAGCTCAGCAAGCAATACAGGCGACTCCAGGTAAAGAATGCGCACAGCTGAACGGCGAACACATAGACGATCATGATGCTCGGCGCGAGACCCGGATGGTCGAGCAGCGCGCCCACAATCGTCGCCGCGACCAGCAGCCCCACCGATACGCAGGTGTCATACAGAGGAGTGCGGCGCGCCAGCGTTGTGCGCCGCCACCAAAAGTTATTGGCAATATCGCCGTCCGTACGGACGTCCATCAGCGCCCCGCTCCTCTCTCAAAAACAAAAACCACCACAAAGGGACAGGCACCTTTGTGGTGGTTTCCCTTGTGGTGGTTCCAAGTGTATAGCCTTTGCAACCGGCGGTCGCTAGACAAACAGCACGTGCGCGAGCAGGGCACACACGCACACCGCTCCAAATACCAGTGCCACGATCGAAATTACGCGATCGGCCATATCCATGTTGGCACGGTTCGTCAAAAACCGATCTTCGGCGGCGTCAGCGCGTGCCTCACGCACCATTTCGACCACCGCCTCGCGGCCATCGAGCGCCTTTGCATCCATGTTTGCCTCCCCGGCCTCAATCTTGTCCATCGAAAACCAACTCCATGCAGCCTGTCGGCGACTACGGCCGCTCGTTGGGGGCCAAGCGCTGCATCTTATTCACGGCTTTGAACTTGGTGAACAGCGGCACGTACTCAAAGCTCACGTTGGAGTTCTCCAGGCCGTACCAGCGTGCAGGCGTGCCGGCGGCGCGGCGGATGATGTACTTGAGCGTGATGGCCGTACGCTCGCTCGGCTCCACATCGCTTTCAGGCGCCAGAAGCTTACGAATCAGGACGAACTTGAACGTGCCGATGTTACCCGGATCCTTGTAGACCGAGTAGTCATGCGTCTGCGGCGGCAGCTCGCCGGTGGCAGCCAGGTCCTGAACAACCTGGCGCAGGTAGGCATTGACGCGCTGGTTGATCTTGTAGCCCAGGTACAGATGCACACGGAACACGTAGTCGGTGCCGAACGTCTCGACCGAATAGGCAAAGGTATGCGGTTCGTCCATGGTCTCGACATTCACAAACCACCAGGCGCGGGCACGCTTGGGATGCTTGTCCAAGATCGAATAGACGATATCGCGGTCGATGTAGTCGGTATGGGTGTCCTTGGTCAGGTACACGACGTTGTCACTCATGCGCTCGTAACGGTCGTCGTCGCGCAGGCGCTTGAGCTGCGGCAGGTAGCTGCGCAGCGGCAGCAGCGTAAACTGGCGCTGCTCGACCGCCGTGCCGTTGTACCAGCACACCATAATGCCCATGATGAGTGCAGCCATGAGGATGGTGAAATAGCCGCCGTGGAAGAACTTGGTGAGCGAGCTCACGAAGAAGAAGCCTTCGAGCAAAAGGAAGAAGGCCGCGAAGATCCACGGAGCAACCTTGAGCTTGCGCTCCTCGTGCAGGTAGAAGAAGAGCAGCAGCGTGGTGCACATCATAGTCAGCGTAATGGCAAGGCCGTACGCGGCTTCCATATGCACCGAGTTCTGGAACAGCAGCACCACGATGACGCAGCCGACAAGCATGACGTTGTTGACCATGGGGATGTAGAGCTGGCCCTTGGTCTCGGCAGGGTAGAAGACCTGCATGTGCGGCATGAGGTCCAGACGGCTGGCCTCGGACACCAGCGAGAATGCGCCGGTGATGAGCGCCTGCGAGGCAATGATGGCCGCAACGGTGGAAAGGCCTACGGCAAAGGGACGCAGGCCCGGGGCGAGCATCTGATAGAACGGGTTGAGGTCGGCAATGCCCATGAGCTCGGGGTTGGCAGCGTTGTTCATAAGCCAAGCGCCCTGGCCCATATAGGAAAGCAGCAGGCAGCACTTAACGAACGGCCAGGTAGCGTAGATGTTGCCGCGGCCGACGTGGCCCATGTCGGAGTAGAGCGCCTCGGCACCGGTGGTGGCGAGGAAGCAACTGCCCAGAATCATGATGCCCGCGTGGTTGTTGGGGCTCAGCAAAAAGGCGATGCCGCGCACCGGGTTGAGGCACAGCAGCACGGCGGGGTGCTGGAAAACAAAGAACAGACCCGTGCCGCCCAGGAACAGGAACCACAGCGTCATGATGGGGCCAAAGGCGTGACCGATCTTGGCCGTACCGATGCGCTGTACCAAGAAGAGCACGATGATGATGGCGAGCGTGATGGCGACGACGCGACCCTGGTCATCGCCCAGCACGGCATGGACCGCCGGGATGGTGCGCAGGCCCTCGATGGCCGTGGTAACGGTAACGGCAGGTGTCAGGATGCCGTCGGCGAGCAGCGCGGCGCCACCCAGCATGGCGGGGATGATGAGCCACTTGCCGCAGCGCTTGACCAGGCTGTACAGGGCAAAGATGCCGCCCTCACCATGGTTATCGGCGCGCAGCGAGATGAGCACATACTTGATGGTGGTCAGCAGCGTGACCGTCCACACGACAAGGGAGAGCGCGCCGAGCACGAACTCCTCCGTGACGCTTCCGATGCCGCCGTTGCCGGCAACGAGCGCCTTGGTTACATACATAGGGCTGGTGCCGATATCGCCGTACACCACGCCCAGCGTGACGAGCATCGCCGAGATGCTCACAGGAATCGCAGCGTGCGAGGCTGCCTCCTTGGCCTTTTGTTCCATAAGCCGGTTTCCTCCCAACTTTAATGTTCGAAGGGATTATAGGTAATCGGCCCATGTTTTAATGCACTGTTTTCCCAGCTAGATAAAGATTTATACAGTCTTTAGGCTACCGCGGCGATATGAAGTGTGACAAAGGGACTATCCCCTTGTCACATTCGTCATTTTCCGAGCCAGTTTTTGAACCACCACTCCATGGAGCGGCTCATCTCGGCCATAAAGGGGCTCGTGTGCTTGCGGGTGTAGATATCCACGACGCGCTCCCCCACCTCACGGGCGTGCGGGCGAAACATCGCATCCATCTCGGCCACCTGCGCATCCATAGTCGCGGCATCCGCACGGCAGTAGCGCTCCTCGTGCACCAGGTTCACCACGGGGTGCGCGATTGCCGGGCGCTCCTTACGGGGCGTGCCGATGATGAGCATCGACAGCGGCATGGTATAGGGCGGCAGATCGAGCAGCTCGGCAACTTCCTCGGCATTCTCGACGATATCGCCGATGTAGCAGCTCCCCAGCCCCAGGGCCTCGGCGGCAACCACGGCGTTTTGCGCAGCGATCACGGTGTCCTGGGCCGCGATGGCAAAGTCGCCCAAACCCGGCGCGCGGCGGGGCGCCTTGCCCGTACGCTCGACAAACTCGGGCTCAAAGCAGCCCACGTGCTCAAACAGATCGATCCACTTGGCATAATCGACCACAAATATTAGTGCCCAGGGCGCCTTGGCGATCATGGGCTGGTGATCGCACAGGTCGGCGAGGCGGTCCAGCGTAGCCTGCTCGCGAATGCTTACGATGGAATACATCATCATGGCGCCCGCCGACGGCGCGCGACTCGCCGCATGCAAAATTGCCGCCCGCTGCTCGTCGGTCACCGCCACGGGACGGTCGTCGTCATCACGCGCGAAGGCACGCGTGGAGGAACGGTGCTCCAACGTGTCCAGCACCGCATTGCCCGTGGTCTCGACCGGATAGCCGTACGTATCCACGCCCGCAGCTCCGCCGCAGTACTCGGCGCCCGTCATACAAACCTGCTCGCTCATCGCCCTACCCTCGCCATTTCTTTAAGAAGCCTTTACGTTTCCGTGTAATTCCCGTCCATTATCGCGCAGGTCGCCACTACATTGCGCCACACCGCCACACGTGCGCGTTAATATGGCTGGTTGTTGTGCGCAGACACCAATTGCAGCGCATATCTTGGTAACAATCGGGTAAACCCCCGCTTTCGTACGTTTTAGTTTGTGAGGAGTCTCAGCATGTTCGCTGCCGCCATCTCGCTCGTCGGTCTTGCGGCGACCGTCTACCTTGTCTTGCGCGAGGCCAAGGCCATTCGCGCTCAGTCGGGCACCGTTGCCAAAAGCGCTCTTGGGTGGAGCGTCGCCTTCGGCCTGTTCCAGCTCTTTTTGACCATTTGGGGCGCCATTGGCCTCGTCGCCCAAAACGAGCCGCTCGCCTTTGTGACGCTCATCCTGACCAACGCCATCCTCACCGGCTGCGCTTGGGCCAGCATCGCACGCGACCGCATCGCCCCGCGCGTCTTTGCGTTCGCCGCGCCCGACGCCCCCGCTCCCACCGGCAAGCTCGCCCGCCTGCGCGGCGCCTTTGTGGGCAAGCCACTCGTCGCCGCCGTGCTGTGCCTGCTGCTCGCCGGCGTCTTTGCGCTGCTAGGCATGGAGGTATCGTCCAACCACGACTTTACCTGGGTCTACCCCCTGTGCATCCTGCTCGAGTGGGCCATCATCACCGTGCTCATGACCGGCTTGTTCTTCCTATTCCAGCGCCACGGCGCAGCTCCCGCGGTCCTGGCCTTTGCCCTCTTTGTCCTGGGCATTGCCGAG
>DBGAPG010000066.1:0-25926 GCA_048438765.1 Collinsella sp.
AGTTATGGCTGCAATTTTCAATAGCCCCAGCAAGTACATCCAGGGTCCGGACGAGCTCGCCAAGCTCGGCTCCTATGTCGAGCCGCTTGGCGCTAAGGCCCTCGTCATCGTGACGCCTTCGGGCAAGAAACGCGTCGGTGCCAAGATCGAGGGCGGCTTTGCCGAGGCCAAGGCCGAGCTGCTGTTTGAGGACTTTAACGGCGAGTGCTCCAAGGGCGAGGTCGATCGCCTGGTTGCGCTCGCTCGCGACAACGGTTGCGACATCATCGTCGGTGTCGGTGGCGGTAAGATTCTCGACACCGCGAAGGCCGTTGCCTATTACCTGGAATCCCCGGTTATCATTTGCCCCACCATTGCTTCGACCGATGCCCCGTGCTCGGCGCTTTCGGTGCTCTATACCGATGACGGCCAGTTCGACAAGTACCTCTTCCTTAAGGCAAACCCCAATATCGTCCTTATGGATACGACGGTTATCGCGGCGAGCCCGGTGCGCCTGACGGTTTCCGGCATGGGCGATGCGCTCGCAACCTATTTCGAGGCTCAGGCGACGCACGATGCCGACGGTGGCACTTGTGCCGGCGGCAAGGGCGGAATGGCCGGCCTGGCGCTCGCCAAGCTCTGCTACGAGACGCTTATGGCCGATGGTGTGAAGGCCAAGGTTGCGCTGGAGAAGGGTGCGCTCACGCCTGCCGTCGAGCACATCATTGAGGCCAACACGCTGCTTTCGGGCATTGGCTTTGAGAGCTCGGGCCTCGCTGCTGCTCATGCCATCCACAATGGCCTGACGATGCTGCCCGAGTGCCACAGCATGTATCACGGCGAGAAGGTCGCCTTTGGCACTATCGTCCAGCTGGTACTCGAGGATGCTCCGACTGAGAAGCTTGAGGAAGTCTTGGGCTTCTGCATTGAGCTGGGCCTGCCGGTCACGATGAAGGAGCTGGGCGTTGCCGAGGTTACGCGCGAGAAGGCCATGATTGTTGCCGAGGCCGCGTGCGCGCCCGAGGACACCATGTGCAACATGCCGTTTGAGGTGACGCCCGAGATGGTCGCAAACGCCATCCTGGGTGCCGACGCGCTGGGCCACTACTATCTCATGGATGAGTAAATCAAGCTAAGGAAGGGGCAAAGCCAGCAGATGGCTTTGCCCCTTTTTGCTATGGTGCAAAGGGGTCAGGTTGCTTTGCACCAATTGTTGTTGATGAAAGGGCGGATTCTCGTATGGCGCTTCCCATGGTTTATGGCGGTCCCGGTCGGTATGTTCAGGGGCCGGGTGAGCTCTCGCGTCAGGGCAGGTATTTGTCATGGTTGGGCTGCGCTGCCTATGTCCTGTTTGACCAGGGCACCGAGGATCGGCTGTGCAGGCAGATCGTCGATGGATTTCTGGACGAAGATCTAAGCGAGCCATTCTTTAAGATCTATAACGGTCCGTGTACGGAAGAGGCCGTTGTAAAAATGGCTAAGGAAGCCCAGGCCGAGTATTGCGACATGGTGGTGGGTATTGGCGGCGGCAAGATGCTCGATATCGCCAAGGCCGTTGCGTTTTATGCCGAGTTGCCGTTGTGCGTATGTCCCACGGCGGCGTCGATGGACGGTCCGTGCAGTGCGATTTCGGTGCTGTATCACGAGGATGGGTCGTTCGACCGCTACCTGATGCTCGAGAAGAATCCGGACCTGGTCGTGGTCGATACCAACGTGGTCGCGGCGGCCCCACTGCGTATGACGGTCGCTGGCATGGGCGATGCGCTGGCAACGTACTTCGAGGCGCGTTCGTGCGCCGCGGCGCACGGCGTCAACGAACACGGTGGCGCGCCGGGACACTTGGCCTTGGTTGCGGCTCGTGCCTGCTATGACGCACTCATGGAGTGCGGCGTCGCTGCCAAGCGCGACCTCAAAAAGGGCCGTACATCGCCGGCAGTTGAGCGCCTGATCGAGTGCAATATTCTGCTCTCGGGTGTTGGCTTTGAGAGCGGTGGCTTGGCGCTGGCGCATGCCATCGCCAACGGCTTGACGATTTTGCCCGAGTGCAAGGCCATGCATGGTGAAGCCGTGGCATTTGGCCTGGTGGTGCAGCTGCGCCTGGAGCGTGCGCCCGAGCTTGATCAGGTGCTCGAGTTTTGCCAGCGCGTCGGTCTGCCGACGACGCTCGAGGAGCTAGGCCTTGACGAGATTTCCGATGCCGACTTGATGAGCGTTGCAGATGCGGCCTTTAGAAACGAACGCAATATGGCTAACGAACAGGCCAAGGTGACCAAACAAAAGCTCGTGCAGCTCATGCGCGAGGCATAGCTTGGCTCTTGATCGGCCTTGTGCGATCGAGGCGGCGATAGGCCATGGGCTATTTGCCGCAAAGATGCGCCGCGTGTAATTTGCCCGAGGCGTGGGCCGATAGCGTATCATTATCTCTTGCTTGTTTGCACTGCTCAGGGAGGGGCCGCGCATGGCGCAGGAACACGATCTGTTTGATGACATTATCGAGATCAGCAAGGGTTTCGATTTTCTTAAAAACCCGCTTGGCGGTGTGACCGATGCACTCGATCCGTCGGCGCCGCAGTGGAATCCTGCCGACTACAAGGAGCGCCCGCGCGGCAACACCATCCCGTGTTTGACCTGCAAAAACGAAAAGAGCGGCTGCACCGCGTGCATGGACGTATGCCCGGTCAACGCTATCGAGGTCGAGGAAGACTCCATCGAGATCCTCGACTCCTGTCGCAAGTGCGGCCTGTGCGCCGCTGCCTGTCCGACCGAGGCGATCATCTCGCCGCGCCTGGCGCCCAAAAACCTGTATGACGATATCGTCTCTGCCGCTACGAGCCATGAGACCGCCTACGTCACCTGCACGCGCGCCCTCAAGCGCATGCCGCGCGAAAACGAGGTCGTCGTTGCCTGCGTGGGCGATATTACGGCCGAGACTTGGTTCTCGGTGCTGGCGGACTATCCCAACGTGAGTGTGTACCTGCCGTTGGGCGTGTGCGATAAATGCCGCAACACCGGCGGTGAGGATATTCTGGGCGAGGCGATTGCGAAGGCCGAGGAGTGGGCCGGTACGGGCATGGGCCTGGAGGTCGACCCCAAGAGCCTCAAATGCCATAAGCGCCGCGAGTACGAGCGTAAGGAGTACATGGAAAAGATTGCCCGCACCACGGGTCTAACCGTGACTAAGCTCAACCCGGCGACGGCGGCACTGGCCTCGGTGACGCAGAAGTTGAAGGCCCACCGTCACCAGATCACGCAGCTCGAGCGTACGCTCAACACCATGTGCGGCACCACGACGACTAAGCGTCGCCGTTCGCTCACGCACGGGCGGCAGCTGGTGCTCTCGACGCTGCAGAACCACCCCGAGCTTGCCCAGAACATGCAGGTGAGCACGCCGGAGTGCGATTTTGACAAGTGCACGTCGTGCGGCGAGTGCGTCAACGTGTGCCCCACGTTTGCCTGCGATTTGGTGGGAAGCGGTCGCTTTGCACTGGAGTCCACGTATTGCCTAGGTTGCGGAGCCTGCGTCAAGGTGTGCCCCGAGCATGCGCTTAAGTTGGTTGAGCATGATGCATCCAACCTGGTCGTCGTCGATCCCGAGGCCGAGGAAAAGGCCGCCCAGAAGGCGAAGGCTCACGAAGAAGCTGAGAAGGTCAAGGCCGAGGCAAAGGCCAAGCTTGACAAGATGCTCGACCAGGTGGAAAAGCTCGCGGACTAGCTAAAAGAGCGTACATGATGGCCGGTGGGACAGGTACTGCCCCGCCGGCCAAAAAAGTTGCGGTGGAATAGTTCCCGTCTTGCCCTTAAGCTGGCCATTCTAGGAACTATTCCACCGCAACTAATAGATGGTTAGCTCATACTGCTCTGATGGGTCTCGCTGCCGTTATTGCGGCGGGTGACCGTTTCGTGGAGTAAAAAGAAGCTGGGAACCTGCTTTGTCTCGGTGTATTCCATAAGGATGCCGTCGGCGTTGTAGGTCTGTCCGCGTACAACGGCGAGTGCGTTAAAGTCGTCGAGATCGAGCACGCGTGCATCCTCGGGCGTGGGATGCTCAATCGTTACATCGCGTTTGCCCGTGGCAATCTTAATGCCAAGGCCTTCTTCGAGGTAACGATAGATCGAGTCGTTGACAATCTCGGGTGTCAGCCCCGGTACCTGTGAGCTTAGGTAATAGGAGTCGTCGGAGCACACGGCCCGTCCGTCTGCATAACGGATGCGTTTGGCACGCGTGAGCTCACAGCCTTCAGGAAACCCGGTAATCTTGGAGAGCGCCTTGTTACAGACGAGGAGCTCAAAGACGGTGGTGACAGTCTTGAGCTCAAAGCCTCGACTGGCTGCGATTTCCTTAAAGGTCTCGAGTCCGCCGCCGCCACGACTCTTCTCGTCACTGATGTTGCGAATGACGCGCATGCCTTTGCCTTGCTGGGGGAGCACGTAACCATCTGCCGCAAGCATCGAGATGGCGCGACGGACCGTCATGCGCGAACAGTCAAACAGCTGCGTGAGCTCAGTCTCCGAAGGCAGATAACTCTGATAGGCGTATGTGCCGTCGTCAATCGACTGCTTCACGTTGTCATAAATAGTTTGGAAGATGGCTCGCGCCATGACGGTCTCCTAGAGCTGGGTGCGCGAGCGGTGGATGAGGGCCGCCCGCGCAGGTGTCAAGCGATTTACTTGCTGGGGTCGATTATATATTTGCCCATGGCACGCAGGGCCGGGTCTGACAGGATGGCGCCGAGTTCGTCGAGGGAAGCCACCTTGGCGACCATCGAGGATACGTCGAGCCTGCCAGAGTCGATGAGCTCGAGCGCGCGACGCTGTGTGTAAGGGTTGATGTAGGACGAGGTGAGCACGAGCTCCTTCTGGAAGACCTCGAAGGGCTTGACGGTGATTGTCTCATCGGGCTTGGTGAGGCCGAACATCATGACCGTAGCCTTGTGGCCGGCGATCTGGATGGCCTGCTCGATGGTGACGGGCTTGCCGACGCATTCGATTACAACGTCGACGTTGCCGACGCCCTCCTGCTTCAGGCGGGCCGGGACGTCCTCGTGGATGGAATCAATTGCCAGGTCGGCGCCGAGTTTGAGCGCAACCTCGCGCTTGCCTTCGACAGGCTCGAGCAAGACAACCTTGGTGGCGCCGGCGTTTTTAGCAAGCTGCATCATGAGCAGACCGATCATGCCGCCGCCGATAACGACAACTGTGCTGCCGGGCTTGATGTTGCACATATCGATGCCGTGCAGGCAGCAGGCGACGGGCTCGGTCATAGCACCCTGCTCAAAGCTGGTGTGATCGCCCAACTTGTAGACTTGCTGCATATCGACGGAGCAGTACTCGGCAAAGCCGCCGTTAACGGTGGTGCCGTAACCGGTCATATGCTCGCAGTAGTGGTTGATTCCGTCGCGGCAGGGTTCGCAGCAGCCGCAGGGATGGTTTGGGTCGATGCACACGCGATCGCCCGGTTTAAAGCCAGCGACGTCGCTGCCCACGGCCTCGACAACGCCCGCAAACTCATGACCAAGGATCGTGGGCGGGGTAACGTCGGCTGCACCCTTGTCGCCTTCATAGATATGCACGTCGGTGCCGCAGACGCCGCAAGCTTTGACGTTGATCAGAACGTCGCGCTTGCCTACGGCCGGCTTTGCCGATTCCTCGACTCTGAGGTCGTGCTTTCCATAGAAGACCGCGCTTTTCATGGTGACTCCTTAACGTGGCGGTGAATATTGTAATGAAGTATAGGTATGTCTATATGGATAGACAAGCACATCTAGACAAGTAGAAAAGAAATTTAAAATGCAGCCATCAGCTATATCAGATTTAGCAGGCGAAATACTGGACATATACCGTTTACGGCCAATAATCAACCGTTTACCGACCGTAGTCTTTATGCTAACTTGTCTAGATAAGTGATGTGATAAAACGTAAGTGCAAGAAGTCAGGGAAGCGGGCCCACCCGTCCTATTGCACGAGGTACACGCAAACGGCGCGTCTGCGGTCTCGAGTGAAGCCAAAACCGCAGCGCTCCGAATGAAGAGAGGGGGATTCCCCGTCATGATGCAAAAGATACAACGTTTCGGCGGTGCAATGTACACGCCTGCAATTCTTTTCGCATTTTCCGGAATCGTCGTCGGCCTGGGTACGTTGTTTACCACCGAGGCGATCTTTGGCGAGATGGCCACAGCGGGTCATCTTTGGTTTGATTGCTGGAATGTGCTGCTCCAGGGTGGTTGGACGCTCTTTAACCAGATGCCGTTGCTGTTTTGCGTAGCGTTGCCAATCTCGCTCGCGAACAAGCAGAACGCTCGCTGCTGCATGGAGGCTTTGGCCATCTACCTTACCTTCAACTACTTTGTAAGCACAATCTTGGGGCAGTGGGGCCCTGTCTTTGGTGTCGACTACTCTGTCGAGGCGGGCAGCGGTACTGGTCTTGCCACTATCGCAAGCATCAAAACGCTTGATATGGGCATCATGGGCGCGCTTATCATTTCTGGTATCGCCACGATGCTGCATAACAAGTTCTTCGACACCGAACTTCCTGAGTGGCTGGGCGTGTTCTCGGGCTCCGTGTTCATCTATATGATCGGTTTCTTCGTTATGGTTCCGGTCGCTCTTATCGCTTGCCTGGTATGGCCGCATGTTCAGGCTGCTATCGCCGCCTTCCAGGGATTCATCCTTTCCGCCGGTACGTTTGGCGTGGGCGTCTTTGCTTTCTTCGAGCGCGTGCTGATTCCTACAGGCCTGCATCACTTTATCTATACGCCGTTCTATTACGACAACGCGGCGGTCAACGGCGGCATCTTTGCTGCTTGGGCCAACATCCTGCCCCAACTGGCTGCCGATCCGAGCATTGCTCTTAAGGATGCCGCACCCTGGGCTGCCTATACCTGCCCTGGTTGGACTAAAGTCTTCGGCTCGCTTGGCGTCGCCATTGCGTTTTATATGACCGCCAAACCCGAGCGCAAGCAGCGCGTCAAGGCTCTGCTCATTCCCGTCACCCTTACCGCTATGCTTTGCGGTATTACCGAGCCGCTTGACTTCACCTTCCTGTTCATCGCGCCCGGCCTGTTCGTCGTCCACTGCGTGCTCGGAGCGCTTGGCTGCATGGCTCAAAACCTCCTTGGCGTCGTGGGCATCTTCGACGGCGGCATCATCTCGATGCTCTCGTGGGACTGGCTGCCCCTTTGGGCCGCACACGGTCTGCAGTACGCCATCTCCATCCTTGTCGGTCTGTGCTTTACCGCCCTTTGGGTCGTGGTCTTCCGTTTCCTGATCGTCAAGTTCGACTTTAAGACTCCCGGTCGCGAGGATGACGATGTTGAGGTCGAGCTCAAGTCCAAGGCCGACTACAAGCAAAAGCAGGGCGGTGCTGCTGCTGGCAAATCGGTCGCCCAGAGTAAAGATGATGAGCGCTTGGTGCTTGCCGAGAACATCCTCGATCTGCTCGGTGGCACGGATAACATCATCGATGTAACGAACTGCGCTACCCGTCTGCGCGTTAACGTCAAGGACAAGAGCGTCGTTGCGCCCGAGGCTTCCTTCAAGGCGATCGGTACGCATGGCTTGGTGGTCCAAGGTCAGTCAATCCAGGTCATCATCGGCCTTGCCGTCCCGCAGGTTCGCGAGAAGTTCGAGAGTCTTCTGAAGTTCGAGAGTCTTCTGTAAACCATCGTCCATCGAAACAATCGGCCTTGCAGAGCCGGTATGCACCGCAAGGCCGATTCTAGAGATAAAAAACTCCACTTCTAGGTAACAATTCCAAACCGTACAGGCCGCGTGCGGGGATGGATTGAGCAAGCGGCCAGAATGAGGAGGACATCATGTCCAAGAAAAACTATGCCGTGACCATTGCCGGCGGTGGCTCCACCTTTACCCCGGGCATTGCCCTGATGCTGCTCGAGGAGCGCGACCGCTTCCCGGTCAACAAGGTGACCTTCTATGACAACAACGCCGAGCGCCAGGAGACCGTGGCCAAGGCGTGCGAGATCTACTTCCACGAGAACGCTCCCGAGGTTGAGTTCAACTACACCACCGACCCCGAGACCGCTTTTACCGGTACTGACTTCGTCCTCGCTCACATCCGCGTTGGCCTGTACGCCATGCGTGAGCTCGACGAGAAGATTCCTCTCAAGTACGGCTGCGTTGGTCAAGAGACCTGCGGTGCCGGCGGTATCGCCTACGGCATGCGCTCCATCGGCGGCGTCATCGAGATCCTGGACTACATGGAGAAGTACAGCCCCAACGCCTGGATGCTCAACTACTCCAACCCCGCGGCCATCGTCGCCGAGGCCTGCCGCGTGCTGCGCCCCAACAGCCGCATCATCAACATCTGCGACATGCCGATCGACCTCATGGATAAGATGAGCCGTATGTGCGGCATCAAGGATCGTCGCGAGCTGCAGTATAGCTACTACGGCCTCAACCACTTTGGTTGGTGGAGCAAGATTTACGACAAGGAGGGTAACGACCTCATGCCGCAGATCAAGGAGCACATGGCAAAGAACGGCTACTTGGACGGCATTGAGCACGAGGCCGGTAAGGAGCAGCACGTCGAGGAGAGCTGGATTCACACCTTCGGCAAGGCCAAGGATGTCTATGCTGTCGATCCCGAGACGATTCCCAACACCTACCTCAAGTACTACCTGTACCCGGACTATGTTGTCGAGACGTCTGACCCCAACTACACTCGCGCCAATGAGGTTATGGACGGCCGCGAGAAGAAGGTCTTTGGCGCTTGCCGCGACATCATCGCCAAGGGTACTGCCAAGGACGGCGGCTTTGAGCCCGACGTACACGCCAACTACATCGTCGACCTTGCCTGCGCGCTGGCCGAGAACACGCTCGAGCGCTTCCTGCTGATCGTCCCCAACGATGGTGCTGTGCCCAACTTCGACCCGACGGCCATGGTCGAGGTGCCTTGCATCGTTGGCTCCAACGGCTTTGAGAAGATCTGCCAGGGCCCGATCCCGCAGTTCCAGAAGGGCCTGATGGAGCAGCAGGTTTCCGTTGAGAAGCTCGTTGTCCAGGCTTGGGTCGAGGGCAGCTATCAGAAGCTCTGGCAGGCGCTCACGCTCTCCAAGACCATTCCTTCGGCAAGCGTTGCTAAGCAGATCCTGGACGAGCTCATCGAGGCCAACAAGGATTTCTGGCCTGAGCTTAAGTAAGGACTACTGTCTCGAACCCTCACGCATCTCTGCTTCATTTGCGCCGCCGCGGTGTCCGGATTCGCCCGGATGCTGCGGCGGCGCTATACTTATGCAGTTTGAAGTACCTGTATCAAAAGGAGCTGTCGTGTCCCTTTCCATCGGTATCGTGGGCCTGCCCAACGTGGGCAAGTCGACGCTGTTCACCGCGCTTACCAAAAAGACCGGCCTTGCCGCCAACTACCCGTTTGCCACGATCGACCCCAACGTGGGTATCGTCGACGTGCCCGATAGCCGCTTGCAAAAGCTTGCCGACATCGTTAACCCGGGTCGTATTGTGCCGGCGACGGTCGAGTTCGTCGACATCGCAGGTCTGGTGAAGGGCGCTAACGAGGGCGAGGGCCTGGGCAACCAGTTCCTGGCCAACATTCGCGAGACCGACGCCATCTGCGAGGTCGTGCGCTACTTTAAGGACCCCAACGTCATGCGTGAGGTGGGCCGCACGGGCGAGTTCGTCGATCCCGCCGGCGATGCCGACACCATCATGACCGAGCTCATCCTGGCCGACATGGGCACGCTCGAGAAGCAGCTGCCTAAGCTCGAGAAGGAGGCCAAGCGTGACAAGGAGCTCATGCCCAAGTTCGAGGTCGCCAAGCGCCTGCTTGCCTGGCTCAACGAGGGCAAGCGCGCCGCATCCATGGAGATGACCGACGAGGAGCGTGCCGCCGCCAAGGGGCTGTTCCTGCTCACCATGAAGCCCATCCTGTATGTGGCCAACGTGGACGAGGATATGCTCAACGACGACCTGGCGCCCATCGATGGCGTCAAGCCGTTGCCCATCTGCGCCAAGATTGAGGCCGAGCTTTCCGAGCTCGATCCCGAGGACGCCGCCGACTACCTGGAGAGCCTGGGCCTGGAACAGCCCGGTCTGGACGTGCTCGCGCAGGCGGCCTATAAGCTGCTCGGTCTGCAGTCGTTCTTTACGGCCGGCGAGATGGAGGTCAAGGCCTGGACGGTTCGTCAGGGCGCGACCGCCCCGCAGGCCGCCGGCGTCATCCACACCGATTTTGAGCGCGGCTTTATTAAGGCCGAGGTCATTGGCTATGACGACTACATCGAGCTCGGCGGTGAGCAGGGCGCCAAGGCCGCCGGCAAACTGCGTATTGAGGGCAAGGACTATGTCATGGCCGATGGCGACGTCGTGCACTTCCGCTTTAACGTGTAAGGGCGACGCATATGTTTAAATACGGCAAAAAAGCTGGCTACATGGGTATTGCGCTGCTCGTACTTGCGGTGATTCCGCTGGTGGTTGCAGCGTGTGTTATCCCCAACATTGGCCCCGAGGTGGCAACGAAGTTTAACGCAGCCGGCGAGGTGACGCGCTGGGGTAAGAGCTACGAGCTGCTGGCACTGCCGGTGCTCAACCTACTGCTGAGCGTGGCGACGTACTTTACGGCGGGACGCCAGGCTAAAAACAATGATGACTCCGCCGCCATGGCGCGCATCGTGTGCGAACGCTACCTGCGCAACGGTTGCATCACGGGTGTGTTCCTCAACGTGATCAACGTTTACTTTATGTACTCGGCGATTACCGGAACGGGCTTTGGCTTTGGTTTCTAGCTTGTCCTTTTAGGCAACGAGTCTGCACACATATTCGATAGCTGCTGCGAGGCCGCCGCTCGATCGTGGTTTAAAGACCATGTCGGCGGCGGCCTCGTTTTCGTATCCGGCGCCGCGAAGGGCGAGTGCGATACCGGCTTCCAGGAGAAGGGGCAGACCGCGTTGGCTGGTTGCGATCACGGCAGCCTGATTGAGCGAGCAGCTGTGCGCCTGGCATTGGATAGCAAGTTCACCTTGCGCTGGGCAAGGGACCAGAACGGCGGCGACGCGACTTGATAGCAATGCAAATGCTGTGCGCTCATCGGGCGAAAGGCATTCTGCTTCAACGACGACGAGCTTGAGCGGTGCGCTGTTTGTGCGAAGCGTGGCTCGGTACATGCGGACCGAAGAACCCGACATAGAAAACTCCTGTGTATTCGGCAAAACGTAAACTATAGTTTACGTTTATGTTCGGCTCCATTTCAAACTCGGCTGCATGGACGAACGTGCGAAACAGATTCTTGGCAGGCGGGTCGAAGAGACACGCAGAGACCTTGGTATCTCCAAGGTTGATTTTTGTGTGGCAACAGGAATCAGCCGACCCTACCTCGACCGAATCGAAGATGGGACGGCAAATTTCACGCTCAGGGTTCTATTTAAGATCGCGCCCGCACTCGGCATGACGGTGTCAGAACTTCTCGAGGGCATTGAATAGAAGATGCATATTGACCGGTGGTTACACCATCGGGATACGGTCGTGGTTGACTTGGCTGTAGAACAGGCGCTGAATTTCTGACGCATCACGTGACTGGCCGAGTGCCCACATGGTCTTGGCCACGAGCGTCTCGGTGGTCATGTCATCGCCGCGCAGGATGCCCGGATGATCGGCGTAAGCGCGGCCGACCTCATAAACGCCCAGATCGAGGCCCTCTTCGGGGACCTGTGTGGTCATAACGACAGTGCGACCCGAATCGACCCAGCGGAAAATCGCCTCCTGGAACGACTCGCCCGACTCACCAAACTCGGGGATACCGCCAATGCCAAAGGTCTCAAGGATTACAGCATCGTAGCTATCGGCTAGGGCGTCGAGGATGCCCGGGTTTACGCCGGGCGTAAGCTTGAGTACAAATACGCGCGGGTCGATGCTGTCGTAGAAATGCACCGGGTTTTCGTCCTGATGCGTGCCGTGAAGCCCGTTGCGCACGATACGGTCATTGCGGATGTAGGCAATGGGCGGATAGTTGACGCTAATGAATGCGTTAAAGCTCATGGTGCGCTGCTTGCGGGCGCGCGTACCGGCAATGGCGACGCCGCCAAACACAATCGACACATCGTGCGAATGCTCGTCGAGTGCATAGAGCAGGCTCTGGTACAGGTTGAGCTTGGCGTCGGTAAAGGGATTGCCCATGGGCTTTTGCGAGCCGGTGAGCACGATGGGCTTGGGGCTGTCCTGAATCAGGTAGGAAAGCGCTGCTGCGGTGTAGCTCATGGTGTCAGTGCCGTGCAGAATCACGAAGCCGTCGTGGTCGGCATAACCCTCGACGATGACGTCGCGGATACGCATCCAGTCACTGGGGCGCATATTGGTGCTGTCGATGTTCATGGGCTGCACCACGTCGAGCTCGCAGAGGCCCGAGATCTCGGGGACGCTCTGGGCGAGCTCCTCACCGGTCAGGGCGGGGGAGAGGCCGTTGCCGTCCTCGGTCGATGCAATGGTGCCGCCCGTGGCGATGAGAAGGATGCGCTTCATGCTGGTATTCCTATCGTATTTGCCGCCGCAGAGGCGGAGTCGTTCGGCAGTATTGTGGCACAGGGCGTCCAATGTTCAAACGTATTACATCATCTGTAACGTTTGAAAACACTTCAATTGCCGTCAAATAGGGGCCCAGGTCGTGCGTTTGCCGTGCGCTGATGGCCGCGAGGGGCGAGAAACCCCATATAACGTGTACACTATGGAGGTTATTTTCGTTCATTCACGCGGGTGGGCACCGGCTCCCCGCCAACAAGAGGGGGAACCATGGATCAAAAGGCTTCCGCAAAGGTCCTCGTACTCGACTTTGGTGCGCAGTACGGTCAGCTCATTGCCCGTCGCGTCCGCGACCTCAACGTGTATTCCGAGATCGTCCCCTGCGACATCTCGGCCGACGAGATTCGCGAGATGAACGCCTCTGCGCTCATCCTTTCCGGCGGCCCGGCTTCCGTGTATGCCGAGGACGCTCCGTCTATCGACCCCGCCATCTTTGACCTGGGCCTTCCCGTCCTGGGCTTTTGCTACGGCCATCAGATCACGGCCGTGACGCTCGGCGGCAAGGTCGGCCACTCCGAGGTGGGCGAGTACGGCCGCGCCACCATCACGCGCACGGCCGGCGCCAAGCTCTTTAACTCCACGCCTATGGAGCAGACCGTGTGGATGAGCCACCGCGACGCCGTTTCCGAGGTGCCCGAGGGCTTTACCGTTACCGCCAGCACCGACGTGTGCCCGGTTGCTGCCATGGAGTGCCCCGAGCGCAAGATCTTCACCACGCAGTTCCACCCCGAGGTCAAGCACTCCGAGTATGGTCAGCAGCTGCTGAGCAACTTCCTGTTTGAGATCTGCGGCCTGGAGCCCAACTGGAGCATGGACAACCTGGTCGAGACCATGACGGCCGAGTTCCGCGAGAAGGTCGGCAACGACCGCGTGATTCTGGCCCTGTCCGGTGGCGTCGACTCCTCCGTCGTGGCTGCGCTGGGCGCTCGCGCCGTGGGCAAGCAGATGACCTGCGTGTTCATCAACCACGGCCTGCTGCGCAAGGGCGAGCCCGAGCAGGTGGAGGAGGTCTTCACCAAGCAGTTTGACGTCGACTTTATCCACGTCCACGCCGAGGACCGTTATGCCGAGCTTCTGGCCGGCGTGACCGAGCCCGAGGAGAAGCGCCGCATCATCGGTACGCAGTTCTGGAAAGAGTTCTTCGCCGTGGCGCAGCAGCTCGAGACCGACGGCAAGCCGGTCAAGTACCTGGCCCAGGGCACCATCTACCCCGACATCATCGAGTCCGGCGCTCGCAAGACGGGCGGCAAGACGGCCACCATCAAGAGCCATCACAACCTAATCCCGTTCCCCGAGGGCGTGCACTTCGACCTCATCGAGCCGCTCGATCACTTCTTTAAGGACGAGGTCCGCGCACTTGGTCTGGCGCTCGGCCTGCCAGGTCATATCGTGTTCCGTCAGCCCTTCCCGGGCCCGGGTCTGGCCATCCGCATCATCGGCGCGGTCGACAAGGAGAAGCTCGAGATTCTCAAGAACGCCGACGCTATCGTGCGCGAGGAGCTCGACGCCTACAACCAGCGTCTGTTTGAGCAGACCGGCGAGCGCAACTCCGAGCACAGCTGCTGGCAGTACTTTGCGGTCCTGCCCGACATTAAGTCCGTCGGCGTTATGGGCGACGAGCGCACCTACCAGCGCCCGATCATCCTGCGCGCCGTCGAGTCCAGCGATGCCATGACCGCCGACTGGGCCAAGCTGCCCTACGACGTGCTGGCCCGCATCTCCGGCCGCATCGTCGCCGAGGTCCCTGGCGCCAACCGCGTGTGCTACGACATCACGTCCAAGCCGCCCGCGACCATCGAGTGGGAATAAACGATATTCGTTGATTTCAAGCCTCTGACCTGCGAAAACAGGTCGGGGGCTTCTTATTTTGCAACCTCTGTGCAACCTTTGCGGTTTCGCGCCCCGTGAACAGGGGATGTAGCACTGTTCACGTCTGGGCCCATGTCGGCACCGATCAATGCCCGCGCTGCTTCTGCTTGCGCTTCAGCTTCCGCTGCTCGAAGCACGTCGCCCGGGGTTCCTCGCCAGAGGAGAACTGACCGTTCCTTGCGAAACCGCGAGACCAGCTATATCCGCTTGCTGCGGGCTTGCTTGAGCCAGTTCCTCTTGAAAGAGCCTATACCTCCGAAGAACTTGTTGTACGTCTCGCCGTTCTCCTTGGCCTCGCACTTGACCAAGGCAAGTTCGATGGTGCAGAGGTAATCCGCCACTTGCTCGAGGCGGTAGTCGGTCATCGAGGTCTTGCGGCGTCGGACGAGCCCTTTTGAGAGGACCTTGCCCACCGAGCCGTCTCGCCCACGGAACAGAAGGAACGCATCCTCGCGACCTTCGGCGACCTGTGCTGCGAGATGGAGGGCTGCACCATCGCGCAGGGCCCTTTCCAAAGCGAAGTGTCGAGCCGAAGTGTTGAGCGTCGGCCCTGAATGTTCAATGACCGTTGTTTTCTGTCCCTCAAGTGGTGGACTTTTCCTCGGAGCTGTTGATTCCCCCACGCGCCCCCTTCCGTTCTCTGTTCTCCCCTTATACTCCTTGTACGAGGAGGTAAGAAGTCATGGACAAGACCACACAGGACAGCTTGGCAAAGAAACCCGTCGACATGAGGGACAGGATTCTCGAGCATCTCGAGGCCCTCACCTCTGCCGTCTCGCTCGATGACCTTGTCCGTCTGTCCACCTCCGACATCGCCGAGACGCTCATCATCTCCAGGAGCCTGGCGAGCCAGTACCTCAACGACCTTGTTCGCGCCGGCCTTGTGGTTAAGGTGGCGGGCAGGCCTGTCCGTTATTTTCATCGCCGCGCGTTCCAGAAGCGTTTTCAGGTAAAGCTCTCTGCAAGCGAGTACGCCTCGCTCGCCGACCTCATCCAGGCGACGGGAATCGCCGATCACCGCGACTTCGCGCGTGCCGTGGGCTTCGACCTGAGCCTCAGCTCCGTTGTCGAGCAGTGCAAGGCTGCGGTTCAGTACCCTCCGTTTGGCCTACCCATCCTCTTGAGCGGCGGCGTGGGTGTCGGCAAGTCTTTCCTTTCTCGCCTTGTGTACGAGTACGGCAAGAACCAGGGCTTGCTGTCCCGCGACTCCTCCTATGTGCGCATCGACTGCGCCGGGGTCCCGGACGCCGCCTCGTTCAACGGGCTTCTTGACGAGTCGATCGCGAAATCGCGCGGGGGTGTGGTTTTTGTCAACGGCATCGAGGCACTCTCTCCCTCTGCGATGGAGCACTGCCTTGCGACGGCCCTCGGGCTCGATGCCTCCCAGGATGCGCCGCGCGCTCGCCTCGTTCTTTCGACGACGCTTTCCGCCGATGACCTGAAGGTTTCCTCGGCCTACAGCAAAATGCCCATCTGTGCCCGCGTCCCCTCACTCAAGGAGCGGACCCCCGAGGAGCGCGAGGATCTCATCTTGAGCTTCCTGCGCAGCGAGGGGTGCCGAATCGGTTCTGATGTGAAGATTAGCCGCGGCGCATACCGTTGCCTCGTGAACGCGGACTTTTCCGATAACATCGCCGGCTTGCGCGCCTGCGTGACGAACTGCTGCGCCAAAGCGTTCCTCAATCGCGAGGGCGACTACGTCGTCGTTCGCCCGTATCTTCTTCCCAGCGGGCTCCTCTCCTCCGCGCAGATCGATCAACAGCCCGACGATGGCGTTCTGATCGACGCGTCCCTGGATGCCGCCGAGAGCACAGGGCCGGTCGAGCAGGCGCTCGATGCCCTGTGCTCTCTCGATGAGCGATTCTGCGCCGGGGAGCTCTCTGTCTCCGAGCTCGTCTCGCAAGCTGTCTCCGCTGTGCGCGGCGTTGAGGATCACTTGATCTTCGGCCGCGGCGTTACCTCCTCGAGGTCGCGCGCCTTCGAGCGCATCGTGGGCGCGGTCCTTGCCGACGCAGGCTCTTCTTATGGCATCGAGCTTTCGAGGAAGGTCGCTTTTCTACTGGCCCAGGAGATTTGCCTGCAGTTGTGGCCGGGCATCGGCCTGGCTAAGCGAAAGTCTGCCTGTGCGGAGCAAATCTCCCATCTCCTCGGTGCCGTGACCTCCGAATTACCGTTTGCCTCGAGCGTCTCCGATCAGGTCGCCGCAGACGTGGAAGGGGCGCTGGGAATCTCGCTCGATCACTTCACGAAGACGCGTCTGACGCTGTGCGTCGCATCGGAGTCTCGCGACGCGAAGGCCCTTCGAACGCTCTGCGTCATCTTGTCCCACGGCTACTCAACGGCGACGAGCATCGCCGACGCGGCGAACCGTATGCTCGGCATGCATGTGTACGAGGCGGTCGACATGCCCTACGACCAGCAGCTGAAGGACATCGTCGGTCCGCTCCAGCGCCTCGTCGACCGCCATTCCTACTGCACCGGGGTCGTGTTCCTCGTCGACATGGGCTCCTTGGAGGAGGCCTATAAGGCCCTCGAGAACGTTACCGACTCCACTATCGGCGTGGTGAACAACGTCTCTACCGGTCTTGCGCTCGAGATCGGGGTCGGGCTGCTCGGCGGCAAGTCCATCGCCGAGGTTCTTGGCGATGCGACCGCCGCGTGCGTGACGCACTGCAAGGTGATCGAGCGCGTCAACCGTGAGGACGCCATCGTCTTCTGCTCCGAGTCCGGGGTCGACGCCGCGGAGAGGATACGCCAGCTCGTCTCGCAGAGCCTCCCGCGCACCATAGGCGCGCGCCTGCTCACGAGGCCCTTCAAGCAGCTCGTCGCGAACGGGTCGAACGACGCCGTTTTCTCCGAGCACCGCGTCTGCGCCGTCATCGGCACGGGAGACCCCGGGGTCGCCTCCGTCCCCTTCGTCGCCCTCGAGGACATCATGTCGACGGCGTCCGCCTCTAAGGTTGATGCCGTGTTCGGCAGGTGGCTTGACGCTTCCGAGCTCTCTTCTTTCCACGAGAAGCTGCTCTCGAACATGACGCTGCAGAACGTCATCCGCTCCATCACCATCCTCGACCCGGAGCGGCTATTCCATGAGATCGAGAGCGCCGTGCACGAGCTTCAGCGCAGGACAGGCGAGAAGATCGGCAGCAACGCCATCATTGGGCTCTACGTCCACCTCTGCTGTCTCGTCGAGCGCCTTGTTACCAGAAACCCCATTGAGACCTACGTTGGCCAGGACCGCTTCGAGGAGGAACGCGCCGATTTCATCGAGTCCTTCAGGCAGAGCTTCTCGAGCATCTCGACGCGCTATCGCGTAGAGGTTCCCGTAAGCGAGATCGCATATGTCTTCGACTACATAAGCGTGAGCGCCGCCCCGGCGCGAGAAGAGCGCCTCGGCTCCTCGGACCTCCTGCTCGACGAGTGACCTTCCCCGCGCCGCCGCAAGCCGACCGCGCGTCCTCAATAATCCGATAACCCCTTGCCCGGCGCGAATCCGGATAGCGCCGAGGCAGTACCGAACGTAAAACTTCATTTGATAGGAGCAAACATGAGTGTTGTTATGGCACGAATCGACAATCGCCTGCTTCACGGCATCATCGTGACGCAGTGGGCCCCGGTGTCGGGCGCGACCCGAGTCATGGTCATCGACGACAAGGTCGCCGGCGACGAGGTCCTGAAGTCCACCATGAGGATGGCGCGCCCCGCGGGCATGGCCGTCTCGATCATCTCCGAGCAGACCGCGCTCAAGAACTTCGCGGCGGGCAAGTACGACCGCGAGAAGGTCTTTGTCATCGCCAAGGAGCCCGAGACGATCCTTCACCTGGTCGAGTCGGGCATCGAGCTCCCGTCGCTGATCGTCGGCGGCTCGCTCGTCAAGGAGGGCGGCGTCCAGCTCACCCAGCGCGCCTATGCCTCCGCCGAGAACGTCCAGAGCTACAAGGCGCTCATCGCCCGCGGCGTCAAGGTGACGGCACAGTTCGTGCCCGCCGACAAGCCCGTCTCCGTCGCCGACCTCATCTAAGGAGGGATCATGGTCAACTTCACTATCCTGCAGGTCGTCCTTTTGACCCTGCTGGCCTTCATCAAGCACGTGGACTACTACGGCATCCCGATGATCTTCGTCAACTATGCCGTCTTCTGGGGCCTTATCACCGGCGTCGTCATGGGCGACTGGCAGACCGGCCTCGTCATCGGCGGCACCATCCAGCTCATGCAGCTCGGCGTCGCGGGCTTCGGCGGCTCGTCGATTCCCGACTACGGCACGATGGCCATCATCGCCACCGCCTACGGCGTGACCCTGGGCGCGGACACGGGCCTCGCCATCGGCCTGCCGGTCGGCATGCTCGGCATCCAGCTCGACGTCATCGTCAAGATCCTCAACGGCTTCGTCGTCGAGAAGTCCCAGAAGTTCTGCAACGAGGGTAAGTTCAATCAGATGAACGCCATCCTGTGGGTCTGCCCCGCGCTCTTCGGCCTGTGCGCCGCCCTGCCCGTCTTTGTCTCCGTGACGCTCGGCCAGCCCGCCGTCAACTGGCTCCTCGAGGTCATGCCTCAGTGGTTCCTCTCCGGCCTCACTCTCGCCGGCAAGATGCTCCCGGCCATCGGTATCGCCATGCTGCTCCGCTACATGCCCACCGGCAAGTACTTCCAGTACCTGCTCGTCGGCTTCTTCCTCTCGGCCTTCCTGAACGTGCCCATCATCGGCGCCGCCATCGTCGGCGTTGCCCTCGCGATCGCGTTCTACCAGCGTGCCGAGAGGGACACCGAGCTCGCCGCTCACGCTTCCGCAGACGCCTTCATCGGAGAGGATGAGTAACCATGGAAAACGAGAACATCACCGCCGTCGCCGAGGGCAAGCCCTCCGGCTACAAGGTCACCAAGAAGGATCTGCGCAACGCGAACTGGCGCTGGCTCATGAGCGTGTGCACCTTCAACTACCAGACCCAGCAGGGCGCCTCAGTCGCCTACGCCCTCTCGCCGGTCCTGAGGAAGATCTACACGAACGACGAGGACTATAAGCAAGCGCTCAACAACCACTTCCGCTACTACAATACCCAGCCTTGGCTCGCCGCCATCATCCTTGGCGCCTGCGTGGCCATGGAGGAACGCGACGGCCTAGCGGCGGCGGACGCCGTCCAAGACCTGAAGATCGGCACCATGGGACCGCTCGCCGCCGTCGGCGACTCCCTGCTCATGACCATGATCCCGACCATCATGGGCTCCATCGCTGCCTACATGGCCATCGAGGGCAACCCCGTGGGAGCCGGCATCTGGTTCGCGCTCATCCTGGCCATCTTCTGGGTCCGCATGCACGCCCTCGAGTTCGGCTACAAGCAGGGCGTGAAGCTCGTCACCGACTTCAGCGAGAAGCTTCCCAACCTCACTGCCGCCGCCTCCGTGCTCGGCCTCACCGTGGTCGGCTGCCTCATCGCCTCGGTCATCGGCGTCACCTGCCCGATTAGCTTCAGCTTCGGCGACGTTTCGATGGAGATTCAGCCGCTGCTCGACAAGATCCTGCCTGCCATGATCCCCGCCGCCATCACGGGAAGCGCGTATTACCTTCTTACCAAGAAGAACGCGAGCATGACGGCCCTCATCCTCGTGGTGATCGTCCTCGCGATGGTCGCCTCCGCCGCCGGCATCCTCGCCTAGCTTCGACCCAAGAGATTGGTGAATCAATGAGAAAGATAGTTGTGGCGAGCCATTCCCTTCTCGCCCAGGGCTTCAAGGACACCCTCGAGTTCCTTACGGGTAAGAGCGACGCCGTCAACGCCGTGTGCGCCTACGTGAACGACAACGGCGAGGGGCTCGACGCGGCGGTCGAGGCTGCGCTTTCGGGCACTGACGAGGTCGTCGTCCTTACCGACGCGCTCGGCGGCAGCGTGAACCAGCGCTTCTCCCGCTTCGCCTCCGACCGGATCCACGTGATCGCGGGTGTCAACCTCCCGCTCGCCATGACGGTCGCGCTCGCGCGCCCCGACGAGAAACTCGACTTCGACGCCCTCGTCGACGAGGCGCGCCAGCAGATCGTCTACGTGAACGGTGCCAGTTCCGCCGAGTGCGAAGACGACGAATAGAGGAGGTCGACGATGAGAGAGTTCCTTAAGGATGTGTGGATGCACGGCGGTGAGGAAAGCCGCGCCATCACCCCCGAGAACATCACGGGCGAGAAGGGCCGTGCCGCCATGTCGGCCAGCCACCTCGGCGTCGGCCGCAAGGGCTCGTGCTGCGTGCCCCTTGAGTCCGGCGAGACCATCACGCTCGCGGACATCGAGGGCCCCGGCATCATCCGCCACATCTGGATGACCGTCCCCGACAAGACCGCCGCCGGCAGCTTCGTCATGCGCGACCTCGTGCTGCGCTTCTACTGGGACGACGAGGAGACCCCCTCGGTCGAGTGCCCTGTCGGCGACTTCTTCTGCAACGGCTTCGGTGAGCGCGCCATCGTCAACTCGATGCCCATCTGCGTGAACCCGACGGGCGGCATGAACTGCTACTTCGAGATGCCTTTCAGGAAGCACGCCAAGGTCACGCTTACGAGCGAGCACCCCGGGTTCATTAAGTACATCTTCTACACGTTCAACTACGCGCTCACCGACGTGCCGGACGACGCCATGTACTTCCACGCCCGCTTTAACCGCGAGCGCAGCACTCGCAGGGGCGTCGACTACACCGTGCTCGACGGCGTGCGCGGCAAGGGCTACTACGTCGGCACCTACATGGCCCTGTGCGCCCTGGAGCGCTATTGGTGGGGCGAGGGCGAGATGAAGTTCTTCCTCGACGGCGACGAGGAGTTCCCCACGGTCACCTCGACGGGAGCCGAGGACTACTTCGGCGGTGCCTGGGCCTTCCTCGACAGGCCGCCCCACGCGCTGCCCGAGGCGCAGTGCTTCAACACGCTGTTCGCCGGCTACCCGTACCGCTCGACGCGCGACGCCACGCGCGACCGCTTCAGCGCGGGCAAGCCGAACCCGAACCCGATGCTCGCGACCAACGACGACGCGCTGCCCAGGCACGGCCTCTACAGGTGGCACCTTCCCGACCCGATCTCGTTCAAGGAGGACCTGCGCGTGACGTTCCAGGACCTCGGCAACGACGACATCAAGCTCTACGAGCGCGAGGACGACATCTCCACCGTCGCCTACTGGTACCAAAGCGAGCCGCACGCCGTGCTCGCCCCGTTTGCCGCAAGGCAGGACCGCGTGCCCAGGTAGGGTCGCCTCGAAACAAGCCAACGTTATGGGCGCCCGCGGTTGACCATGACTGCGGGCGTCCCTTTGTAAGGAGGATCACATGAGCGAAAAGCAAATGAGGCTCGGCGCCCTCGAGGCCGGCGGGACCAAGATGGTCTGTGCCGTGGTGTCCGGCGACGGCGAGGTCCTCGACCGTATGGAGACCCCGACGCTTACGCCCGCCGAGACCGTCCCGCAGATGATCGAGTGGTTCACCGTCCGTGATGTGGACGCGTTGGGTATCGGCGCCTTCGGCCCGACCTGCGTCGACCCCAACGACGAGCGCTACGGCTCCATCCTCCAGACGCCCAAGCTCGCGTGGCGAGGCCATGGTCTTCGCGCCGCGTTCGCCGACGCCCTCGGGATTCCGGTGGCCTACGACACGGACGTGAACGTTGCCTGCCTCGGCGAAGTGGTCTTCGGCTGCTGCAAGGGGCTCGAGGACGCCGTCTACGTGACCATCGGCACCGGCGTGGGCGCGGGCGTCATGTGCGCGGGCAGGCTCCTTCACGGCATGCTGCACCCCGAGGCCGGCCACATGCTGGTAAGGACCCGTCCCACCGAGGAGGGACGCTGCGTCTGCCCGAGCCACGCGAGCTGTCTCGAGGGCCTCGCCTCCGGCCCCGCCATTGCCGCGCGCTGGGGAAAGCCCGCGGCCGAGCTCGCGGACAACGATGAGGTATGGGCGCTCGAGGGGGATTATCTGGGGCAGATGTGCGCGAACCTCGTGCTCATGTACTCGCCTCGCCGCATCGTCCTCGGCGGCGGCGTGATGCACCAGGAGCAGCTCTACGGCATCGTCCGCAAGAAAACCCTCGAATATCTGGGTGGCTACATCCAGACCGCCGAGCTTAAGGACATAGAGATCTACATCTGCGCTCCGGGCTGCGGCGGCGACCAAGGAATCCTTGGCGCGGCCGAGCTGGCAAGAAGGGCGCTCGCGTAACTTGCGCTCTCTCCGCCATACGACGCGTTAAGAAAAGACGAGCGCTTCTTGCCAATTGAGCGGCAAGAAGTGCTCGTCTTTTGCATTTTTTGCCTCTCAAAATCTTATTTTCACGATTTGCATTTTCATCCCGTTGTCACCGACCCTTGCGAGAAACCGGAAAAAGCCGCTGACAGAAGGGTCTCTCAAATCGTTATAACCCAGCATATAGCCGCGACTTGTGACCTGCAGACGGCTGTCCCACGCGCCGATTTCCTTGGCGGCATCCGAAACCGCAAAATATGCCCCAACATCCTTGATTTTTGCAGTCTTAAGCCATGTTTTTGCGATCATCTTTACTGCCGTCCGATTGGCAGCATCAAAGACCAGCACACCGCCGGGGAAAGCGTCCGCCATCTCCCGCACCAGTTCCCGGACCTGCTGGGTCAGAAAGTAATAGAACACCCCGGAGGCAAAGAACACCACCCCGCCGGAGGCATCGATTTTGCTAAACCATGCGGTGTCTTTCAGGTCACAGGGGATATTTTGTTCTCGATTCCCGGCGGGCAGTAGCTGCTGCCGCAAGGCAATCACATCCGGGAAGTCCAGATTGTAGATCTTGCATCTACCGTTGTCGCAGGTTCTGCCGGTGTTGTCCAGCCCGCAGCCCAGATTGACCACCGCCGCATTGGGATGGCCTTTCAGGTAATCCCGCACCTCGAAAGCAAGATCACTCTGCCGCACGGCTACCTCCAGCGCACCAAAGCGCTGCATCAGGCTGCGGGAGTTTTTCTCCGCCTCTGAAAAGTCGTAGTCGATCTGGGCGAGCAGGCGAACCGCTGTTTCATCCCTGTAAAGGTTCGGGTACATCTCCGTACACAGCTTTCGGGAATACAGCGGGAGGATCAGCGTCTCCTGCACGGTGTTTTTCTCAATTTTACATTTCATAGGTTTCTTCCTCAGTGAATAAAAATTGTCATAAGTGCCGCCAGCACAGCCGCTATGACCGTCATGCCTATCGCCATGTGCAGGATGGATGCAAAAATGCCCGTGCTTGATACCCTTACTTTCGCGCCGTGACGCAGAGCCACCTTTTCTTTTTGCGTATCTGCACCTCGTGAAAACCCGCCTGCTCCAGACACGCCTTTAATTCAATGTCCTTGTAGATGGTCATGCCGCCGATGATCTGCGTCCACCTCTCGTCCTTGTCCGTATCGCCATTGCTCTCGTTGCAGATAAGAATTGTCCCGCCTGGCTTCAGCGTCCGCCAGACCTCACGGAGGCATCGGGGCAAATCGGGCCAAAAATAGACGGTCTCAAAGGCCGTGGCGGCATCGAAGTAGCTATCCTCAAACGCCATATCTGCCACACTGCCTTGCAGAACGGCGCAACGCCCCTCCTGAATTGCAATTCGGTTGAGCTTTCTAGTCTTCTCCACGCTGACGGGCGAATAGTCGATGCCCTTGACGACGCCATGCGGGCATTTTTTCAGCAGCCGTTTTATGTTCGCCCCGCCGCCGCAGCCGCAATCCAGCACCTTGGCATTTGGCGCAAGTCGTAGAAATCGAAGTCCCCACCGCGCCACAGGGCTGTGCCCCAGATTCATCATGGCAACCATAAGTTTTCCGCCGAGGCCCACGGGCTTGCGGGTGTTTTCAAAGAACGACATCTGGCCCCTTCGATTTCGTGCATTCCGCATAGGTCAACGGGAACGAGGCCTTCAGCACCGCGCTTTTCTGCACTGCCCAGCCGTTTTGACGCAGGAAACGTAGGTATTCCTCGCTTGTCCACCTGCTGTGGAGGGGGAATCCCGCCATACTCATGAAAAAGGCTTTTGCCTTGCCGGAAACCGAGCTCCCCGCGTGGGTGAAGGTTGGCGCGATGAGCACGCCGTCGTCCTTCAGCACCCGCCTGATTTCTTGCAGGGCCTTTTCCGGATGCGGCACTATGTGAAGCGCGTTGGACGCGATCACCACATCAAAGGACTTCTGTGCATAGGGCAGGCGGAACATATCTTGTACGGAAAAGTGCAGCTTTGCGGATTGATTGTCCCGCTTTGCTTCAAGGATCATCTTTGCAGAAGCGTCCGTAGCCTCGATGTACGCCGCCGCATTCACGATGCTCTTTGCGATAAGCCCCGTGCCGGTGGCAACCTCCAGCACGGTTTTTGCTTTCACCACCGGCCTGATCATCCCATACATCTTCTCATACGCCGCCCGGTCCTTTCGCATGAAACGGTCGTACCGACCGGCATTCTTGTCCCAGAAGCCCTTGCATTCGTGCATTGCTATCGCCCCCAAATAGTTAGAGACATCTAACTATAACACACGAATCATGCAGTAAGATAAGGCTAACCTTATTCTCGGCTAAGACGCATCTCTCCGACCCTTTGAATCACCCCTTTTCACGCCACCCGCTACGAACCCCGGCGGGAACCAGGGAGTGATTAAAGGAGCGGCCTGCGGTTTTGCGAATCAATTGAGTCATTCCCGAAATCGCGAATCAAGGGCCTGATTCGCCCAAATTGCGCACGATTCAGTCCTTAGACGGTACGACGCGACACGCATCGACAACACTCGGACTGGATTAGGCACTGAGTGGGAGTAGGCTGACAGGGTTCTGACCTGCACTTTTGAGTGCCGCACTGTGCCGCTGAGTTTCGTTTCGTACGAGAGTCACGGCAAAGCCACCAGCGACATTGGTGAGTAAACTCAATTATCGAGCCTCCGTTCCCATGTTGGAATGGAGGCTTTTTCTTTGCCTTTTTACTCCCTTTCATCTGCGATTTCGCCATTTACTCCCCGTGTTTCAAGACGACAAGGCATGGGGCGGTACTCGGAGGAATGGGAGTAAGGATTCATTCCAGCGGCGGACGAGATGGCGACTCGCATCGCCGACATGCTCATGCACATGGGCGGCGACTAGACAGGGCGATCCCTGCAACGGGCATTATTATCCGGGAAGCGTTTGGTTGCGAGGCACGCTGGTGTGAGGGCCTGAGTCGTCAGGCCCTCACAGGGGGACCGCGATGGTGGCCACCGCGCCGCCCGAGGGGCTGTTGGCGAGCGAGACGGAGCCCCCGTGGGCGCTCGCGGCCTCGGAGGCGGCGTGGAGGCCGAGCCCGTAGTGGCGGCCTCCGTCGCGCGAGGAGCGGGAGGAGTCGTCTGTGAAGAGGCGCTCACAGCCGCGTTCGAGGGCGGCGGGAGAGAAGCCCGGTCCGTCGTCGGCGACCTCGATGACGAGGTGTCCGCCCGCGACGTCGCAGGAGACAGCCACGCGCGAGCGTGCGTGCTCGGCGGCGTTGGCCACGAGATTCGCGGCGGCTCGCGCCAGGGCGGTTCGGTCGAGTGGGGTCTCGGGCGCGCCCGCGACAGCGGGGCC
>DBGAPG010000067.1:0-13960 GCA_048438765.1 Collinsella sp.
GATCTCCATGGTACTCGCGCGCACGATGGCATAGCTCGGCACCTTTTGTGAGGGGTTCGGCAGAATGGCATAGTGGCGCGCAATGTCGTTGCGCACCTCCCCCTCCTCGCGGCCCACTTCGTGCATAAAAGCCTGCTTGGAGCCCAGCAGCATCACGGCAAACCAGCGGGCATCCTCATCGTCGTCAAAATCGGCAACCAGCACGTCGGTGGACTCGGCTTTCTCAGCCTTGGTGAGTTCGGAAGAGATAAACTCCGCAATCTGCTGCGACAGGTCCACGAACTCGCGCTCACCAAAGAAATAGCCCTTGAGCTCACCGCCAAACGCAGAGTTCTCGGCAAACGTGGCGCGCTTGTTATCGGCCGAAGTGCGCGCGCGACGCAGATGTGTGGTCACGAAGTTGCGGACGGTACGGCTCTCGATATCGAGCTCGCGCTGGCTCATGACGTTGACGGCAGAGTCAAAGTCCAGGATATGCAGAATCGCGTGATTGATTTTCATATACGGCATTCCGTTCTAGATTGATTTCGGCACGAATCAGTATAGCGGTCGAGCCCGCCCCAGGCGCTTCGAAGATTGGTGCATCGGGGACAGGTTGCTTGCACCAATGGTTAGCGCAGGAGCTCGGACTGCCAAGCCTCGAGCTGTTCTGCCAAACTCTTGCCGGCAGCGGGCACGTCGATCTGGGGTCGTTTGGGCAACAGTGCGCATTTAAGGATTGCCACGATGGTCTGCGAGACAAAGCGTCGCGTATCCTTGTCAAAGCCTTGCGCAGCCTGGAGCATCACGGGCAGGCTCTCGCGCAGATTCCCAGCGATATCCGCAAACCGCTCAGCACCCGTAGCCTCAAACACGGAGAACAACGCATCTACAAAACGCTCGCGTTCGCTAGGCGACACTGCAAGCAGCATCTCGCGAATGGAACCATCAACGTATCGAGCACCGGCGGACAGGCGCTCACAGTACACGAAGTCGCGACCATCAACCACCCAGCTAAAGGGATTGTGCTGCAGCAGGCTGAACTCGGTGCTCTCAACGATGGCATAGTCCTCCTGCGTCTCGAACATCATGCCGAAGATCGACGACCGAGGTAGCGTCTTGTCGATTCGACCGGAAAGATCGGCAAAGGCGTTGCCGTTCAGAAACTCCTCGACGAACCCTGGACCATCATGGGAATACGCCCGTTCGATTCGCTCACGGGCGACATCGGAGCACATCGCCGCACCGTACACCGCAAGGTTTCCACCCTTGGAATGACCTCCGCACAAAAGCGACCCGTCGATCGCATCCGCCGCCTCGTCCACATAACGCGCCGCGGATTCCTGGGCCGGCACAGGACACCGGAACGCCATGTTAAAGTCCTCTTTCCAGCCCACAATCGTGCTGTCGGTCCCCCGGAAGGAAAGATAGCTAAACCCCGCCGGAAACCGGAACGCCATGGCTGCAAACTGCTCCGTCGCCACCACATCGCTCACGGCACGATAGCCGCAAACGTGCACGCCGCGGTATCTGGGATTTGCTGCCACGGCCTCCAACAAGGCCCTGCTCCCCTCTGGATCCCACAAGTCGTCAATCATGTCCCGATAGCACTCGGCACGCAGCAGCTCGCGTACGTCTAGGCCCTGCCAGTTCGTCAGCTCCGCCGTATCACCCGGCAAACGCAAATAGGACAACCACGCAAAGACCAGGCTGTCCACCGCGCAGAACGGCCGCTCCTCAAACGGATCAAACGCCGTCTGGGCATAGGTCAAAAAATTAGGCGAATCCGACATGGCCCTCCCATCAACTATGGTGTATTGGGATGGTGCATTGGGGTCAGGTTACTTTGCACCAAAAGGCGCCCGGGCCGTGTGGACCCGGACGCCTTCATTGTAGCTTTTCGCTCTAGCGAGCTTGATTTAGCAGGAGAAATCGACGCTGTCGATGATGTCCTTGAGGGCCTTGGCGGAGACGGTGAGCTCATGCTGCTCGTCGTCGTTCAGCGGCACGGGGACGCGGCAGACAACGCCGTCGCGGCCAACGACGGTCGGCATGGAGATGGCAAGATCGGACAGGCCATACTCGCCCACCATGAGCGAGGAGACAGGCAGAACGGTCTGCTCATCGCGCATAACGGCGGTGCAGATGCGCTTGACGGCCATGGCGACGCCATAGTAGGTGGCGTGCTTCTTCTCGATGATGGTGTAGGCGGAGTTCTTGACGTCCTCAGCGATGCGCTTCTCGGCAGCCTCATGCTCCAGGTGGCCGTGAAGCTCACAGAAGGTGTTCAGCGGAACGCCGGCAACCTGAGCGCTGGACCAAGCGACAAACTCGGAGTCACCGTGCTCGCCCATGACATAGGCCTGGACATCGCGCGGGTCAACCTCGACGTGGGCACCAAGCATCTGCTGCAGGCGGCCGGTGTCGAGCACGGTGCCGGAACCGATGACGTGGCCCTCGGGCAGGCCGGACATCTTGATGGCGGCGTAGGTCAGAACATCGACCGGGTTGGAGACGATTAGCAGAATGCCGTCGAAGCCGGACTTCTTAATCTCGGGAATAATGGACTTGAAGATGCTGACGTTCTTGTTGACCAGGTCCAGGCGGGTCTCACCGGGCTTCTGGGCAGCGCCAGCAGTGACGACGATCATGGCGGCGTCGGCGACATCGGAATAATCGCCGGCGTAGATCTTCATCGGCTCGGCAAACGTCATGCCGTGCGCGATATCCAGGGCCTCACCCTCGGCACGGTTCTTGTCCACGTCGATGAGGACCATCTCGGAGAACAGACCACTCTGCATCAGCGCGAACGCCGAAGACGAACCAACGAAACCGCAGCCGACAATAGCGACCTTCTTCTCGTTAACCATTAGAAACTCCCATCTCTCTCCACAAACAAGCCGCCCGGGAACGACCCGAGCGGCTTGTCGTAATCCCAATACATCCAATCGGGACTTTGATTATGCCCCTATTCGCAGCCAAAAATCGACCGTTTACCGAAATTGTTTGCAGTATTCGTAAAATAACTGCGCGAAATCGGTTTCGAGCTATTGACGAGTCGAAATAGGTTTCTAATACAGGCCCGCCTCGCGAATGGCCTCGACAGCCAAAGCGATCTGATCGGGCGGTAGGACCAGCGCCATGCGCACGTGTCCCTCGCCCGAAGGACCAAAACTCGCGCCCGGCGTCACCACAACGCCGGCCTTCTCCATGAGCTCCTCGCAAAACGCCATGGAATCGGTGCGACCACCGGGAAGCTTGGCCCACACAAACATAGAGCCATGCGCGTTGGGACGCTCCCAGCCCAGGCCCTCAAGACCGTCGCACAGGGCATCGCGACGTTCCTGGTACTTCAGGCGCTGCGCCTCGACCTCATCGCGCGGACCGTTCAGGCAGGCGATAGCAGCCTTCTGGATCGGGAAGAACATGCCAAAGTCGATCTGGCCGCGCAGCTTGGCAAAGGCAGAGACCACGTCCTCGCGGCCGACCAAAAAGCCGATACGCGCACCGGTAACGTTAAACGACTTGGAGAGCGAGAAGAACTCCACGCCCACCTCAAGCGCACCAGGATACTGCAAGAAGCTTCCGCCCGGCTCGCCGTCGAACACGATGTCGGAGTACGCGTTGTCATGGACGATGAGCAGGTCGTGCTCGCGGGCGAAAGCGATGATCTCCTCATAGACCTCGGGCGTGCCCACCGAGCCGACCGGGTTCGCGGGCAGCGACACGATCATGTACTTGGCGCGATCGGCCACCTCGGGATCGATGCCCGCCACATAGGGCAGGTAATTATGCTCGGCGACCAACGGATAGTACTCGAGCTTGGCATCGGCGATCTTGGCGCCCGCCTCAAAGACCGGGTAGCACGGATCGGGAACCAAAATGGTGTCACCCGGATCGAGCAGGGCCAGGCCCAAATGGCCCACGCCCTCCTGCGTGCCGTTGCACGACTGCACCATAGACGGCGTAATGCCCGAAACGTCAAAGCGGCGCTCATAGTAATCGCACACGGCTTGCTTGAGTTCGGGCAGGTCGCGCAGGGCATACTTCCACATCTCGGGGTCCTGGGCCGCTTGCGTGAGCGCCTCGACCACGTGGTCGTACGGCTTAAAGTCGGGCGTGCCCACGCTCATGTTGTAAATGGTCTTGCCCTGAGCCTTCAGCGCAAGCAGTTTGTTGTTGAGCGAGGCGAAGACCTCCGCGCCAAAGCGGTCGAGACGCTGCGATGCCTGCATGGTGCCACCTTTCGATATGAAAAACGCGGCGCTCCGACAAGAGCGCCGCGCGATACGGGCCATCAGATTGCAAAAGTGTAACGCTTGCACCCGCTGTTTTGGTTCAATTTGGCAACCTTAGTCCATCGGATTGAGCGCGTCAATCTGGGCGAGCCACAGGCGCGAGCTGGCGTCACTCGGCATGCGCCAATCGCCGCGCGGGCTGAGCGTGACCGAGCCCACCTTGGGGCCATCGGGCAGGCAGCTGCGCTTAAACTGCTGGGCAAAGAAGCGACGGTAGAACGTGCGTAGCCACGTGTGAATGGTCTTGACGTCGTAGACGCCCTCGAAGCTCTTGAGCGCCATGCGGTAGATCTTGCCCGGCTCAAAGCCAAAACGCAGCAGGTAGTAGAGGAAGTAGTCGTGCAGCTCGTACGGGCCCACCAGGTCCTCAGTCTTCTGCGCAATCTCGCCGTCGCCCGTGGGCGGCAGGAGCTCGGGGGACACCGGCGTATCGAGGATATCGAGCAAGACCTCGGCAATACGCCCGCCAAAGACATCGGCGGCATAGCGTACCAAGTGACGCACGAGCGTCTTGGGCACGCTCGCGTTGACGGCGTACATGCTCATGTGGTCGCCGTTATAGGTAGCCCAACCGAGCGCCAGCTCCGACAGGTCGCCCGTGCCGATGACAAAACCGCCAGCCTGGTTGGCCAGATCCATCAGAATCTGCGTGCGCTCGCGGGCCTGGCTGTTCTCGTAGGTCACGTCCTGCACGGCCGGATCGTGCTCAATGTCCTTGAAGTGCTGCTCCACGGCCGCGTGGATCGAAACCTCGCGGAAGCTCACGCCAAGGTCGCGAGCGAGCGACTCGGCATTCGACTTGGTGCGATGCGTCGTGCCAAAGCCGGGCATGGACACGGCCGTGATACCGGTGCGCGGCAGCCCCAGTGCATCGAAGGCGCGCACGGTCACAAGCAGTGCCAGCGTGGAGTCCAGGCCGCCCGAAAGACCGATGGCTGCAGCCTTGGTGCCTGTATGGGCCAGGCGGGTCTTGAGGCCGGCGGTCTGCAGGTCGAGAATGGTCTCGCAGCGCTCGGCCAGATCACCGTGGTCGGCCGGCACAAAGGGCGCGCGGGGGAAGACACGGTCGATGCCGAGTGCATCGCGCAGGACAGGTTCGTCTGTCAGCACGCCCTCAAACGAAAATTCAACGGTCGTGGACTCCGGTGCATCGTCCGCGCGCGTCCACGTCGTCGAGCGGCGGCGCTCGGCAACCAGACGGTCCAGATCGACGTCGGCGATGGCCATGTCGCAGGTAAGCAGTTTGGTCGCGGCGAGCTTCGAGCCGTTTTCGTAGACGAGGTTCTCGCCCGCAAAGACCATGTCGGTCGTGGACTCGCCCTCACTCGCATCCGCGTAGGCATAGGCACAGTACAGGCGCGCGCTTTGGTTAGAGATAAGGCTGCGGCGGTAATCCGCCTTACCGATAATCTCGTCAGAAGCCGACGGGTTGAGAATCACCGTCGCACCGGCAAGCGCCATCTCGGTCGAAGGGGGCGCCGGCACCCACAGGTCCTCACAGACCTCAACGCCCAGCACCAGGTCCTCGGCGCCCTCATCACAGCAACGGTAGACAAGCCCCGAACCCAGCGGGACCGGACCCTGACCGGCAAATTCAACCCACACGGGATCGGCAGGCGCCGGAGCAAACCAACGGCGCTCATAGAACTCGCCATAGTTGGGCAAATACTTCTTGGCCGTGAGGCCCAAAAGCTCGCCCGCGCAGCACACGGCCACGCAGTTGTAGATGTTTTCGGCTACCGCAACGGGAAGGCCGACGGTAAAGACAATCGGCAGCTCGCGGGTTTCATCGAGGATATGCACCAGAGCAGCCTCGCAGGCATGCAGCAATGTGCGGTTATGGAACAGATCGGCCGCGGTATAGCCGGTCAGGTTAAGCTCGGGCAGCGCCAGCGCGCGAACGCCGCGCTCGGTAGCCTCGCGAACAGCCGCCAGCGCAACCTCGGCATTGCCCTCGACATCGGCCACGCGAATCCGCGGCGACGCCGCCGCCACACGCAAAAAGCCATCAGACTGAGAAAGGTGAAGATTCATAAGAATGCTCCCGTGCGTAGACGCCATTCACAACAATTAGCAAGCCCTATTGTAGTTCAACCGCCAGGTGTAACCGCATCCCACCAACTTGGTGAGCTATTGATGAGTTGATGGTATCTGTTAAATGTCATGTACGATTCACATCTGGTGGGTACCCTGATGGCTAAACGAAACGAAGCAGATTTACACCGGGAGGACCCCGTATGACAACCAAGTACACCGACGCGCCACGTACGCGCGTCATGACACCGGCAGCGCTCAACAACGGCGTGCACGAGAACCATTCCATCGGACAAACCATGGCCATCGCGCCCAAAAAGGGCCTGTTCGACGACATTTCCATTCCCCAAATCATCGCCGGCGCCGCAGCTGCCGCCACGAGCGTCGCGCTTGCTTCAAAGATCGGCATTGCCGGCTCGGTGATTGGTGCCGCTGTGAGCTCAGTCATCACTGTTGTGTCCTCGCAGGTCTATCGCCACTTTATCTCCGCCAGCGCCGAAGCAATCAAGGGCACGCATGCCGCTGTCGACTACCCTGCCGGCGTCTACGAGCCCGTTGAGCCCAATGTCGAGGAGCACCTGGGTGGCGCCGCGACCACGCAGGAGATGCGCCAGATTGCGGGGCGTGCGACCACGGCGCGCGTCGCCCCCAACAGCCTGCGCGCCAAGGCGGCAGCAGAGCGCAGCCAGACGCAAAAGAAGGTCATCGTCTTCTCGATCGCCATCGCCATCGTCGCGGTCATCGCCTGCGCCGGCGCCATCCTTATCACCACCGCCGGTGAGGGTCTGGGCGAGCGTCCCGAGCCAATCCTGTCGTCGCGCACGACCGAGAGCGATGCAAATGGCAACACCCAGTCGCAGGATCAGCAGGCACAGACGGACGACACGCAAGACAGTTCTGCCTCTGCCAATTCGTCCTCGAACACCCAAAACCAATCGCAGGGCACCGATTCCTCTACGGCCAACAGCGGTACGCAATCCGGCACGACCGACTCAAGCCAAACGACTGACGGCTCTCAACCGAGCACGGGCGACCAGACGAGCGACACCACGTCGGGAACGGGCACAGCAAACAGCAGCAACAGCAATTCGAGTGGCACCACATCGGGCACGACATCTGACAGTTCAAGCCAAGGCACGACATCGGGCAACTAGGCACTGCATCCCCAGATAGGCAACCTGTACAACGGGCGCGAATCGATAGCGGTTCGCGCCCGTTTGCCTTGGGCGACGAGATGGCAAGCCCTGTGCGATGGTAAGATGCTTTGGTGTGTAAAGAGGAGATTTGCCATGAGCAAGACAATAGTTAAGCCCACGCTATCGCTGGGCAACCACATCTATCTGTATCGCCTGCTGCGCGACGCGATTGGGTGCGGTAAGCAAACGTTTATGACGCAGGTCGAGGAGGCGCTCGCCGCCGGCGACATGGCCGCTTATGACCTGGGCTTCGAGTCCACGCGCGAGTTGCTCGAGGAACTCGACGACTGCATTAAGCTGACCGTCTTTAAGGGCGGCCGCCTTTATGCCACCGTCATCGCCAACGAGGCCTGGGATACCGCCCTTGCCAAAGGCGAGGACAAGCCCAAGGCAGCCAAGGGCGCCAAGCAGTCCTACAAAAAGAAAAAGCGCGGCGAGAAGGACCTCAAGGCCGTACGTCCCAAGCACGTTAAGCATCCCGAGCCCGTGGCCGAAGTCGCTCCGGAACCCGAGCCCGAGACAGAGATCGAAGTCGCTATTGAGGTAACAGCAGAAGCCGAAACCGAAATCGCCGCCACGACCGATCCCGAAGTCACATCAGAGCAGGAAGCCGCTGTGGAGCCTAACGAGGCCCCCAAGTCGACAACCGAAGAAGCCGCTAACCAACCCGAGACGTCTGCGTTCCAAAACAGCGATGTCTTTGGCAACGAGGCCGAGGACGATCAGTCCGACGAGCCCGCCGATCAAGGCGCTACCGAGTCGGCGCCGGAGCCCGAGACGCCGCAGCCCGCCATCTCGCTCACGGTCGTCTATGACCCCGAAAATGCCAACGCCGGCATCACCACCATGGCATCCACGCCCATCGAGGCAAAGTCGAGCGTCGAGAATGAGAGCGCGACGCAGGTTGAGGTTGAAACTGAAGCTGCAGACGCGCCCGTCACCGTGAAGCCCGCAGATTCCACAATCAAGCCGAAGACGACGCTGGAGTTCGCACCCGTCATCGAATCCGTGCCCGCCTCTGCTTGCGACCAAATTCCCGCACCGGCACCGGCTTCGGTACTCGCAGAGGCCCCAACCCCCGCACCCGTAGCGCCCGCCATCCCCGAGGACTTCCCCGTCGATTTCGCAACCGAGGTCTTCTGCCCCGGCCCGCTTCTGCACCAGCTGTCGACCTATCTCCCCTACGGCGCCGATACCCTCGGCATTGTCGGCGAGTACTACTGGATCGCCCGCGAGCGCGGTACCATCGAGGCCGCGCGAAACCGCGCAAGCTTCCCCCTGCGCTACACGCAGGCCGGCGAGCGCCGCGAGGTTGCCGTGCGCATCCGCCGCAATACCACCGGTGGCCTCGGATCCACCTGGGCCATCGATAAAGTCGAGCCTTCTACCAAGTAACAAAAAGGGACGATAACCCCAAGGTTATCGTCCCTTTCTCGTTAGGTCACCTGAGCTCGACTAATCGCGCGTCAGCTTGCGGTGAATACGATGCGGCTGGGCTGCGTCCTCGCCCAGGCGCTCGATGCGGTTGGCCTGATAGGCCTCGAAATTGCCCTCAAACCAATACCAGTTGCCCGGATTCTCGTCGGTGCCTTCCCACGCCAGAATGTGCGTAGCGACGCGGTCCAGGAACATGCGGTCGTGGCTAATGACCACCGAGCAGCCCGGGAACTCGAGCAGCGCCGCTTCGAGCGAGGACAGCGTCTCGACGTCGAGGTCGTTCGTGGGCTCGTCGAGGAGCAGCAGGTTTCCGCCCTGCTTGAGCGTGAGCGCCAGGTTCAGACGGTTGCGCTCGCCACCGGAGAGTACGCCGGCGCGCTTCTGCTGGTCCTGGCCCTTAAAGCCAAAGCTCGCCACATAAGCACGGCTCGGAACCTCGGTCTCGCCGACCATCATGTGGTCCAGGCCGTCCGAGACGACCTCCCACAGGTTCTTATCGGGGTCGATGCCAGAACGGTTCTGATCGACATAGGAGATCTTGACGGTCTCGCCCACCTCGAGCTCGCCCGAAGTCAGCGGCTCCAGGCCCACGATGGTCTTGAAGAGCGTAGTCTTGCCCACACCGTTGGGGCCGATGACGCCCACAATACCGTTACGCGGCAGGGTGAACGAAAGGTCGTCGATGAGCACACGGCCATCGAACTCCTTGTGCAGATGATGGGCCTCGAGCACCTTGTTGCCCAAACGCGGACCCACAGGGATGCGGATGTCGGTCCAGTCGAGCTTCTGGCTTGCGCGGGCCTCGGCCTCCATCTCCTCGTAGCGAGCCAGACGGGCCTTGTTCTTTGCCTGGCGAGCCTTGGGCGAGCTGCGTACCCACTCGAGCTCGGCCTCCATGCGCTTGGCGAGCTTGGCGTCGCGGTTGCCCTGCGCCTCGATACGGGCGGCCTTGGTCTCCAGATACGTGGAGTAGTTGCCCTTGTAGTGATAAAGGTGACCGCGGTCGACCTCGCAGATCCACTCGGCAACGTTATCCAGGAAGTAGCGATCGTGCGTGACGGCAAGCACCGCGCCCTGGTAGTTGTGCAGGAAGTGCTCGAGCCACAGGATCGACTCGGCGTCCAGGTGGTTCGTGGGCTCGTCGAGCAGCAGCAGGTCGGGAGCTTCGAGCAGCAGCTTGCACAGGGCCACGCGACGGCGCTCGCCGCCAGAGAGCACGTTGACCGGCATGTCGGAATCGGGCAGCTGCAGGGCGTCCATGGCCTGGCCGAGCTTGGAATCGATATCCCAGCCGTCGGCGGCGTCGATCTCGTCCTGGAGCTTTCCCATCTCGGCCATGAGGGCGTCCATGTCGCAATCCGGGTCGCACATCTCCTCGCCGATCTTGTTGAAGCGATCGACCTTGGCGATCATGTCGCCAAATGCCATGCGCACGTTCTCGATGACGGTCTTGTCGTCGTCGAGCGGCGGCTCCTGCTGCAGGATACCCACGGTGTAGCCGGGGGTGAGCTTGGCATCGCCGTTGGAGACCTCCTCGATGCCGGCCATAATCTTGAGCAGGGTCGACTTGCCCATACCGTTGGGGCCCACGACGCCGATCTTGGCACCGGGGTAGAAGCTCAGGGTCACGTCGTCAAGGATCACCTTGTCGCCATGGGCCTTGCGAGCCTGATACATCTGATAAATGAACTCCGCCACAGTCATTTCTCCTTATCTAGCTGCGGAAATCTTCTCCCCCTCTCCGTTTTGGAAAAAGCGGAGAGGCAGTTCGCGCGTTCTAATAAAAAGGGGCATGGTTGCCCACACCCCCTAATACTACCTGGGAAAAGTCCCCCGGAACATACTATGAACTGCATACGCTAGTTTTCCGCAACCTTAACGAGCGGCTCGCTGCGATTTGCGCCACAACAGATACGAGTAGACGTAGACGGCTCCAACCGAACCAAACGCCAGAACCGCAATCACCGCGGCGACGACTTCACTCGAAAGCACGCTGCCTGCCACGCCCATCACAATCAGGCCAATACCTAGCACCATAAAGCAGGCGCCGCCAAAACGCTGCGTACGGCGCCAGTTCTCGGGATCGGCAAGCGCCCAGGGTGTCTTGATACCGAGCGTATAGTTCTGCTTCACACGCGGCAAGTAGTTGCCTACGCCGATGAACAGCAAACCGACAACACCGGAAATCAGCACGTTAACCGAACCGACCGCCGGCACCACGCCCCAGACCGTAAGCTCTCCCAGCCAGCTTATGGCGCACATGAACAAGGTGAAGGCGATTACGAAGCCCTGGTAGAACTTGCCCGAGGTTCGATATGCCTCACCTTTGGGGTCGATGCGCGGCACCACGCAGAACATTGCGAGAAGCGCCAGAGGCAGCACGCCGAGCGCGGAGGCCATCCAGCTAGGACCCCAACCGTCGACGGCGCCGTTCGCGCCCCAGTGCGTGGGAATCTGCGCAGGCAAGCTCGGCATCACCATGAGGTGCGCTACGACATTGGCGACGCACAGAGCGACCAGCGCAATCCACACGCGCGACGATACCCCCGTGGGGTGAATGCCCTTGTTTTCGTTATTCATCCTTATCACCTTCCGTGTTTGTAAAGCCCATAAACCAGCCAATCAAATCCTGCATGACGGTGGTGTTTAAGCTGTATACGATGTTTTGGCCATGGCGCTCGTCGGTCACCAACCCGGCGTTTTTGAGCGTCGCCAAGTGATGGCTCAGCGACGGCTTACTGATATCGAAATGCTCGGCAAGCTCCCCCGCCGTGCAATTGCCCTCGCGCAGCAACTCCAAAATGCGCCGTCGCGTTGGATCGGCAAGCGCCTTAAAACCCTCTCCCGGCATAAGACCTCCTCTCATCATCTCTCATGACGCGCACACTATACTCGGTATTTAGATGTTTGTCTAACTATCTAATCTTGTACTCAAAAAAATAGCCGCCTCCGCGTAATGCGAAGACGGCCACTTCTCACGCTACAAACGTGTTTTAGAGTTGGCCAACCCGCTGCAACGGGTGCCATCTGCTTCAATCTTATGCGAACCCCGATCCCATTTCAACAAGCCCAAGGGCTCAAATGGAATCGCGATAACACCTATAATGGCGATAGCTAAAACACGATTCGCTTCCCCATCGGAGGATGTCTATGACCGAAACCGCTGCCGCTCTCGTCGAGACACGCGACACCAAGCTCGAGATCATCATGGGCCGCGAGGCACTCGATAAGCTCGCCGATGCTACGGTGTTGGTGCTCGGCTGCGGAGGCGTGGGCTCCAACTGCTGCGAGGCACTCGCCCGCGGCGGCATTGGTCATTTCGTCATTCTGGACAAGGACATCGTCGCGCCCAGCAATATCAATCGCCAGGCTATCGCCTTTCACAGCACCATCGGCAAGCGCAAGGTCGATGTTATGGAAGCCATGATCCACGACATCAATCCCACCGCCACCGTTATCAAACGCACCGAATACCTGCTGAGCGACAACATCGACGAGTTCTTCGCGAGCGTTTTGGAGCAGACGGACGGCAAGCTCGACTACGTCGTCGACGCCATCGACACCATCTCGGCCAAGCTCACCATTGCCAAATATGCTCAGGACCACGACATTCGTTTGGTTAGCTCCATGGGCGGGGCCAACAAGCTCCATCCCGAGTGCCTCCGCTTTGCCGACATTTTCGATACGGTACGTGACCCCATGAGTCGCATCATGCGCAAAGAATGTAAGAAGCGCGGAATCAAGAGCCTGCGTGTTCTATTTAGCTGCGAGGAATCGGTTAAGACCCAGCCCCGCGACCCTTCCAACATCCACGAGCGTACCGAGTTGGGCACTGCCAGCTATATGCCGCCCATAATGGGCCAGATGATTGCCGGCGAGGTTATCCGCCAGATCAGTGGGCGCGGCACCGAACGCGTACGCTCCGATGGCCAGCGCCTGGACTAGCGGAGCGTACCGAGATGGAGCCCCGGTTAATTGATGCACACTGCCATCTTGATTTGATGGCATACCCGAATGCTGTTGCCGACGAAACTGCGGCTATAGGGCTGGGGGTCTTTGATTGCGGGATCGACCCACGCGACTTCGCGGCAGCAAAAAAGCGTGCCAGCCGCTACCCAAACATTATCGCCGGCGTCGGCCTCCATCCCTGGTGGCTCGCCGACGGCCGCTGCGGCCCTGCCGAAGTCAATCTGCTTTGCGAAGTTACCGCCCAAGAGCGCTACATCGGCGAGGTGGGACTCGACTTTTCCGCTCGTTTTGCCGGAAGTGAGCCGCTACAAATGCAGGCACTTGACCGGCTCTGCGATACTCTCGTGCAGCATCCTCTTGCCGGGCGCGTGATATCAATTCACGCCGTTCGTTCGGCAGGAACCGTACTGGACGTCCTCAAATCGCATGGACTACTCATCCCAAACCCCGACTCCCCCGTTATCATCTTCCACTGGTTTAGCGGCACCTCGGACGAGCTCGTCCGCGCGCGTAATGCGGGCTGCTATTTTTCCGTCAACGAACGCATGCTCACGTCTAAACGAGGACGCGAATACGCACGACAGATTCCACTCGATCGTTTGCTGCTCGAAACCGATGCACCGGCAGAGGCAAGCACAGAAACAAGCGCGCAGTCGCTCATCAGATCGCTCGCATGGACCTCAGAACGCATCGCCTCACTCAAAAACTGTGCCGCAAAGCACATCGAGTCGGCGGTTTTGGCAAATTCACGCTCTGTTTTTGGCCTTCGCTAGCTCCGGTGGGCAAAAAATGCCAAATATGAGTACTGTTGCATTTCCAGTAACATTATTTTACGGCAGAATAATGCCTTGTTAATGTACAGACGTCCATTAACAAGGCATTTTAGCATGGCTAAAGCCATTTTTAGGGTCGCGCGCGCAGACGTGGTGTAAGAGTGTCCTGAGGTCCGTCGCTGCAAGTCCCGATGTTACTCCTTCTTGAGACCGCGCTTCTCGACTATCTCGTCCACTATCTCCCTGGCGCGCCGCCCGAGCGCGCGGCGCCTCC
>DBGAPG010000068.1:0-8731 GCA_048438765.1 Collinsella sp.
CGTCGGTAATACCGCCATTGCCGGTGTCGGTCGAACTGTCGTCCTGCTGCTGGTTCTGCAGCTCTTCATCGGAGCCCAGCTCGACGGTGACCTTTTTCTCTTCCTTGCCGCGCATGAGTGTGATCTCGACCTTCTCGCCCACCTCGTGGCTGCGCAGAGCAATGATCAGGCCATCGGCGCTCGTGATCTCGTCGTCGCCCAGCTTGGTAATGACATCGCCCTCCTGAATGCCGGCCTTGGCAGCAGGACCATCCTCAACGACGCTCGCCACATACGCGCCGCTATCGGTGCTCAGCTTGTTGGTGCGGGCGTTGAGCGCATTGACGCTCGAAAGCGTAGCGCCCATGTACGGATGCACCGGCGTCTTGCCGTCGATAATCTGGTCGGCAATGTTCTTGGCATAGTTGACCGGAATGGCAAAGCCCACGCCCGAGCTGGAGCCCGAATAACTCTCGATGAGCGAATTAATGCCCACAAGCTCGCCATTGTCGTTAACGAGCGCGCCGCCGGAGTTGCCCGGGTTGATGGCGGCATCGGTCTGGATCATGTTGGCATAGATAGTGTTGCCGCTGGTAGAGCTCATAGCCGTGGAGCGATACAGCGCCGACACAATACCCGTGGAGACGGACTGCTCGTTGCCGAACGGCGAGCCGATCGCCATGACCCACTCGCCCACGTTGAGCTTGGAGGAATCACCGATCTCGATCGGCGTAAGCTTGGAGGCGTCGGCGTCCTTGAGCTTGATGACGGCTAGGTCGCTCGAGGCGTCGTTGCCCACGAACTCGGCCTCATAGGTGGTGCCGTCGTCCATGGTCACCACGTACTGGTCATAGCCATCGACCACGTGGTTGTTGGTAAGGATGTGACCCTCGGTATCGAGCACCACGCCCGAACCGACGCTGCCCGAGCTATCCGACTCATCAGCAGACTGCGAAAGCGAGCCATTCTGGCTGCCGCTCGAAGTGGCGGTGATGGAAACGACGGAGGGCAAGGCCTTGGCAGAGACGGCCTCGGCCAGCGTGGTGTCCTCGGAATCGATCGTAATCTTTTGCGTCGATGAACCCGAAGCACCCGCCGTCACGGCATTCTTGCCGCCACCAATGTTGAGCGTGCCGCTCATAATGAGCGCAATGACCAGCAGGGCGCCGCAGGCACAGCCGGCGAGTGCTGTAATGAAAATCGGCAGCTTTTTGGTCTTGGTCTTGACCACCGTGTGCTTGTTTACGACCTGTTGGCCGCCCAGCGGCTTGCCGGTCTGTGTGTCGTAAGCCTGCACGTAGGGAATGTTGCTGCCGGCAGGCGTCGACTCCACCTGCACGCGCGGCTGCTGCTGGGTCTCGCCGGCGTTGCCCGCATCCTGGGGACGCTGGGAATCGTACTCGCTCATAGCTGCGATCCTTTCGTCAAATAACCAAAGGCCCGCCAAACACGTGGCGGGCCATCATTGTTCACGTTGAGTTGTACCCCAATATGCGGGCGAACGTGTATGAGAACGCAATCTTTTAGGAAGGCTTAAGTTCTGCTGCAGGCCCAAAAGGGCCCAGCCTACGGCAAAACCACCACAAAGGTGCCTGTCCCCTTTGTAGTGGAAATCTAGTCCTTAAACAGATAGCCCACGCCGCGGACGGTGGTGATGTGTGCCGCGATCTGCGGGCCCACCTTGGAGCGGATGCGTCGAATGTGCACGTCGACGGTGCGCGTGCCGCCGCAGTACTCAAAGCCCCACACGCGGTGCAGCAGCACCTCGCGGCTGTAGGCACGGTTGGGGTGCGTCGCCAAAAAGCTCAGCAGCGAGTACTCCATCAGCGTCAGGTCGATGGGCTCATCATCGAGCGTCACCTGGTAGGTAGCCAGGTTAATCTCAAGGTTGTCGATGTTGAGCACATCGTCGGCGGTGACGGTCTCCTCCTCGCCCATCAGGCGCTGCGCACGAGCCTTAAGCTCGTTGGATGTCGCCGTGGGGCATACAAAGTCGGCATGCGCGTGATTGGGCAGGCGCAAGGTACCGAGCGCCTCGTCGTCGACGATCACCAACATGGGGACACCGCCGCGATCGTCAAGCCACTTGGCAATCTGATCGATGCGGTCGCCGCGGATGCCGTCGGAGTCGAGGATCAGCAGGTCAAAGTCGTGCGCCGCAGTCGGCGAATCGGGGGTTGCCAGGCTCACCTCGACACCCAGGGTGGTCGTCAAGCTGCGGGCAAACTCGTGGAAGCGCGTCGTGCGCGCCATGAACAGGGCACTCTTTTCGGACATATCGGCCTCCAAAGAAATGAGCTCAATCGTACTGGAACAAGCCAGCGCGATTAGGAGTTCGCCAGGTAGTGCTTGATCTCCCACTCGGTGATCGTAGACTCAAACTTATGCCACTCGTCGCGCTTCTTTTTAAGGAAGAAGCTGTGGATGTGCTCGCCGAGGGCATCCTTCATAAATTGCGAGTCCTCAAACACGTCGAGCGCCTCTTTGAGCGAGCGCGGCAGCGGCGTGTAGCCGGCCTCGACCATCTGGCGGTCGGTAAGCTTGAGCGTCTCGGCCGTGGCCTCGGGCGGGAGCTCCAGCTTGCGCTCAATGCCGTCCAGACCAGCCGCCAGCGTGACGGCGTTGACCAGGTACGGGTTGGCCATGGGGTCGGGGCTGCGAAGCTCGATGCGCGTAGACAGCTGCTTGCCGGGCTTGTAGACCGGAATGCGGACCATGCTCGCGCGGTTGCGCAGGCCCCACGTGGCGTACTGCGGCACGGAGTCGCCGCCCGTGGTGATGCGCTTGTACGAGTTTACCGTGGGGTTGGTGATGGCGCTGATCTCGCGCGCGTGCGCCAGAATGCCGGCCATGTAGCGCTTGGCGATATCGGAGAGGTGGTACTTCTCGTCGTCCTCGCCCCAAAAGACGTTGTTGCCGTCGTGGTCGAATAGCGACTGGCACAGGAACATAGCGCTGCCGTCCTCGCCCGCCAACGGCTTGGGCATAAAGGAGGCGTGGCAACCGCTCTCGTAGGCCTGCTGCTTAATGATGAGCTTGGCCGTGGTGATGGCGTCGGACATGCTCAGGGCCTCGGCATGGCGCAGGCTCATGCCGTGCTGCGAGCGGCCGGCGGCGTGGAAGGTGTACTCCACGGGCACGGACATCTTCTCGAGTGTGAGGACCGTGTTGCGGCGCAGGTCGCGGGCGGCATCGCTCACCGAAAGATCGAAGTAGCCCACGTTGTCGAGCGGCTCGGGGGTGTGCTCGTCGGGGAAGTAGTAATACTCCAGCTCGGCGCCCACGTTGAGCAGATAGCCAGCTTTCTCGGCCTTGCGGAACATGCGGCGCAGGGCATCGCGTGGGTCGCCGGCAAACGGCTTGCGATCGGGAGTACACACATCGCAGAACACGCGGGCGACGCCGTTGTGGCTCGGGCGCCACGGCAGAATCTGGAAGGTCGAAGCATCGGGGAATGCGAGCATGTCGGCTTCCTCGGGCGTGGCAAAGCCCTCGATGGCGGAGCCGTCAAAGCCAATACCCTCCTCAAAAGCGACCTCGAGGTCCTCGGGGCTAATGGCAAAGTTCTTGAGGCGGCCGAGAATGTCGACAAACCACAGACGCACAAAGCGGATGTCACGCTGCTCTACGGAGCGGAGTACGTAATCGATGTTCTGCTGGTTCATGTCGCTCCCCTTTCTTTCGGGCGGGTTTCGACTGGTCTATATCGCAGATACTATCGCAGAAAAATGTTTCCGCAGGGTTAAAGCGTATCAAGCGCTCAAAAAACGTGCGCGAACAGGCAGTCACGAACGAATGGTTAGCGCGAGGTCGATGCGCGGTATTCGATGTGGCCGGGGATCTCGATGCGCTTGGGGGCGAGCTTTGCGGCCTCGCCCACGGTGGTGGTAACAACATCGATGCGCTCGGACAGGCGCTCGACTACGCGCTCGGCAATGGTGATGGTGTCTTGCGCTGCCGTGGTCACACCGCCAAAGAGCACATGGTTCCAGGGATAGTCGTCAAACGTCGCGATCTTGAGCCCCGCCGGCAGCGAGGGACCAAGCTGCGCCAGCGCCTCGGTCAGGCGCAGGAAGACCAGGCCGTTGACAGCGATAAGGCCGAGCCTTTTGCCCGCATAGCCGCGGATGGTCTCGTCCAAGCGACCGACACCCGTGGCGCCACCGTCGGCCAAGGTGACGACCTCGCCCGCAAGGCCGCGTCGCGAAAGCTCGTCGGCAAAGGCCTCGGCGCGCTCGCGACGGACGGGGCTGTCGTCGCTTGCCTCGGTGAGCAGGCACAGGCGCTCGCTGCCTGCAGCGGCCAAGGCGTCTACCAGACCGGCGACCAGCTCACGGTTGTTAGATGTCACTAGATCGACACCGCCGTCGGCAACGTCGCGGTCGAGCAGCACAACAGGCAGACGTCCCGCTGCCGCGGCGATCGCCTCGTCATTGCCTCCGCAGGTGTTGACGACCAGGCCGTCCACGCCGGCATCGATAAGCCTGGTGAGCGACTCCGCTTCCTTAGCGGGGTCGTTGCCGCTAATGGCCGTCATGAGCGAGCAGCCGCGCGCGGCGGCGCTGACGGAAAGCCCTTCGAGCATGGCGCTGGAGAACGGGTTGGCGATGTCGGCCAGAATCACGCCGATGAGGTTGGTGCGTGAGCTGCGCAGATTGCGCGCGGCGGCACGCGGGCGATAGCCGGTGCGCTCGATAACTGCCGCGATGCGAGCACGGGTTTCCTCGGTCATTTGCCCGGGGCGGTTGTTGAGATAGCGCGAGACCGTGGCCGGACTCACGCCCGCCTCGGCGGCAATGTCCTTGATTCTCATCTGCGCCATAGCGCACCCCGTTTCCCAATGTCGGCAGTCTGAGCCATTTTAGGCATGTTTTAAAAATCTCAGTTGCAAAACGCTGTAGGTGAGCAGCATCGTTTTTGCGTCTCGAGCAGATGCGATAATGGGCTAGATATTCGAGTCTTTAGGCAGCTCAAAATAGTCGGGATGCAAGGCGATAACCGGACCCTGCTCCTCGGGCATCAGGTGCAAGTGCGTCTCTGCCAGATAACTCGCCGCATCGGTATCGCCCCTCTTAATAGCCTCGAGAATTCGGCGATGCTGCCGACGAATCGGCTCCCAATCCAGATCCTGCGACACCATACGCAACCAGTTGTATCGCTCAAAATGCGTATTGACGCTCTTCATCCAATCCCACAACATGTGACGGCCGGCAATCGCAAAACACGTCTCATGGAACAGGTTGTCCAGATCAAAAAAGCGACGCGTCTCGCTATGGCCGAGCGACTCTGACTCGACAAGAATCTGCTCAAGCCGATGCTTTTGCTCGGGCGAGGCGGCCGAGCAACATTTAATGAGCACGCTTCGCTCGAGTTTCTCGCGCAAGAAACAGGCGTTCTCGGCGCGTTCCATGCTGATCTTAGAGACGTAGGTGCCGCTTTTGGGACGCGTTTCCACCAGCTCCTGCTCACGCAGGCGCACAAAGGATTCGCGAATGGGCGTGCGCCCGATTCCCGTCTCCTTTTCCAGACCAATCGCCGAAAGGCGCGTGCCGGGTTTGAGCTCGGCATAGATGATCTTGGAGCGCAATGCGTTGTATGCCTGGTCTTGCAGGCTCTGATTATGCTGGCGTTGTTCCATAAAGCCCTCGGATAAACCCTCGGTTAGTCGAATACCACCATGCAATACTATCGCATCGACACGCCCCAGCTCCCAATCAGTCTTTTTGGGACGGGGCTCTTTTAGCTACCCTGGCCCGCAGATCGGCCCCCTTGCCACAAAAGTGGCCCATCTACTACGTTAACACGGATAGCCTCGGCCATACCGAAAACCGTGAAAACAAAACCGCAGGTAGACAGCTTGTCGATTTTCGAAAAAGCCGACTATGGTTGACCCCTGCGGCTTAAACGTAGTAGAGAGGCCCTTTTCGTGGCGCAGCACTACTGCACCCCAAATTGGCACCCCGAGCCCTCGTGAGTTGCCAACAAGCTGTTCGCCCAGCGCTTTATCCGCGCGGCATTTGGAAAATAGCACCACCGCAAAACCCGCGAGTAGCGCTTACTTTGCTATATCTCACTATACTTTGCTATATCTTGCTATACTTTGCTATATCTTGCTATATCTTGAGCAAAGGTGGCTCACATGCAAACAAACCCTTTTAAGCCCACAGCAGGTAAAACACCTCCCACGATTATCGGCCGCGAAGATGTGCTCGAAGAATTCAATGAGGGCCTCGTCAACGGGCCTGGTGCCCCGGGGCTCCTAATGCGCATAGCCGGCGTCCGTGGAACGGGCAAGACGGTCCTCCTTGACGAGTGCTCACGTTTGGCGCAAAGCCGTGGCTGGACGGTCATAAAAGAGGTCGCAACCGAGGGACTTTGCCAACGCATTCTCGAACAGCTGCAGCCCAAATTCCAGGCCAAACACGCCAGATTTGAGCCCACCGTAGCTGGCATATCCATCGGCAGCATAGACATTGAGCGAATCGGTCCATCGCTACGCGACGCCATGAGACAGACAATATCCAAGAATGAAAATGGCCTGCTCATCACTCTCGACGAGGTTCAAGACGCAGAGCTCGATGAGGTCCGAACGCTCTCCATTGCGATTCAGCAGGTTATCGGCGAAGACCTTGATATAGCCTTTGTTTTTGCGGGGCTGCCTTCGATGATTGAAAGCATCATCAACGGAAAGACACTTACGTTTTTGCGCCGTGCCCTCCCCTTTGACCTGAAGGCTGTGGCAGTAACCGAAGTGTCGTACTCCCTCGAGGAAACCATTGAAGCGTCTGGCATGGAGTTGCAGCCAGGTATTGCCGGCCAACTTGCCGAGGCAACGCAAGGTTATCCTTTCATGATCCAACTCGTTGGATACTACGCATGGCAGTTGGCAAGACGCGCACATACACCGATTATTGGAGAAGAAGAAGCCGAGCGCGGCATTGCAACGGCACGCGAACGCTTCTGTGCCATGGTGATTGAGCCCGCGCTACAGCGCATTCCGCCCACGTGCATCGCTTATCTGCTGAGCATGGCATCTTTGGGGCAGACGAGCTCGACCAGCATGGTTGCCGATGCCCTAAACAAAACGCCTCAACAGGTGAGTTCCGTCCGCAGCCGCCTGTTAAGAGAATCGATTATCGAGGCTCCCTCGTACGGCAAGGTCTCATTTGCCATCCCCTACATGCGCGACTACCTCTACGAGCACAAAGCCGAACTGGAAGTTGAACTGTAGAAACGGCAACTGCCCTGCAAGACGAAAACCGTTTTCGTACGGATTTAAAGCAGACGTAAACGATTTTCGTCTTGATTTGCGTACGGAATTAAGACGTAAATTGCGCTTTCGTACGCTTATTACCAGACGCAAATTGTTTTCGTCCGGCCATGCGTCCCCAATCTAGACGAAAAGAGCCCCGAGCTCAAAAATCGGGGCTCGATGTAAGTTCTAGGGTGTCAGAAGTTGCATCAGCCGCTTACGACCGCTCTGTCTATCTCTCCGAGCGGGACGGGCGCCGATGCCCTGATCTCTGCCATGTCGAGGTGCGAGATCAAATCCTTGGCGCGCTCGCCGGAGTGGTATGCCTTGTTCGGCGCCACCTTCCTGTAGAGCTTCTTGAGCTTCGTCTTCCCCTTGTTGCCCGGCGGCATCTCCGTCTCAGGTGGCAGCCCTAGGAAGGACAGGACGCCGGGCAGGTCGCACAGCATCACGTCCTCGATGTCGGCCTTGGCCGCCAGGTCGACGACTCTCTGCGCTGTCGGCGAGATGTTCGGGGTGCTGCTACCGCCCGCTGGTTCGGAAGCTGGCGGGCAGTAGCGGGCAGTAGCGGCAGTAGCGGTGTGGCTCGATAGGCCCGAATATCCGTAAGGAAGGTGCTCGCTCTCATATGTGCTGATATGCCTCGCCTCGCGAACCTTGGGATGCTTCCTGAGGTAATCCCTCAATTCGAGCCACTCTTTATGCTCATAACGCTTCGAAATCGTTTCCCCGTCGACAGTTTCCTTCACATAATGGTATGTTCGAACGCCTTCGAACTTGCCGAACCCGTTCTCGACGCTGAAGTTTCTGAACCAGCGCGAAAACCCATTCAGGTCCATGAAGTTGACTTGGGGATGCCTCTCTTTCGTTCGTTCGAATGAGTGGACGAGCGGAGTGCCTTTGACTTGTTCCAGGCCGAAGGCTTCCATTTCGCGGGCCTGCTCCTTTTTCCAGAATTCGAGATACGACGTCAGCGTCTCGCTTATCGAGATCCTCCGCACGCTTTTCTTGCTTTTGGGCGAGCGAACGCTTCGATCGGCCGCGAACTGCTGCTCAATGAGGATGCTTCTGTTCTCGACGGAGACATCGGACCACGTCATCCCGAGGGCTTCTGCCCTTCTCATGTCGGTGTCGAGCATGAGCATCACGCATGTGATGTGCGCGTCCGGTTCTCGATTGAGTAGGATGTCGAGTAGGCGAGCGGCGTGATGGTTCCTTCGCGGTTGTCGTGGAACTTTTTTGCGTACGAGCCGACGGTGTCCCTCGATTTTTGGACGTAGGTGCCGCTGTTGAGTTCTGCCTTGTAGGCTTCGAGTGCGGCGTCGACCTCTCGGCTTTTGGTGGTATGTATGGTCTGCCGCGGCGAATAGCGGTATTTGCCCGTGACCGGATCCTTGCCGAGGCTGTGACGGTAGCGCCACGTGTATTTGTCGCGGCGTTGCTTCGTTCCTTTGCCTATGACGAGAGGTCGGTCGTTCATCGTGTTCCTTGCCTGAAGTG
>DBGAPG010000069.1:0-5571 GCA_048438765.1 Collinsella sp.
GGAGGCGCCGCGCGCTCGGGCGGCGCGCCAGGGAGATAGTGGACGAGATAGTCGAGAAGCGCGGTCTCAAGAAGGAGTAACATCGGGACTTGCAGCGACGGACCTCAGGACACTCTTACACCACGTCTGCGCGCGCGACCCGTATAGAAGCCGCAAAGAGGTCATTTGAGGCGGTTTTGGCTGCTACTAAAAATGTAACAGTACTCATATTTGACCTTTTTTGGCCACGGGGTCCGGAAGGGGCTGTCAATCGGGCCCCAAGAGAGCTAATTCGAGTGCCGTGGACGAAAAAACGGGGGCGCAGGTTGTCCTGCGTCCCCGTTCTCGGGCGTTATTCGTTCCCTGCAGCAGAATTTACGCCGCCTCGTCGAATTGCGAGTTATATAGGTCGGCGTAGAAGCCGCCCTGGGCGAGCAACTCGTCGTGCGTGCCCTTCTCGACGATGTCGCCGTTGCGAATCACCAAGATCACGTCGGCGTTGCGGATCGTGGACAGGCGGTGCGCGATGACAAAGCTGGTGCGGCCCTGCATCAGCGCATCCATGGCGCGCTGAATGAGCTCCTCGGTACGGGTATCGACGTTGGAAGTCGCCTCGTCCAGAATCAGTGCCGGGCGGTCGGCCAAAATGGCACGGGCGATGGTCACGAGCTGGCGCTGACCCTGCGACAGGTTGGTGCCCTCCTCGTTGATCATAAAGTCGTAGCCACCGGCGAGCGTATGAATAAAGTGGTCGCAGCGTGCGGCGCGCGCAGCGGCCTCGACCTCGGCATCGCTCGCGTCGGGGCGTCCGTAGCGGATGTTCTCGCGGATGGTGCCGTTAAACAGCCAGGTGTCCTGCAGCACCATGGCAAACTCGCCGCGCAGTGCCGCGCGGTCCCAGTCGCGCACATCGACGCCCTCGACACGCAGCGAGCCGCCGTCCACGTCGTAGAAGCGCTGCAGCAGCTTAATGAGCGTGGTCTTGCCGGCGCCGGTGGGGCCGACGATGGCGATGGTCTGGCCGGGCTGCGCCTCGCAGCTAAAGTCGTGGATGATGATCTTGTCGGGCGTGTAGCCAAACTTGACATGGTCAAACACCACGTGGCCGGGGCGCTTCTCGGGAATCTGCGCGTCGGCCTTCTGCTCTTCCTCGGGCGCGGCCAGGAACTCAAAGACGCGCTCGGTGGCGGCGGCCATCGACTGCATCGTGTTGCTCACGTTGCCCAGCTGCTGTACGGGCTGCGTAAAGTTGCGAACGTACTGGATAAAGCTCTGGATGTCGCCGGGCGTGGCATTGCCGGTCAGCGCGAGCTGCGCGCCCACCACGACGACGCCCACATAGCCCATGTTGCCCACCAGGCTCATAAGCGGCATCATCAGGCCCGACAGGAACTGCGAGCGCCAGCCGCTAATAAAGAGGCGGTCGTTTTGACGGTCGAACTCTTCGATCGAGGCCTCGGCGCGGTCGAACACCTGAATGACGTTCTGGCCGGCAAAGTCCTCCTCGATAATGCCGTTGACGGCGCCCAGAACCTGCTGTTGCTCGCGGAAGTACGGCTGCGAGAAGTGAATCATCACGGTCAGGATAATCGCAGCGGCCGGCAGCGTGAGCACGGTGACGCCGGTAAGCGGCAGGCTGATCGAAAGCATCATGACGAGCACGCCGATAATCTGCGTCACCGACGTGATGAGCTGCGTCACGCTCTGGTTGAGCGACTGACCCAGCGTATCGACGTCGTTGGTGATGCGGCTGAGTACGTCTCCCTTGCTGTGGCCGTTGAAGTAACTCATCGGCACGACGGCAATCTTGGCGGCGATTTCCTTGCGCATGCGGTAGCAGATCTTTTGCGTGACGCCGGTCATGAGCCAGCCCTGGACCAGGCTGCAGACAGAGCTCGCCAGATACAGGCAGAGCAAAAAGCCGAGCGTCTTGGCGATCCAGTCAAAGTCAACGTCGCCGGTGCCGTTGACCTTGGCGACCAGGCCTTCGAACAGCTTGGTCGTAACCTGGCCGAGCACCTTGGGTCCCACAATGTTAAAGATGACCGAGCACACGGCAAAGGCGACGGCGGCAAACACGGCAATCTTGTGCTGGCCGATATAGCCGAGCAGCTGCCTCATGGTGCCCTTAAAGTCCTTGGCCTTTTCGCCGCGACGCATGCCGCCCATGCGGCCCATGGGACCACGCTGGCGGGTGGGCTTGGGAATCTGAGTCTTGGTCTCGTCTGCCATTAGCGCTCGCCTCCTTCCATGACGGCTGCAATTTCTTCTTGGGTAAGCCCCAGCTCCTCGGCGGAAAGCTGCGACTGTGCGATCTCCAGATACGCCGGGCAGCTGCGCAGCAGCTCCTCGTGCGTGCCGGTGCCCACTACGTGGCCGTCGTCGAGCACGATGATCTGGTCGGCGTGCATGATGGTCGCGATGCGCTGGGCTACGACCACGAGCGCGGCGTCGGTAACGTTTTTGGCCAGCTCCTCGCGTAGGCGCGCGTCGGTCTTGTAGTCGAGGGCACTAAACGAGTCATCGAACACCACGACCTCGGGCTTTTTGGCCAACGCGCGGGCGATGGCCAGACGCTGGCGCTGACCACCCGAAACATTGGAGCCGCCCTGGCTTATAGGGGAGTCGTACCCGTCCTCGCGCTCGGCGATAAAGTCCTCCGCCTGGGCGACGCGTGCTGCCTGGCGCATATCCTCGTCACTCACCATGTTGCCGGCAAACTTGAGGTTGCTTTCGACGGTGCCCGAGAACAGGCGACCCTGCTGTGGGATGTAACCGATGCGGCGGCGCAGCTCGGAAAGGGTCATGTCGCGCACGTCGATGCCGTCGAGCGAAATGCTGCCGCCCGTGACGTCGTACAGGCGCGGGATGAGCTGCACAAGCGTGGACTTGCCCGAGCCCGTGGAGCCAATAATGCCGAGCATCTGGCCGGCATGCGTGGTGAAGTTCACGCCGCTAATGACGTCGGCGCGGGCATCGGGATACTGGAAGCTCACGTCACGGAAGGTGAGCTCACCGCGCGGCGCGCTGGCAGCAGGCAATTTGGGTGAGACAGGGTCGTTGATGCTCGTGGGACAGGTGATGACCTCTTCCACGCGCTCGGCTGCGACCTCGGCGCGGGGCAGGATGACCGAAACCATGGTGAGGATCATAAACGCCATGACGATCTGCATGGTGTAGGAGATAAACGCCATCATGTTGCCAACCTGCATCACGCCGTCGGACACGCCCTGCGCGCCAAACCAGACGATAAGCACGGTGATGCAGTTCATGACGAGCATCATGAGCGGCATCATAAAGCTCATGGCTCGGTTGGTGTAGAGCTGCGTGGTCATCAGGTCGAGCGAAGCCTTGTCAAAACGCTCGAGCTCGTGCTCCTCGCGGTTGAACGAGCGGATAGGCATAAGGCCGTCGAGCAGCTCGCGGGCGGTAAGGTTCACGCGGTCCACAAAGCTCTGCATCTTTTTGAACTTGGGCATGGTGAGGCCCATAAGCACGCCGACGACGGCCGAGACCGCGATGATGGCCACGGCGATGGTCCACTCCAGGCCGGTGTGGTTGGCCAGGACGCGCATGACGGCGACGATGCCCATGACGGGAGCCATCAGGCACATGCGGATAAACAGGGTTGCGGCCATCTGAATCTGCTGAATGTCGTTGGTGCAGCGGGTGATGAGCGAGGCCTGGCTGAACTTGCCCACCTCGGCCGGTGAGAAGTGCATAACCTTGTTGAAGGTCTCGCGGCGCAGATCGCGGGCGATGGAGCAGGCAGTGCGCGAAGCCACGGCACCGGTCAGGATGGTGGCGACGAGCGACACCAGGCACAGACCAAACATCGTGGTCGCCATGCGGCTCAGGTAGGCGTTCTGCACGTCGGCGGGGTCGATGCCCTGCGCCTTGTACTCGTCCTGCACATAGCTCACGGCGCGTTGGGTCACGATGGACCCCGACATGGAGCCCATTTTATCCGCCATTTCGTTGGCGCCCTCGACGAGCTTGCTTCGGTCGATTAGGCCGCCTTCAACGCCTAGACGCAGGCCCTTCATGGTGATCTTACCGCCGTCGGCATCAATCTGCTTTTGCATGTTCTGCGCCGCCGCGGCTTTCTGCTGCATCTCGGCGAGCTGCTCGGGCGTCATCGCTGCCATTTGCTCGGGGGTGGGCATGGCCTGGGCAGCGTTGTCGTCTTTCTCGCTGGACGAGCCCGTCATGTCGCCCATGGAGTCGGCGTCGATGCCCTGGTCGAGCGAAAGAACGACGGTCTCGGGCAGGCTCATAATGTCGGCAATCTTGCCTCCATCGGCACGCTCTTCCTCGGTGCCCATGTACGTTCGAATGCCGTTTTTGTCAGCCTTGCTAAACACGGCCTCCACAGCCTTGGCGTCCTTGGCGCTCATAAAGAGTTCAAGGTCGTCGAGCGATTCGGCGCGGATGGTGTCGGGTACGGGCGAGGCGATGCCGCCTTGCTGCACACCCACGTCGACGATGTCGCTCATATAGGTAGGCAGCGCCAGATCGGCGTTGCAGCTGATTACGATAAGCACGATAGCTGCGAACAGTGCCAGGATATGCTTTTTAAAGAGCTTGAGAATCCTCACTCGGCATCTCTCCTTTCTTGATTGCGGTCGATAATTTCGTTGGCACGCCTAAGAAGGCGCACCATCTCTTGGGTATCTGTTTCGCCGAGCTGCTCGAGGAAAGCCGCGGTGCGGGCCTCGAATTCCCGACGTTTGATTTCGAGATCCTGGAATCCCTTGTCGGTCACTATGACGTGTACGCGACGACGGTCAGTCTTTGAGTGCTCGCGCTCGACCCAGCCCTTGGCCTCGAGGGCGCGCAGAATATTGGCGATGCGGGCGCTCGAGACCCAGGCGCGATCAGCGAGTTCGCTCGGCGTGAGCGAGCCGCCGGCGAGCATGAGGGCGCGCATTACAGCCATCTCGCCACCGAGAGCTTTGTCCGCAAAGCGCGAAATGCGCTGATGCATGCTGCCGAACTCAGTTAAGAGCTGACGCCCAAGCTCACGGAAATCGGTATCTTCCACCGAAAACACCTAACACTAGAAACTATTTTCGGTGAAAGATGATACCCTTGCACGCGTACCCTATGCGGTAGATTTTAGGACATGTCTAGAAAACTACCTTTAGGCGACCTCCGTGCACCGTCGGCACCAGCAAAGTTAGGGGTAGATCGTTAGGCATGTTCCAAAGCCTACTCAGAGGCACTTTACCCTGATAAAGCTGGCATAACAGCTAGAGCGAACGTCGTACAAAGGCAAGGAAAAATAACATACAAATCGGTGAACGGTAGTTGTTCGCGCTCGCATTTCCTGCGGGTTTGTAAAAAACGCCCTTATGATATAAAAAAAGAAACATATAACAGCCCAGATGGAGAGGGTCGCTATGTTATCCTTCTCAAACGGGTGAAATCTTGGGTTTTGGGTTGTAGTTCCAAGGTGGACAAACGTTTTTCCTGCACCAACATGTGGCGAAGAACGGAAGAAGCCGGTAGTGCAAGCCGATAATTCAAGAATTCAATAAGCAGCGGTGTGAGAGAGCGCCGCATTACACGTAACTAGGAGCGTGGTTACAC
>DBGAPG010000070.1:0-6491 GCA_048438765.1 Collinsella sp.
CGAGGCGCAGTACACTCTCTTCTTGGGGCATCGCCTTTCCTTCCATTCGTCACCTTCATTACTCCAACGACGAATTCTAGGCGGTGTCCCCTCCCTTTCAAGAAAGAGAAGAGGCGGGGCATGCCCCGCCTCTTACACCACATCTCTGCGCGCTACCGACGGCGCACGGGTGATTCGCCGTTTAGACCGGCGCAAGGCCGATTCCGGCCCGCAGAGCGTTGAGCCAAGCGGCCTGACGCTTGCGATAGCCCTTGATGCGATATCGGAATCGGACTCCTGCGAGTCGATGCATCGTTTGGGCGAAGGCTTCGAGTGCAACAAGGTCTTTCATTTGGTCGCGATTGATAACCAGGACGTGGATGCCCATTGCCTTGAGGCCATTATTTCGATTGCCATCGTGGATGCGAGCGTTTTGAAGCTCATGCCCAATTCCGTTGTATTCGTTGTCGACTCCGGCGGCCGGGCAATATAGGTCGCAGATGGCGTAAGGGATGCCGGAGGACATGTTAACCGCAAGAGTGTCGAAGTCGATTCGATAGTTGAGTAGCAGGCCTCCCATGGGCAGGCTGCAACATCCGAATCCGCCAAAGCGCATGGGCGCTCCGAGAACGGCAAACATTAGGGATTCGGCTGGGGATGCAGATCCGGGTCGGGCGAGCTTGACTGCCGTGCGAAACGAGGTGTATGAGCTGCTTTTGGCAAGCTGTGCAACAGTCTCGAGCTCTTCGATGGTCGTGGCGGGCTCGCATTTGTAGTGTGCCTGTTCGTAGCGGGTTTCGTTCTGTTGCTCGACCACCGACTGGTTGCCCAAGCAATCAAGATCGCCCGTCGCTGCGCAGCCATCGCCCTTGGGCCAGATGTCGTCATGGGCAATGGGGTATGTTGCCCCGGGAGGAAGGGAGTAGGTTCCGAGCAGTTCCATGAGAAGCATCAAGGTTTTGGCGACTGATTCATTTTTGGAACAAAGCATGGCTGTCACGGCAGGAGACGTTGCGTAGATGTCGGCCTCGACGTGCATAATTGCACCTTCAGGAAGCGGAGCGGTGAGAATATGCTGAAGAAGCCGCTTGTCGGGGCGTCTGTTGTCTTCGTCTGAAACGAGAAGATCGAGTAGTTCGGAATCATCTTCATTCCAGGCATCGAGTATCGAAAGTGCGCCAAAGTCTATCGCGTCATTATTGGGAATGCAGCTAGCCAAGGCCTGTGCTTGCTGTTCACTATCAACGGAGTCCCAGGGTAGGGCAGAGTACGCCCGTCGTGCGCGACGAATTGCGCGGAGGGCGGAGAGATGTGAAATCACGGTCGTCATAGCTATAACGTACTAAGTTGGCGGCAGAATGCGACCGCCATACCGTTCTTTTCGCTCAGCGGGGCGCTGCGCGCCATGAACGGCTGGGTGTTATGAAATCGGTGGAATCGGTTGAGGGGATTGCAGGAAATTGAGCTCTGCCGCGAAGGTTGACGATAGCTACTGGACAGTTAGTTCAGATACGTATAAGACGGCGGGCGTTCGAGGCGTTTCTAAGGGCTTTCGAGGGCGATTTGAGGGTAAATATGCGGCGGTCGTACTCGAAAGCGATGAGCTTTGGGCAGTATGGCGTTCGCCGGGGAGCTCAGAACGGCCTTTGGAGCTTTAAAAAAATACGTATCTGAACTAATTGTCCAGGGAAGGTTGTCGAGGGGTAGAAAAAGGGTCGGAAGCGAGCTTCCGACCCTTTAAAAACACCAAAGATGATGAGATGCACGCTGGATTACAGCGCGAAGTCGCCGCCGACGAGCGTGGAGACGGGCTCCTCGTGGTAAACGGCGGAGATGGCCTGAGCGAACTCCTCGGCGACCGAGATGGTCTTGATCTTGCCGCCGACCTCGACGGGAATGGCGTCGGTGACGAGGCACTCGACGATCGGGGCGTCGTTCAGACGCTCGATGGCCGGACCGGAGAAGATGCCGTGGGTGGCGCATACGTAGATGTCGCCGGCGCCCATAGCCTTGAGCTCCTTGACGTTGGCGCACAGGGTGCCTGCGGTGTCGATCATGTCGTCGTTGATGATGCAGGTCTTGCCCTTGATGTCACCGATGATGCCCATGACCTCGGCGGCGTTGTGGCGCGGACGGCCCTTGTGGGCGATGGCCAGGTCGCAGCCGAGCATGTCGGACAGCTTCTTGGCGGCCTTGGCGCGGCCCACATCGGGGGAGACGACAACCAGGTTGTCGGTGTCGAAGTGCATGTCGTTGTAGTACTGGCCAAACAGCGGCAGCGCGGACAGGTGGTTAACCGGGATATCGAAGAAGCCCTGAATCTGGCCCTGGTGCAGGTCGAGGGTGATGATGCGGTTGACGCCGGCGCGCTCGAGCAGGTTGGCGACGAGGCGGGCGGTGATGGGCTCACGCGGGCCGGCCTTGCGGTCCTGACGGGCATAGCCGTAGTGGGTGATAACGGCGGTGATGGAGCGGGCGGATGCGCGCTTGGCAGCGTCGGTGGCGATGAGCAGCTCCATGAGCATGTCGTTGACGTTGCCGCCGGCCACGGACTGAATCAGGAAGACGTCGGCGCCGCGGACGGTCTCGTCGTAGCGGGCGTAAATCTCACCGTTGGCGAACTGCTTTAGCGTAAGGCCCGAAAGCTCGACCCCAAGGTACTCAGCGATCTTCTGAGCGAGGGGACGGTTGGAGGAACCGGAATACACGCGGATGGACTTGCGCATATTCTCCGACTTCTCGGGATCATTAATCGGCATTACCCTTCTCCTTTATATCGAATGCCATATAGATGCCTTTTTGCATTGTAACCGCGCGGCGGGGTTAATCGGGTCTTGATAACGTCTTTACCGTCAACGGACACGAACCGACCATTCATCCGGTTGCGCAGGTCACGATAGAAAAAGGAGCCGCCCCCATGGGAACAGCTCCTTAGATGCTTGGTAAAACGTTATGCCTCGTCGTCCTCGTGCAGGCGGCGGCGATAATCGGCGGCCCAGCCCTCAATGTTTACCTGACGGGCGCGGCCCAGACCGAGTGCGTCTGCCGGGACCGGCTCAGTGATGACGGAGCCGGCGGCCACGAGCGCGCCGTCGCCAATCTGGGCGGGCGCGACCATCATGGTATCGGAACCGATGAAGGCATCCTTGCCGATGACGGTTTTGTGCTTGTGTACGCCGTCGTAGTTGCAGGTGATGGAGCCGGCGCCCACGTTGACGCCGGAGCCCATGGTCGTGTCGCCGATGTAGGACAGGTGCGGCACCTTGGAGCCCTCGCCGATCGTGGACTTCTTGATCTCCACGTGCGTGCCGGCCTTGGAGCCGTCGAGCATGTGGGTACCCGGGCGCAGGTAGGCGCGCGGGCCGCAGTCGACGCCGTTCTCGATGACGGCCTCGATGGCGATGGTCTCATCGATGATGCAGCCGCTGCCGACGGTGGTGTCGGTGAGACGGCTGTTGGGGCCGAGCTGGCACTCCTCGCCCACGGTGACGTGGCCGATCAGGTGCGTCTGCGGCCACACGACGGTGTCGCGGCCGATGGTGGCGTCGGGGCCGATCCAGGCCTGCGTGGGGTCGATGAAGGTAACGCCCTCGGCCATCCAGTGCTCGTTGATGCGGTCGCGCGCGATGGCGGTGAGCTGCGCGAGCTGAATGCGGCTGTTGACGCCCAGGCCGTCGCGGTAGTCGTCGCAGTGGAAGATGGAGACCACCTGGCCGTGACCCTTGAGGATTTCGAGCATGTCGGGCAGGTAGTACTCGGACTGCGCGTTGTCGTTGCCGATCTCGTTAATGTGGGCGGCGAGCTGCGCGCCGTCAAAGGCGTAGCAGCCGGCGTTGCACTCCAGCAGCGTGGCGGCCTGCTCGGGCGTGCAGTCCTTCTGCTCGATGATGCGCTCGATCTGGCCGTCGGCGCCCAGCTTGATGCGGCCGTAGCCAAAGGGGTCGGGCGGGGTCATGGTCATGACGGTGCAGGCGAGCTCGCCGGTGGCGACGGTCTGCGCGAACTTGGCGACGGTGTCGGCGGTGATGAGCGGCAAGTCGCCGTTGAGCACGACGACGGGGCCTTGCGTGATGCCGCAGGCCTCGAGCGCGACCTTCACGGCGTGGCCGGTGCCCAGGCGCTCGGTCTGCTCGACGCACTCGACCTTGGTGGCGCTGTTGGCGTAGGCGCCGTCGATGAGGGCGCGCATCTCGTCGGCGTGGCTGCCGATGACGACCACGACGCGGCTGCAGCCGGCCTTGATGGTGGCGTCGACGATCCACTGAACCATGGGCTTGCCCAGGATCTTGTGCGAAACCTTGCAGTGGTTCGACTTCATGCGGGTGCCCTCGCCGGCGGCGAGGATAATTGCGGTTGCGTCCATGTGATCTCCTGTTACGTTATAGAGACGTGTGCTTGGAAACGATACACGGCGCAATATGATACCGCAGGCATATGTTGAGCGCGTAACGATTGGATTGCGGCGGTTGAGGCTTGCGCCGCCGGCGTGGCGTTTGCGCTGGCCGTGCATGGCGGCGGTGCTGCGGAGCTGTCGTTTGAGCGAGGGGACGGGGGTGCCCGTGGACAACATACGAGAGGAGTTTGGCGGCGAGCCCGTCGCGGCATTCTCGATGTCGCATCCAGCTGTGCCGGCGCTCTATATAGTGCTGACGCTGGGGCTCACCATGTTCTCGATGCAGCCGGTGCTGATTGCGCTGTCACTTGCGGGCGGGTTGGCGTATGGATTTGCGACGCGTGGGGCTGCCCGCACGCTGGGCGCACTTCGCTGGCAGCTGCCGGTGATTTTGATTATCGCGCTGGTCAATCCACTGTTTAGTGCCTCGGGCTCGACGGAGCTGTTCCGTATTGGCATGCGCGCGGTGTATCTGGAGAGCATGGTATACGGCCTGTGCATGGGCGGGCTGTTTGTGGCGAGCGTGCTGTGGTTTGAGGCCGCGGCGTCGATGCTCGAATACGACAAGGTGCTCGCGCTTTTGGGTAACGCCGCACCGGTGATCGCGCTCATGATCTCGATGTGCATGAGGCTTATCCCGCAGTTTTTGCGCCGCGGCCGTACGGTGCTGGCGGTGCAGGATGCGATTGATGTGCCGGGCCGCGCGCCGGCCGACCCCGTGCGCTCGCGCCTGCGGGCATCGAGTGCATTGATGGGCTGGGGCATGGAAGATTCGTTGGAGCGCGCGGACGCGATGCGCTCGCGCGGGTGGGGCGCCGCGACGCGTCGTACGACGTATGCGCGGTATCGGCTGGGGCGCAGCGACGTTGCCGCGCTGGTTGGGCTTGCGCTGTTTGGTGCTGCCGCGGTGGCGGTGGCGTGGACCGCGACGACGCAGTATTCGTTTTATCCGCAGCTCTCGGTGCCGGCGCCGTGGCCGGGCTATGTCGTGTACGCTGCCTGGATGGTGCTGCCTTGCGCGTTGCACGCGATTGATGAGAAGAGGTTTGGCTGATGGCTCGGTTGGATAGCTGCTCGGTAACGGGCGGGGCGTGCGGCTCCGATGTGCCTGCGATTGAGGTGCGGGGCCTTAGTTTTGCCTATCCCGGGGCCGAGGCACCGGTGCTCGAGGGGCTTGATTGGCGTGTTTCCCAAGGTGCGTTTGCGCTGCTTGTTGGCGGTACCGGTTCGGGCAAGTCGACGCTACTCTCGCTGCTCAAACCCGAGATCGCGCCGACGGGCGAGCGCGCTGGCGAACTGCGCGTGCTGGGCGAGAGCGTTGCCGACATGGATGTTCGGACGTCCGCGGAGCGCGTGGGCTATGTGTTTCAGGATCCCGAGAACCAGATTGTGTGCGAGACCGTGTGGCACGAGATGGCGTTTGGCCTGGAAAACTTGGGGCTAGCGCGTGACGAGATGCGTCGTCGCGTGGCCGAGACCAGCTATTTCTTTGGGCTGGAGGATTGGCTCCACCGCGATACCGATACGCTTTCTGGTGGTCGCAAGCAGCTGCTGTCGTTGGCCGCCGTGTTGGCGCTCCGCCCGCGCGTGCTGCTGCTCGATGAGCCCACGTCTCAGCTCGACCCCGTTGCCGAGAAGAGTTTTCTGCATGCGCTGTTTCGCGTGAATCGCGAGCTGGGCTGCACGGTTGTTGTGGCGACGCATCAGCCGCGCCCAATGCTCGAATACGCGACGTGTGCGTACCGGATTGAGGACGGTCGCGTGCGCGAGGTGGCGGATATGGCTTCTTTGGGACGCCGAGAATCGCTGTTGTCCGATGACATGTTGGGGTGGGGTGCCATCCGATGTGCAAATAAAGGAGTATTCAGCAGGCGTGAGGACAATTTGGGCTCTCTGGAGCCGCCCGGGGACGTATCGAGCGCGAAAAAAAGTTCGGAATTGGACAAATCGTCTGAATTTGTGGCGCAAACGTCGCTCGAGAACGGCTCGGAAGCCTTCCCGCGCACGGATGGAAGCAGAATACTCCAAAAAATGCACGCTGGGTCGGCTACCACCCTGGCAGGGAGCTGGTTTCGCTACGATCGCGCGGGCGGTTGGGTGCTGCGCGGGCTCGATGCGT
>DBGAPG010000071.1:0-3372 GCA_048438765.1 Collinsella sp.
GCCGAAGCCGGTGCGTATTTGCGCAGCAAATACGCAGACGTCCCACCGCCCCTACCATGTATTGTTTACGAGCTCGTGTCCCCCAGGGATGCGGGCTCGTTTCTTTTACACGCCGGTGGGGCTCTAAGTTGCGGTGGAATAGATCCTGTTTATACCGTTTACCAGCTTATTTAGGAACTATTTCACCGCAACTTATTTAGAGGGCGCTCAGGCTCGGGGTCCAGCCGATGGTGGGGGCGGCGCCGTCGAGAGTCTCGTTGATGGTGGCGGCCATGCCGGCGAGCAGGCTGTTCTCGCTCACGGTAAGCGCCCTGTAGCCGCCGGCTCGCATGAGCTCGCGGATTACCACGGCGCCAGCCAAGATCACGCCCGCGCGTTTGGGCTGCACACCCGGTAGCGCGGCGATGCCCTCCACGTCCAGCGTGGACATGCGCTCGATAGCGGCCGAAATCTGCTCCATCGAAAGCTCGCGCAGGTGCACAAAGTTCGAGTCGTACGGCTCCAGTTCGTGGACCAGCGCCACGAGCGTGGTAACGGTACCGCCCACCGCGACGAGGCGCTCGGCGCGCTCAAAGTCGACAGGCAGGCTCTCAAAATAGCCCGTAAACTGCTTGTTTGCCCAGCCGGCAGCAGCTGCAAGCTCGTCCGTCGACGGCGGCAGCGCCGAGAAAAACCGCTCCGTCACGCGACGGCAACCGATGTCCAGTGAGCGCGTTCCCTCCAGCGCAAAGACCCCGCGCTCAGGCGCGTAGACGCCCGTCGCGAGCTCCGTGGAGCCACCGCCCGAATCGGCGACGATGATGCGCTCGCCCGCAAAGTCGTGCGCCACGCCAAAAAACGTCAGACGCGCCTCAATCTCACCGGGAATCACCTGCGGCTCGAGCCCCAGCTCGCGCAAGCCATCGAGCAGCAGCGCGGCGTTGGACGCATCGCGCGCGGCGCTCGTGCACGTGGTGCAGATGCACTGGGCCCCAAAGGCGCGCGCCTCGTCCACGAACATGCGACACGCAGCCAGCACGCGCTCGACCGCGGCCTCGCAAAAGCGGCCCGTCGCATCCACGCCCTCGCCCAGATCGGTAATCTCGGTATGCTTGGACGATTCCACGATCGCCCCGCCGACCACCTGCGCCAACACCAAGCGCGACGACACCGTACCCAGGTCGATCGCGGCCACCTTATATCGCTTGTCGCTCTGCGTCATTGCAAGCCCCCTCCAGGCAATCCTCGCCTACTTGCCGTTCGAAGCGACCGTTTGCCCCTCGACGCCCTTAAACCCAAACAGCATGTCGAGCGTCTGAATGTACCACGGCGCGTCTTTACCAACGTTCTCGATCTCTTTTGCGACTTCGGCGGCCTTTTTGGCGTTCGAGGACTTTTTGCTCGACGACGAATCGGAATCGTCGTCCAAGCCCTGCACGTCAATCCTGATTTCGCCAGGCATCACCATGCCCAGTTTCTCGGACGCCATGTCCTTAACGCCCTCCTCCGAGAGCTCCTTGTCGACGCTTTTTTGCAGCTCATCCTTGTATTGCTGTTGAATCTCGACCTGCTTGGCCAAAATGTCGCTCGAGCGCTTGGCCACGTACAGGTCGCGCACGGGAAAGTACAGGCTCACGAGCATCAGGGCCACCACAATGCCAATGAACAGCGGGCGTTGGGGGCCATGGGTAAAGTCATAGATCGCCTTGATCACCGCGTTGTCGTTGGCATAGTGCATAAAATCCGAGCCGGAAAGGCGGCTCGAGGGACGGCTCGGCGTATCGTGCGTCTGCGACGACGAGCGCGATGCATGCGACGAACGCGACGGACGGTTCTGCGGCATATACGGTTGAGCATGGGGGCGCGAGGCAGCCGCCGAGCGGCGCGTAGGGCGAGTGGCGTCAGCGCGATTGGATCCGCCCAGCTGAACGGTGCGGGCGCCGCGAGACGACGGCTCGGGCGAGGCGGCGGAATAGTGCCTGTTGTCGAAAATCTGATCCATGTGCGCCTTGTACGGTTGAGGTTTGTTTGCGCTAAGTACATTAGTTATAGCACGAGCGCCCGCACTGCCTTCGTCAGCCTTCGCTCGACATAAAAAAGGCGCTGGGCCACGCGACCGTTACGTGGCCCAGCGCCTGATAGCGTCCGGCGATGTCCAAACCGAGCAAGGCGGGGCCGAGTCAACCCCTCCCCGCCAGGCTCATCCGCTTAGCCGATTCTAGCGAATGTTGTAGAACGCAGACTTGCCGGCGTAGTGCGCGCTGCCCTCGAGCTCGTCTTCGATGCGGATGAGCTGGTTGTACTTGGCAATACGATCACTGCGGCACGGGGCGCCCGACTTGATCTGGCCGGCGTTGACGCCCACGACCAGGTCGGCGATCGTGGAGTCCTCGGTCTCGCCGGAGCGGTGGCTCACGATGCAAGCGTAACCGGCCTCCTTGGCGGTCTCGATGGCCTCCAGCGACTCGGTGAGCGTGCCGATCTGGTTGACCTTGACCAGGATCGCGTTGGCGGCACCCAGCTCGATGCCCTTCTTGAGGCGCTCGGTGTTGGTGACGAACAAGTCGTCGCCCACCAGCTGCACCTTATTGCCAATGCGGCGGGTAAGCTCGACCCAGCCGTCCCAGTCCTCCTCGGCCATGCCGTCCTCGATGGAGATGATGGGATAAGTGTCGACGAGCTTCTCCCAGTAATCGACCATCTGGGCGCTCGTGTACTCAACGCCCTCGCCCTTGAGCTCGTAGATACCGGTCTCAGCGTTGTAGAACTCGGTGGACGCCGGATCCATGGCGTACATAAAGTCGACGCCGGGCTTAAAGCCAGCCTTCTCGACGGCCTTGGTGATGTACTCGAACGGCTCGGCATTGGTCTTAAGGTTGGGGGCAAAGCCGCCCTCGTCGCCCACGCCGCCGCCCAGGCCGGCCTCGTGCAGCACGCCCTTGAGGGTGTGGTAGACCTCGGCGCACCAACGCAGGCCCTCTGCAAAGCTCGGGGCGCCCACCGGCATGATCATGAACTCCTGGAAGTCGACGTTATTGTCGGCATGCACGCCGCCGTTGAGGATGTTCATCATGGGCGTGGGCAGCAGATGGGCGTTGACGCCGCCCAGGTACTGGTACAGTGACAGGCCCGCCGACTCGGCAGCGGCGCGGGCGACGGCCAGCGACACGCCCAGGATGGCGTTGGCACCGAGCTTGGTCTTGTTGGGGGTACCGTCCGCGGCAATCAGCGCGGCATCGACGGCGCGCTGGTCGAAGGCGTCGAGGCCCACGACGGCGTTAGCGCACTCGTTGTTGACGTGCTCGACGGCCTGCAAAACACCCTTGCCCAGGTAGCGGCCCTTGTCGCCATCGCGCAGCTCGCAGGCCTCAAAGGCTCCGGTCGAAGCACCCG
>DBGAPG010000072.1:0-12363 GCA_048438765.1 Collinsella sp.
ATATGCCTGATAGTTATTTATTAAATTGTGATAACTTCTTATTAACATGCGGCCGCCTTAAGGGGTCTGCGCCGACCGTATCGCACTGCAAAGGAGTCTCATGAACGTACTTGTTGTCAACGCCGGTAGCTCAAGCCTTAAATATCAGCTTTTGGATACCGATACCCGCGAGGTTTTCGCCAAGGGCAACTGCGAACGTATCGGTTCGGACATGGGCATCTTTGGCCACTCCGAGAACGGTGGCGCCAAGCAAACCGAGGAGGTCCCCTTCCCGGACCACCGTTCGGCTATCGCACGTGTGCTCGAGGAGCTCGAGAAGACCGACTTTACGATCGATGGCATTGGGCATCGTATCGTTCAGGGTGGCTGGTACTTTGACGATTCCGCGGTCGTCGACGATGAGGTCATGGCTAAGATTCTCGAGGTGGCACCGCTTGCCCCGCTGCACAACTACGGCGAGGCAGCGGCAATCGAGTATTGTCGCGAGAAGTATCCGGAGCTGCCCAACGTGGCCGTCTTCGACACCTCGTTCCACATGACTATGCCCGAGGTCGCCTACACCTACGCCCTGCCTAAGGACGTGTGTAACAAGTATCACGTGCGCAAGTACGGCGCCCACGGTACGAGCCACCGCTACGAGTGGATGATGGCCAAGGAGATCCTGGGTTCGCGCTGCCACCGTCTGCTTTCGTGTCATCTGGGCAACGGCGCTTCGCTCGCCGCCATTGAGGACGGTGTATGCCGCGATACCACGATGGGCCTCACGCCGCTCGACGGCCTGATGATGGGCACCCGTTGTGGTTCCATTGACCCGGCTACTGTGTGCTACCTGCAGCGCGAGGGCGGCTACAGCTACCAGGAAGTCGATGACATGATGAACAAGCAGTCTGGTCTGCTTGCCATCTCGGGCATCTCCAACGACGCCCGTGACATCCGTACGCGCGCCTCCGAGGGCGACGAGCGCTGCCTGCTTGCCTTCGACATGTTTGCCTACAAGGCCATGCAGCAGGCTGGCTCCATGATCGCTTCCATGGCGGGCGTGGACACCATCACCTTTACCGCCGGCATCGGCGAGAACGACTGGTCGATCCGCAAGGCCTTCTGCGATTGCTTTGAGTGGCTGGGCGTGCGCATCGACAACAACAAGAACCGCGAGGCCGTGGGTAACGGCCCGCAGGTCATCAGCGCCGCCGGCTCTTCCGTCACGGTCATGGTCATCCCCACCGACGAGGAATACATGATCGCCCACGACGTCGAGCGTCTGACCGCGAATAACTAGTGCGTTCGCTTGCGATTGAACGAAAGGCCTCCTGAGCAGCAGCTCAGGAGGCCTTTTTGCTAGCAGGCGGAAATTCCAGTCCCAAAGTGATCATCACCAGTAACGCCTGCGCTCCCAGCAACGACACCCATCCATTCAGATCCTCAGCCCCAGCTCGTAGCCAAGCCGCCGTCCACTCCAGATGCTCTGAATGCTTCGTAGCAGTAGAAGGCCGTACGGGCTAACCCCTGAAAACATTCCGCAGACCAGAAACGCCCCCGTTCGTAGCTCCGAAGGAGCAGAACGGGGGCGTTTCATTGGTCGAGGACGTTTTCAGGGGTTAGCCCGTACGGCCTTCGGGCGAGTGCGTCCGCTACTCAGCCATCTGAGCCTGGACGGCGGTGATGGCTACGACACCCACGATGTCGTCGGCAGAGCAGCCGCGCGAAAGGTCGTTGACCGGCTTGGCGATGCCCTGCAGGATGGGGCCGTAGGCGTCGGCGCCAGCGAAGCGCTGGACCAGCTTGTAGCCGATGTTGCCTGCCTCGAGGTCGGGGAACACGAGCACGTTGGCCTTACCGGCGACGGAGGAGCCGGGAGCCTTGAGCTGGGCGACGGTGGGGACGATAGCGGCGTCGAGCTGCAGGTCGCCGTCGATGGCGAGCTCGGGAGCCTTCTCCTTGCAGAACTTCACGGCCTCTTGGACCTTCTTGGCGACCTCGCCGCCAGCGGAACCCATGGTGGAGTAGGAGAGCATGGCCACGTGCGGCTCAACGTTGCCCATGAAGGTGGACCAGGAGTGGGCGGAGGCGATGGCGATCTCGGAGAGCTCGTCGGAGGACGGGTTGATGTTGAGGCCGCAGTCGGCGAAGATCAGCGTGCCGTCGGTGCCGAACTGCGGGGTGTCGGTGCACATCACGAAGAAGGCCGAGACCAGCTTGGTGCCCGGGGCGGTCTTGAGGATCTGCAGCGCGGGGCGCAGGGTATCGGCGGTGGAGTGGCAGGCGCCGGAGACCAGGCCATCGGCATCGCCCATCTTGACCATCATGGTGCCAAAGTAGGTGGCATCCATCACCTGGGCGCGAGCCTGCTCGATGGTAACGCCCTTCTTGGCGCGGAGCTCGGCAAACTTCTGCGCGTACTCCTCGTGCTTTTCGGCATTGCGCGGGTCGATGACGGTAGCGCCGGGAACGTTGATCTCGTCGGGGTTGCCCAGGATGACGATCTTCGCCAGGCCCTCCTCGATGATTTTGGTGGCCGCGACGATAGTGCGCGGATCCTCGCCCTCGGGCAGGACGATCGTCTTAAGGTCGGCCTTGGCAGCAGACTTCATACGGTTAAGGAAATCGCTCATGTTACTCCTTACAAGCGTTTCGCTAAGCTCCAGGCGCCCGGCTGTTCACGAATAAACCCGCTGCTAGCGGGTTTACCTTTCAATTATGTACGCCGCGGTGCTTGAGCTTTCCTTGTGTGGCAAGCTCATTATAGGACGCATTAGCGCTATAATCGCTCTGATAAATATGTCTCGAAGAATGTTCGAGAAAAGCCCAGCTAACGAGCCCGTGGCTTTTGACAAGGAGTATCGATGCAGATTACCTCAGGCCTGCCTGAAGGCTTTAACGCCGGCGCGTACGACATGATTGTCGTCGGTGCTGGATATGCCGGTGCCGTTTGCGCCCGCCGTCTTGCCGAGACCATCGGCTATCGTGTTGCCGTTTTGGAGCGCCGTAGCCACATAGCGGGCAATGCCTACGACTGCACTGACGAGGCCGGAATCCTGATTCACGAGTACGGTCCGCATATCTATCACACCTTTAACGAGCGCGTGCACAATTTCCTGTCGCGCTTTACCAAGTGGACGGATTATCAGCACAAGGTGCTCGCCAACATCAACGGTACCCTTATGCCCGTGCCCTTCAACCATGCGAGTCTCAAGCTCGCCTTTGGTGACGAGCGCGGCGAGGAGCTGTATCAGAAGCTCGTGGAGACCTTTGGCAAGGATGTCAAGGTGCCCATTATGGAGCTGCGTAAGAAGAACGACCCCGACTTGGCCGAGGTCGCCGATTACGTCTACGAGAACGTCTTTTTGCATTACACCATGAAGCAGTGGGGCCAGACGCCCGATCAGATCGATCCCTCGATCACCGGTCGCGTTCCCGTCTTTGTGGGCGATGATGACCGCTACTTCCCGCAAGCCCCCTTCCAGGGCATGCCGCAGGAGGGCTACACGGCGCTCTTTGAGCACATGCTCGACCACGACCTGATCGACGTGTTCTGCGACGTGGACGCCCACGATCTCTTTGAGATCGACGAGACCACCGTCAAGATCGACGGCAAGGTCTATGGTGGCGAGATCGTCTATACCGGTCCGCTCGATGAGCTGTTCAACCTCGACTTGGGTGCGTTGCCGTACCGCACACTCGATATGAAGTTCGAGACGCTCGATATGGACCAGTTCCAGCCCGTGGGCACCGTCAACTACACCACGAGCGAGGACTACACGCGTATCACCGAGTTCAAGAACATGACCGGTCAGGTCCTGCCCGGCAAGACCACCATCATGAAGGAGTACTCCAAGGCCTATACGCCCGGCTCGGGCGAGACGCCGTACTACGCCATTCTTGAGCCCGAGAACCGTGAGCTCTATGAGCGCTATCTTGAGCGCGTCCAGAACCTGACGAACTTCCACCCGGTGGGTCGTCTGGCCGAGTATCGTTACTACGATATGGACGCCGTGACCAATTCTGCCCTCGATCTTTCGGATGAGATTATCGCCTGCCATGCATAAAGTCATAACATTCGGTATTCCCTCGTATAACGCCGCCAAGGACATGGACCATTGCATCACCTCCATCTTGGAGGGGAGCAATTACGCTACCGATATCGAGATTATCGTGGTGGACGACGGCTCCAAGGACGAGACGGCCGATAAGGCCGATGAGTGGGAGGCACGTTATCCTGGAATCATCCGCGCGGTGCACCAGGAGAATGGCGGTCACGGTATTGCCGTCCTTTCGGGTCTGCGCGAGGCGCAGGGCACCTACTACAAGGTTGTCGACTCGGACGACTGGCTTGACGGCGCTGCCCTTTCGACCATGCTGTCGATTCTGCGTGGCTTTGAGGAGCGCGACCAGCGCGTTGACCTGTTTATCTCGAACTACGTGTACGAGAAGGTTTACGAGGGCACGCATACCGCTATTGGCTACAAATTTGCCCTGCCGCGCAAAAAGATCTTTTCCTGGGATCAGATCGGTCATTTCCGCCTGGACCAGAACCTTCTCATGCACAGCCTGTGCTATCGCACGGATGTGCTGCGCGAGTCCAACCTTCCCATGCCGCCGCACACGTTCTATGTGGACAACATCTACGCCTACGTGCCGCTGCCGCGTTGCAAGACCATGTACTACGCCGACATCGACCTCTATCGCTACTTTATCGGTCGCGAGGGCCAGAGTGTCAACGAGGCCACGATGGTCAAGCGTCTGGACCAGCAGTTCCGTGTTACGCGTATCATGATGGAGTCGTACCACCTGTACAGCGATGTCGAGTCGTCGCGTTTGCGTTCGTACATGATGGGCTACTTCACCATGATGATGGCGATCTGCTCGGTGCTCACCAAGCTTTCCGACGAGGATTGTGCCGATGAGCGTCTGAAGACGCTGTGGAATGATTTGAAGGCCTATGACGAGCGTATGTATCGTCGTGCACGTTACGGTGTGGTCGGCTTCTTCACTAACCTCCGCGGTCGTGCCGGAGACAAAACCACACTCGGCCTATACCGTCTTGCCTCAAAGATCTTCAAATTCAACTAGCTGCTGAGTAATCGCTGCTGATAGGTTGACTGGGCCCCTTGGCCTTTAGTTTGCTACTGCGAACAGTCCTGCTCGCACGGAAAGCACATTAAGTGCTTTCCGGCTCGTGCGGAACTTGTATCAAACTAAAGGCCAAGGGGCCTCTGCTATAAGAATCGATTGTCAGGTTATTTGAATTTGAAAATCTTAGACGCGCGGTACACAGGGGCCTGGGCTGAAAAGATTTTGGTTGGTAGTCGGCCGGAGGCAGGCGGGCGTTACGTTTGTCGCGAGTTCCGCATGCAAAGAAGGCCACTTAATGTGGCCTTCGTCTTGCATAGGACTGTAGAGCAGCAAACGTAACGCCCGCCCGTCTCCGGCCGACGGTCGAGTGGACTACTTTGCGGCGCCGGGGATGCCGTGGGAGGTTTTGGCGGTTTTGGCTCCGTTTACGATGGCGGTTTGCAAAGCCCTTACGGCGAGCATGCCCAGTAGGTCTAGGGGAACGGCGGCGCTTGTCTGAGCGTCTAGTTTGCCGCTGGCGAGGGTGTAGATGGTGTCGCCGTCGTTGGTGGTGTGCGTGGGACGGATGGCGTGTGCGTAGGCGTCTGCGGCCATCTGGGAGACCTTGGTGGCTTGTGCCTTAGTGAGTTCGACGTTGGTGACGATGCAGCTGATGGTGGTGTTGGTGCGGTCGAGCGGCATCTGCATGGATCCGGCGGCAGCAAAGGCTGCGAGTTCCATGTCGACGATCTGGTCGCTATCGGCTGCGGCGCGCATACCGGCGACCCACTCGCCGGTGAAGGGGTCGACAACGTTGCCGCAGGCGTTGACTGAGACCACGGCGCCCACCTTGATGGGGCCGAGTGCCACGGCGGCAGCGCCAAGGCCGGCCTTCATGCAGGTAGCGGGGCCCATGAGCTTACCCACGGTAGCGCCCGTGCCGGCGCCCACGTTGCCCTGTTCGAGCTTGGTGGGGGTGTTGTCGAGTGCTTCGCGCACGGCGGCGATGCCGGCCTCAATGTCGGGGCGAACGGTGGGGTTACCAAAGGCGAGATCGAAGATACAGCTGGAGCACACGATAGGCACCTGCGTGGGGCCGACAGGCAGACCGATACCGCGGCTCTCGAGTTCGCGGGCCACGCCGCTTGCGGCTTCGAGGCCAAAGGCCGATCCGCCCGAAAGGCAGACGGCGTGGACCTTATCGACGGTGTTTTCGGGACGCAGCAGGTCGGTCTCGCGCGAAGCGGGAGCGCCACCGCGTACGTCAACGCCGCCGGTGGCGCCCTCGGGTGCCACGATTACGGTGCAGCCGGTGCCTGCCTCATCGTCCGTATAGTTGCCAAAGCAAAAGCCATCGACATCGCAAACGTCAATGGCTTTGAGCAGTGTATCCATGTTTAACTCCTATCGGTTTTCCGCCGCGCCTTGTGCCCGGTCGGGATCCGTACGGTACGCCAAAATTGTAGGCGCCGGGGGATACCCAGCGCCAGATGCAATTACGAGAGTTTTTGAATCGCGCGCGCGACGCGGGCGATGGGTAGGCCCACCACGTTATAGAAGTCGCCCGAAATATCGTGCACGAGCATGCGTCCTCCTGTGCCCTGAATGCCGTAGGCGCCGGCCTTGTCCATGGGCTCACCCGAGGCGACGTAGTGCTCGATCTGCTCGTCGGTGAGCTCGTAGAACGTCACGTCGGTCACATCGACAAAGGACAGGCTCTCGGCGGCATGCGGGGCGGCCGTGTCGCCTGCCTTAACGATGCAGACGCCGGTTGCGACCTGGTGCGTGCGGCCCGAAAGCTCACGGAGCATGGTGCGCGCTTCGTCCTCGGTTGCCGGCTTGCCCAGAATCTTGCCGTCAAAGGTGACGATGGTGTCGGCCGCGACCGTCAGCTCATTGGGCTCGGCATGTTCGGCGGCAACGGCGGCGGCTTTGGCGCGTGCTAAGCGTTCAACGAGCGTAAGCGGGGCCTCGCCATCAAACGGCGTTTCGTCGATATCGGCAGGAATGATGCGAATGTCATAGCCCGCCTCGCGCATCAACTCGATGCGGCGCGGTGATTGCGAAGCCAAAATCATAGCTGAATGCCCTCGGCGACCTTATCGACGGCCTTGTCGCCGGCGAGCGTGCGCAGCAGCTCAAGCGCAAAGGGGAGCGACTGGGCCATGCCGCTGGCGGTGATGATGTTGCCGTCTTGCGTGACCTTCTCGCCGGTATAGGCGCCTTCGGGGAAGCTTTTCTCAAAGCCAGGGAAGCACGTGGCGTGGCGCCCCTCGAGCAGGTCGAGCTCGCCCAGGATAAACGGGGCGGCGCAGATGGCGGCGACGTGCTTGGTTGCGGCGAACTCGCGGACCACGTCGCAGACGCGCTGATCGGCGCGCAGGTTGGTAGCACCGGGTAGGCCGCCGGGCAGCACGACGCAGTCGTACTCGTCAAAGTCGATCTCATCAAAGAGCGCATCGCAGGTCACGGGGATCTGCAGCGAGCTTACGACCTCACGCGTGGGCATGATCGAGACGAGCGTGGCGCGCACGCCGCCGCGACGCATGACATCGACCATGGTCAAGCATTCAATAGTTTCAAAGCCATCGGCGGCGAGAACGGCAACGCTGGGCATGGGGGTTCCTTTCATAGGCGGCATACAATTAGCCGTCTTATACCCCGAAGACCTCCGCTTGCCACGCTCGATTTCCCAATGATTTTTCTGAGCAATGATTAAGTGGCTAGTTGCGCCTAAGGTGGACGACAGTCTCGCAGTGGAAGGTTTGCGGGAACAGGTCAACTGGCGTGATCTTTACGGGGGAGAAGGTGCCTTCCTCGACAAAGCGCTTGAGGTCGCGCGCCAGGGTGGCCGGATCGCAGCTCACGTAGGCGACATCGCGAGCGCTCGTGCTGGCGATAAGATCGATGGCTTCGGGGGCGAGGCCCGCACGCGGCGGGTCGACCACCAAGACGTCGGCATCCTGGTCGGGGAACTCGCGCACCGCGTCTCCGCCAATGACGTCGACGTTATCAAGCTTGTTGATTTCCAGGTTACGGCGTAGATCGCGCACGGCGGGGCCGTAGGCCTCGACGGCAGCGACAAAGTCGCAGCGGCGGGCGAGCGGCAGGGTAAAGGTGCCGGCACCGCAGTACAGGTCCACGGCAAGCTCGTCTTCCTGCGGGTCGAGCGCTTCCATGACAAGCTCGATCAAAATCTCGGCACCCTTGGTGTTGACCTGGAAAAAAGACGGGGCAGACAAGCGCATCTGACCCTCGGCGATATTCTCGGTCCATGAGCCCTCTCCGGCGAGCATTTCGACCTTGGAGACACGGCGGGCCTTCTTTTCGCCCTTGCTCATCACGCGCACGATGCTCGTGGGATGAGCGGCGTCCGCCAGCACGCGGGAGACCTGCGAGCGCGGAAAAGAGCCTGTGGGCGTCCAGAGTGCGACCTCGAGCGCCTTGGTGCGGCGCGATGCGCGAATGCCCACGCGTTCGAGCCCCAAGTCATGGCTGCCGCTTAGATAGTTGAGTGCGCCGACGACCGATTTGAGCGCCTTCGGGAAGCGCTTATCGAACAGCGGGCACGCATCGACGGTCACGATTTTGCTGGGGTCGACACCGTGCATGCCAAGGCGCACGCGACCGTTGACGACGGTCGGTTCGAGCTCGATTTTATTGCGGTAGCCCCAGTCGTCCTTGGTGTGGCAGATGGGCTGTACCAACTTATCGACCTGCTCAGGAGCGAACTTGCCGATGCGCTCGAGCGTGGAGCGCAGGTTTTGCTCCTTGGCGGCAAGCTGTGCCGTGCGTGAGAGATTGCCCCACGAACAACCGCCGCAGATGCCAACGAAGGGGCAGGGGGGCTGAATGCGATCGGGGCTCGGCTCCAGAATCTCGGTCGTGCGGGCGCGCATGAACGACTTGCCGTCCTGTACGACCTCGGCCTCGACGGTGTCGCCTGCCACGGCGCCCTGCACAAAGACGGCCTTGCCGTTGTCGGCGTGCGCCAGCCCATCGGCGCCGTAGGTCATCGATTCTATAGTGAGCTTCATATCCCTGCCTGTCATTCGTGTTGTTGTCCGCACCATGGTAGCAGGGAAAAGCGCCCCGCATCCGAGGCTTTCCTCAAATGCGGGGCGCTTCTACAAACTGCTTCTACAAACGACTATTTCGTCTTGCCGGTAATGAGCGTCTTTAGGCCTAAGCCAATCAAGCCCAGACCCATGCGCACGCGACCGGGGCGATGGCGCTCGATGGCCTTGGTCTTGCCAGTGGGCTTCTCGCGACGGGCGCTCGTCTCGGACGAGGGCTTGGCGACCTGCGGCTCGGGCTGAGGCTCAGGTGCAGGCTCGGGCTCAATGACGGTCGCCTGGACCTGCTGGACCACGGGCGCCGCCGGCTGCGGCTCGGGGGCGGCAGCGGTAACGGGCTCCGTCTCAACGACGGGCTCGGCTGCGGCCTCGACGACGGCCCCCGGCTCCTCGACAGGCTCGGGTTCTGCCGCCGGGGGAGCGACGACAGCCTCCGGCTCGGCGACAGGCTCGACTGCTGCTTCGTGCTCAAGCTCGCTCCGAACAGCCTCTTCGGCCACACGTTCCTTCTCCTGCGCACGCTGCTGCGCGGCGGCCTCGGCGTTGCGATAGGCACGCTCCAGCAGGGCCTCCTGCGAGTTGAAGGGCTTCTCGCCCTCCTTGCGCTCCACGGGAACCCAGGTGCCGTCGCTCGTCAGGCTGCGGGCCTTCACGTTGTCTCGCAGCTGCATGCCCATGTACTCGTGCACCAGGGCGCGGCAGGTGGGGTCGAGCACGGGGAAGGCGATCTCCACGCGGTGCTCGGTGTTGCGCGTCATCATGTCGGCAGAGCTCAGGTAGATCATGTCCGAGTCCACGCCAAAGGCGTAAACGCGGGCATGCTCCAAAAAGCGCCCGACGATAGAGCGGACATGCACGTTCTCGGTCTTGCCCGGAACGCCGGGCTTGAGGCACGAGATGCCGCGGATGATCATGTCCACACGCACGCCGGCGCACGATGCCTCGGCAATCTTGTCGATAACCTCGCGGTCGGTGAGCGAGTTGAGCTTAAAGAACACGCGGGCGGGCTCGCCGGCAAGGGCGCGCTGAATTTCACGGTCCAAGCCGCGCATGATGAGCGGCTTAAGGCCGACGGGCGCCACGCCCAGGAAGCGGTAATCGCCGCGCAGGTTGCCCAGCGACAGATTGCGGAAGAACAGGTTGGCGTCCTCGCCGATGCCGGGATGGGCGGTCATGAGCATAAAGTCGCTGTAGAGTTTGGCCGTCTTCTCGTTAAAGTTGCCGGTGCCCAAAAGCGTCAGGCGCGTAAGTGCCATGCCCTCGCGATAGGTGAGCTGGCAGATCTTGGAGTGGCACTTAAAGCCCTCGGAGCCGTAGATGACGGTGCAGCCGGCCTCTTCCAGACGCTCGGCCCACTCGATGTTGTTCTGCTCGTCAAAGCGGGCGCGGAGCTCCATGAGCACCGTGACCTCTTTGCCATTCTCGGCGGCGTCGATCAGCGACTCGCACAGGCGGCTCTGCTTGGCCACGCGGTAGAGTGTGATGCGCAGCGAGATGCACTCGGGGTCGTAGGCGGCCTCGTGCACCAGGTCCAAGAACGGGTTCATGGCCTCGTAAGGGTAAAAGAGCAGCTTGTCGTGCTGCAGCACCTGCTCACGGATGGAGCGGGTCATGTCGATGGTGGGGTTGGGCTGCGGCTTAAACGGCGTAAAGAGCAACTCGTTGCGCAGATGCTCGGGGATCTTGCCCTCAATGCCAAAGACGTAGCCTAGGTCGAGCGGGATATCGCAGGTAAAGACCGAGCGGCGCGAAAGCTCGAGTGCCTTGCGGATAGTCTTGAGCGTCGCCTTCTCGAGCGAACCCGAGACGGCGAGCACTACCGGCTGCAGGCGCAGGCGCTTCTTGAGGATGCGCTTCATGTGCTGGCGGTAGTCCTCTTCTTCCTCGACGCCCTCGCCGTCCGGATCGATGTCGGCGTTGCGGGTGACGCGGATGAGTGCGCGGTCGAGCGGCTTATAGGAGCCAAAGCAACTGTCCAGGCAGGCGAGGATGACGTCCTCGAGCAGGATGTAGGAGTAGGTGCCGGTGGGCGAGGGGATCTCGACCACGCGGTTCATCGAGGCGGGAATCTCGATGAGGCCCAGCAGGCTTTCCTCGTCGGTGACGCCGTCCAGGCCGCAGGCCAGATAGAGTGCGCCGTTGCGCAGGTTGGGGAAGGGATGACGCGGGTCGATGACCAACGGCGAGATAACCGGCGACACGTAGGCCTGGAAGTAGCGGGTGACAAAGGTGCGCTCCTCGGGCGTGAGCGAATCGACGCATGCACGGTGAACGCCCAGGGTATCGAGCTTGCCCTCGATGCTCTTGAAGATGGACTCCCAACGGTCGAGGAGCCCGGGCAGCTCCGCCACGACGGCTTCGACCTGCTCCGAGGCGGTCATATTGCTCTTATTGTCCACGGGCTGCTTTTTAAGCTCGGCCAGGTCGGACAGGCCGCCCACACGGACCATAAGGAACTCGTCGAGGTTGGACTCGAAGATCGAGACGAACTTAAGGCGCTCGAACAGCGGCACGGACTCATCGAAGGCTTCGTCGAGCACGCGGTTGTCAAAGCGTAGCCAGCTGAGCTCTCGGTTCTGCGTGTACGAGAAGTCGCGCGGCGGCTTGCGCAGCTTTGCGGCGGCTTGCTTCTTTTCGATTTTGCTCGGCATATGCATCTGTCCGTTCAGTCCCCACGGGGGACGGTAGCCTAACACTAATCACTATTGTCTCAATTTAGTCGACTTGTGGCACGGACGTATCGCGCGAACGGTATCTTTACCTACTTCTTACGCTGTCAAGGCATTGAAATGACGCCAGCCGCGTTGTGAAAACGGTCTATATCCTCACTCAACTGGTGAGAATGTATGAATAAGAATGATAGGTAGCTGAATATCATCGAATACAGGCAGAAACGTGAACAAGCGTCATTTATATACATATAACCGTTATAGATATGCAATTCTGAATCGAAAGATTAGAGCTGAAATTGGAGATGATTTTTGAGAAAAAAGAGCGTTTACCTTAGAAAAGTTACTTTAGAACGCCGAAGTGCATCATGGGGGAATCATATGAGATATACCGTTCATCGCACTTTGCTGACCGTTCGGGGGCGAGGTGGAATTGCAGGTGGTTTTTGGATATAACTAGAGCTGTCAGCAAGCAGCGTCCCATACGGAGGGGCGCTGATACATTCGGCCAGTAAGGCCCGAAAGAAAGGTAGGAGGCCATGACGAAAGGTCTGCACGTGCCTTCC
>DBGAPG010000073.1:0-17657 GCA_048438765.1 Collinsella sp.
TTGACTAGTCGTTTAAGAACGTCCCCAACGGCTAGGGGCTAGGCGATGTGGAGGGGGTTGGCGGCGTCGACGGCATCGGGGACGTCGGAAAGGCCGTCGGGAGTAGCGTCTGCCGGGTCCTCGTCGGGGGTCTCGATCTGCTTGATCATGACCTCCTGACCCTGGAGCAGGTACGTCTCGCCGCTGCCGCAATGGGGGCAGGTCTTGCCGTGCTCGACCGTCGCATAGTCGTGGCCGCACGTCTCGCAATGCGTCACGGCGTTGACGGGCTCCACGATAAGCTCCGCGCCCTCGGTGATAGGCTTTTTATCTGCCGCCCAGCGCCAAGCGTCGAGCAGCAAGTCGGGAACGACGCCCGAGACCTCGCCCAGCAGCAACGTCACGCTCGAAACGCGACGCACGCCATGAGCGCGCGCCACGTTCTCAACATCGCGAATGATGTGATAGACGATTCCCAATTCATGCACTTTTTCTTCCGCCGTTCACTTTTTTCTTCCGCCGTTCACTTACTTGTTAGGTCTCTTACTTCTTCCCAAATTTGATCTTAATTGCACGCTTCAATGCGTACTTGCCCAGGCTTGGGAGCTTTTGCTCGTATTTGACCATCGTTGAGCACTCGGGGCGGTCGCGATCTAGATGGATGGCGTCGAACGCGCACTTGGTGGTGCACAGGCCGCAGCCGATGCACTTGTTGGGGTCGACGATCGAGGCGCCGCAGCCCAGGCAGCGGGCGGTCTCGGCGCGCACCTGCTCCTCGGTAAAGGTCTCAACATACTCGCTAAACGGCGCAGCCTTCTCGCGTTCGCGGTCCACATGCGCAACCTCGCGGCTCGCGTTGTCGTAGCTCTCGAGCACAACGTCGTCGCGGTCGAGCGCGGTGTAGCGGCGCTGATTGCGGCCGATGGTGAGCGTGGAGCCCGGCTGCACAAAGCGATGGATGGACACCGCGGCCTCGTGGCCGGCGGCGATAGCGTCGATGGCAAAGCTGGGGCCGGTGTAGACGTCGCCGCCCACAAAGATGTCGGGTTCGGCGGTCTGGTAAGTCTGGGGATCGGCAAGGGCACCCTGGCCGCGGCCGAGCTCCACCTTGGAGCCAGCCAGCAGGTCGCCCCACACAATGGACTGGCCAATCGACATGACGACACGGTCGGCATCGACACGGCGCAGATCGTTCTCGTCGTACTCGGGCGCAAAACGGCCCTCGTCGTCAAAGACGCGCGTGCAGCGCTTGAAGGTGATACCGCACACACGACCGGCCTCGTCCAGGTGAATCTCCTTGGGGCCCCAGCCGCAGCTGATGTGAGCGCCGTCCTCAACGGCCTCGCGACGCTCCTCCTCGCTGGCGGGCATCTGGGCCTCGCTCTCCAGGCAGAACATCTCAACATGCTCAGAGCCCAGACGGCAGGCGTTGCGGGCAACGTCGATGGCCACGTTGCCGCCGCCCACTACAATGGTGCGGCCGGACAGCGCGTCGATCTTGCCACTGTTGACCTCGCGCAAAAAGTCGACGGCCACGGCCACGTCCTCGGCATCCTCGCCCGGAACGCCGGCAAGGCGGCCGCCCTGGCAGCCAATGGCCACGTAAAAGGCCTTAAAGCCCTGCGCGCGCAGCTCGTCGAGCGTCACATCACGACCGACCTCCACGCCATAGCGGAACTCGGCACCCATCAGGCGAATGATCTCGACCTCGGCCTCGATAACATCCTTCTGCAGCTTAAAGCTGGGAATGCCGTAGGTGAGCATGCCGCCCGGGCGCTCGTTCTTCTCGAACACGACGGGCTTGTAGCCCTTCTCGGCCAGATAGAAAGCGCAGGACAGGCCGGCCGGACCGGCACCGACGATGGCGATCTTCTGGTCGAAGCCGCCGGCACGCGTTGGGGTCACCACGGGCGGGACGTAGCGGGTCGCGGCATCCAGATCGCGCTGGGCGATGAACTTCTTGACCTCGTCGATAGCCACGGCGGCATCCACACGGCCGCGGGTGCAGGCATCCTCACAGCGGCGGTTGCACACACGGCCGCAGATAGCGGGCAGCGGGTTCTCGCGCTTAATGAGTGCTAGGGCCTCGTCATAGCGACCCTGAGCCGCGAGCTTCAAATAGCCCTGAACGGCAACGTGCGCGGGGCAGGCCGTCTTGCAGGGAGCGGTGCCGGACTCATGCGTCTCGATACGGTTGTCGTCGCGGTAGTTGGGCGACCACTTGGTGTGATCCCATTTGGTGGCGTCGGGCAGCTCCTGGCGCGGATACTCAGGCACCTGTCCGCCGGCCTTTTTGCTGCAGAGCTTCTGGCCGAGCTTGACGGCGCCGGCCGGGCACACCTCAACGCAGCGACCGCAGGCAACGCACTTGTCCTTCTCGACCTTGGCGACATAGGCCGAGCGCGACAGGTTGGGCGTGTTGAACAGCTGAGAGGTGCGCAGGGCATAACACACGTTGACGTTGCAGTTGCAGATAGCGAAGATCTTGTTCTCGCCGTCGATATTGGTGATCTGGTGCACAAAGCCGTTGTCCTCGGCCTGGCGCAGGATGTCGTAGACCTCGTCGCGCGTCACGTAATGGCCGCGGTCGGTCTCAACCACATAGTCGGCCATATCGCCCACGGCAATGCACCAGTCGGCGGGGTCGTCGGCGCAGCCCTCACCCATCACGCGACGGCTCGCGCGGCAGCTGCAGGTGCTAGCGGCATATTTGCCATCGTATTTGTCGAGCCAGTGCTCGATATGCTCGATCGGCACCGAGGTGCTCGCGGCGTCGATGGCCTTCTCGACCGGAATGACGTGCATGCCGATGCCGGCGCCTCCGGGCGGCACCATCGGCGTGGCCTTGGACAGCGGTCCCTTGGACGCCTGCTCAAAGAACTTGGCATAGACCGGGTGCTCCTCGAGCTGGCTCACGCGCATGTTGAGGAACTCGGCAGAACCCGGCACCAGCATGGGCAACACCCATTGCTTGGCGCGCTCGGGGTTTTCCCAGTTGTACTCGAGCAGACCCGTGTAGCTCATGTCGTCGAGCATCTTCTCGATCTGGGTCTCGGGCATGCCGGTGAGCTTGGCCATCTCGGGCAGCGTATAGGGACGGCGCATCTTCATCTTGCAGAGCACTTCGGCCTGCTCGTCGGTCGCGGCCTCGGCAAACGACCAGTACTCGTAGCCCAGCAGCTCATCGCGATGCAGCAGACGGTTGGTGCAGTGCTCGCACAGCTTGACGATGGCCTCACGCGGATGCTCCGGCAGCGGCGGTACGAACTCCGAACCGATGTCGGGCTCGGTGTAGCTAATCCCCGGTCCGTTGAGAATCATGGTTGTCCCTTCTCTTGCCACAGCCCGGCGGGACCGCGGCGCCCCTCTTTTTTGCAGGCCGGGCATGCCCCCATGCCGTTCACCCGCCATTGTTGACATTGTGTCAAAAATAGTATTGACGAACCGTCAACAATATTCAAGACTGTTAGGCGAACGGTCAGGCAAAAGAGGATGAAAGGCGGCAAAACATGGGCAACAACACAGCAGGTACCTCTGTGGTCGATGCCGTCCCCGCATCCGATAGCGCGGCAAAGCGCCTGACGGGCGACGAACGCCGTCGCGAGATCCTCGATGCCGTGCGCACCGTAAGCTCCGAGCTGGGCGTGTCCCACCTATCGGTATCGGCCGTGACCAAGCGAGCCGGCTGCACGCGTTCATTGTTCTACCACTACTTCGCCGACATGGACGCCGCCGTCACCGCCGTCATGGACGAGACAATCGACGGTTTTATCTCCGAGCTCGAGCAGTGGAATGCCAACCGCACCGTCGGTGATATCGAGGGCGCGCTCGACACCGTCGCCCCGCTCTTTAAGCGCTTGGTCGCCAGCGGCCACGAACTGCCGCACACTCTGACCTCCAACAGCGGCGCGCTCTACGGCGGCTTTTTGCACAACGTGGTCCAGCGCGTGGCGCAGTATATCTGCGACACCACCGTGGTGGATTTTGTCGCCCACCACGAGCTGCGCATCGACCATGTCTACGAAACGTTCTACACCCTCATCATGGGTCTTTTGATGTATATCCGCACGCACCCCGATGTGCCCGACGAGACGGTCAAGGAAATCATCGCCTCGACACTCCACATCGAGGGCTATACCGCCAAGTATCCGGAGCGCAAGCCCCAGAACTGACGACATTTGGCCAAACTGCCCGCGATCAGAAGAGGGGCCGCGGGCGTGTGAAAGGAGAGCAGCATGCTGTTCGATGTTTGGGGTAGCGATACCCTTATCCACTGGGCCGGATGGGCCATGGTCTTTATCGGCCTGATCGTGCTCAACGAGGTCGGCCGCCGCACCAAGCTGGGCGCGGCAATCATCTTTGGCGTGGCTCCGCTGGCCATGACCATCTACTGCGTCGCCATCGCCATCGGCGTCTCGCAGGGTGCCGAGTGGGCGCTCACCAACCCCACCCATGTGTACCAGAACAGCTGGTTCCACTACGCCAAGGTATACGCGGCGCTGGCTGGTTGCTGGGGCTTCATTGCCATTAAGTACCAGTGGGGAAAGATCGGCAAGGCGCATTGGTTCCGCGCGTGGCCGTTTGTGATCGTCGCCATCAACATCATGATCGCCGTCGTGTCCGACTTTGAGAGCGCCTATCACTTCTTTGTCCTGGGCGAGTCCACCTGGGTCACCTCCGAAGGTGCTACGCAGCTGGCCGGCTGGAACAACGTGTTCAACGGCATCGCCGGTATTATCAACATCTTCTGCATGACCGGTTGGTGGAGCGTCTACGCCTCCGAGGATCAGACCGACATGCTGTGGCCCGATATGACCTGGGTCTACATCATCGCCTACGATATCTGGAACTTCTGCTACACCTACAACTGCCTGCCCACCCACTCCTGGTTCTGCGGCTTTGCGCTGCTTCTGGCGCCCACCGTCGCCGCCTTTATCTGGAACAAGGGCGGCTGGATCCAGAACCGCGCCTTTACGCTGGCCATTTGGTGCATGTTTGCCCAGGTGTTCCCGTACTTCCAGGAGGAGTCCATCTTTGTGACCCACTCCACGCTCGACCCCGGCGCCGCTACCGCGGTCTCGATCGCCGCTCTGGTCGCCAACGTCGCCGCGATCATCTACATCGCCTACCGCGCCAAGAAGCTCGGCCGCAATCCCTACAAGCAGGATGTCTTTGAGGGCACCAGCGATTGGGAGAAGGCTACCGCTCGCCGCGCCAAGGTGGATTACGCGCACGCCGAGTAACGTGTTGGTCGCTGTTGGCAGTTGGGCATAGGCCCGCCCGTCAGGATTTTCATCCAATGTCTCGCAGAGCCCCCGGAAAGCGTTTCGCTCGCTTTTCGGGGGCTTTTGTCGTTGCGTCTCTATTCATCTATTCAAAAACATACGCATATATAAAATCGGATTTCAAATCATGCGGCGGCTCTATGGGGTCCCGTTTTTGGGTACAGTGTTGTCCCGATATTGAGCTTGGGGGATATATGAAAGATGAGACGATGGGCCAAGAGGATGCGGCCCAAGATGCAGAAGCGTGTGCCGAGGCCCTGGAGAGCCTAGACCGGATTTCGCTTGACGATGTTGCGTTTGACGATTCGAGCGTTGATGTGCAGGATGAACCGGAAATCGAGGCACAGCCCGATGATCAGGATGCAGGCGACGTTGAGCCTGCCGAAGATGAGGCAGGTCACGAAGACACCGAAAGCGAGGCCGACAACCAGCCCGAATCCGACACGGGCGAGGAAACCATCTTGCTCGACAGCTTGCCGGCCGAGGATTCGCTGACCCGCGAGCTTCCTGGCTTAGGCTCTGCGCCTGCCGTGGACGAGACCATCGCCATGGGCGATATTCCCCTGCCGTCCGTTCCCTCGGCACGCGAGGCCGAGGTCCGCCATCGCAAAATGTCGCCCAAGCGCCGCAATCTGATGGTTGCCGGCGTCGTAGCCGTCGCGCTTGTTGCCGGCGGCGCAGGCTATGCTGCCTGGAACGGATATCAACAAGAGCAGGCTGCCGTGCTTGCCGCAAACGCCCATACCATGATGTCGGTGCAGATTGGCGTGCATGCCGCGGGCCTCGACTGCTCAACTGGCTCCAAGATTCCCGTGCAGGTGAGCGGACAAGATTCCGACGGTTCTTCCGTGAGCGAAACGCTCTACGTTGACGAGCGCGGCCGCGGCATCAAACTGCTGCCCGGCGATTACACGCTCTCCATCGCCGCCTCCCCCATCGCGGCCGACGGCACCATCTATACCGTCCCGACCACCAAGACGCAGGTCGCCGTTAAGAGCGATGGACAGGATTTAAGTGCCCAGGCCACCTTTAAGCTCAAGGTGCCTTCGGCCGACACGGTGACTGACGACCAGATCGATGCCGCCGCCAAGTATGCCGAGGAAGGCGGTGCGAGCTCCGCCGCGGCCGCCAAGATACTTCAGCAGGCGGCAACCGCGCGGCGCGACGCCGCCGTCAATGCCGTGAGCGCGAGCGAAGCGCAGGCCGCGCGCGATGCCGATGCTCGGCATAAGGCAACGGACCTGTATCAGCTCGATATTCCGGTTGAGTGGTATGGCAAGGTCGCAACCTGGCAAAACGGCAACACGCTGTGCATTTATCTGGACGGCGACAGCGATACGCCGATCGTGACGCTCGTCGCGGTGCGCGAGGGCGAGAGCTTTACGCCCGATGAGGGCGATACGGTTTTGGGTGCGGCCAATCTGGGCAACGGTTATACCGTCTATGCCAGCGGCCCCGTCTATCCGTACGTGGTGCCCCAGACTATCAACGGGCGCACCCAGGATCCAGTGTCGACCTACCCCATGGACGCGGCCATTGAGCTTGTCGAGCTTACGACCGGCAACCGCTATACCTATAGCCAGATCAAGAACGTACTGGTCGGCAAAGACGGCAAGGCCGACGCCGCCGCCAAACTCGAGACCGACTACCTCGCCCAGATTCTCCTGCCGAGTATCAAAGCCCAGGACTAGCCTGGCGCAGCAAGGTGCTCCCCAACCGTGATGAGGGAGCCAGGAGGTCCTGACCCCACAGGTCCATAGATGATTAGGCAAGGAGCCACTTCCATGCGGGCACAACGTGGACCACACCGTGCTCGCATGAAATATCGGTCTGTTCATCCATGGTAACGATTGCCGACTCGCCAAGATCGAACTGGGCCATCGAGGCATCAAGCGCGGCAATTTCGCGCTCGCGCGTTTTCTCACGTGCCATATCCGCACTCACCTGAATCAGGCTATAAGCCCGCATGAGAAGCGCGTCCCCAGCCACAAAGTCCACCTCATGGCTTTTGCTCTTCTCTTTGATCAGCAGGCGGCAGACCGAGCCGGTCCTCACCGCGGGAGTCTTTCTTCTTAGCGCATTGAACACTGCGGTCTCGAGCCTCTGGCCCTGGTCCAATGCTGATGCGGGAGAGAATGCTCCAAACATCGCAGGGTCGACAGCGTAGACCTTAGACGCAGACCGCATGTTATTTGCCAGTGAACGCGTGAACTCCGGCACAGAAAATAACAGGTAGGCGTCCTCATAATACTCAAGTAAATCGCTAAGCGAATTACGACTGACGGGTATCTGTCTGCTCTTGAACTCGTTGTACACTTTGTTCACTGACAGCTCTCGTCCCGAAGATGCCATACACCGCGTCAAGAACAGCGATGCCAGGCGAGGGTTCTTGACGTCGTAACGTTCAACGACGTCCATGGCGACCGTTCGCGAAGCATATTCCTGTAGCAGCTGAATCGCGTCTGCAGGCGTCTGCTCAAGTGTCGCGATGAATCCCCCTCGTTCAAGATACCCGATCAGATGATGCCGAAGCAGCGCCGCATCGCTCGGAGAAAAGGTCGCATCTGGCTCGGGAACGCTCCCCGTCTTATATCGAACGTATTCCGAAAAACTCAACGGAAAAAGCTCTCGCACAAGGGAACGACCCCTGAACTCGCTCTTAAGTTCTGAGGACAGCATCTTAGAAGAAGATCCCGTCACATAGACGGTCGCTTTCTCCGTATCGACTACACGCCGCAGAAACGCACCCCATTCGGGAATTTCCTGGATCTCGTCAAAGAAAATGTAAGCGCCCTCGGTTCGAGCAACAGGATACAGCGCATAGAACGTGTCGAGCACGTCCGCCAGCAGCGATGGCTCATACGGGCGCAAGCGCTCATCCTCAAAATTGAAGTAAAGCATCCGGTCAAGCTCGACGCCCCGGCTCTGAAGCCGCCGCATCTCCTGATACAGGCGATACGTCTTTCCACAACGGCGGGCCCCCACAATCACATTTACGATGTTGTCGCGCTTTGGCTCCTGTGGGTTTCCTAGATCAAGGTCTCGCTCAAAAAACTGCGGAACCCCCTGCTGTTCAAAGTCCTTTATTTTCTGGGCGATCAAGTCGTTGAATGCCATGATTCTCCAATCTTGCTCTCTAGCTAATCAAAATTATACCGATTCTTGATTAATTAGAGAGCAAGATTGTGTGTAGCTTGATTAACACTTAAGCAAGTTTTATCACCGTTATTGCTCCGAAGGATATCGAGTGGCTAAGAGGACAACCGAGCTCGAATGCGACTCCCCGAGCAGTCAATTTGGGACGGGGCTTTTTTGACTACCCTCCCCCTGTAGAAAAATCCCTAACGCAGTTGCGGTGAAATAGGGCTGTTTTTGCTGGTCAAACCGCAAAACAGTCCCTATTTCACCGCAACTTATTGGTGGCCTTTTGGGTGGCACTTAGCGCCACGGGTCGGCTTCGAACAGCGGCTCGCGCTCGGGGCGGCGATCGCTGTAGGGATCGTAGCCGTCATCGTCCTCGTTCTCGGCACGGATGTAGGGGTCGCGCGGCTTGGGTGCCGGCTTAGGCACAGGCTTGGGTGCGGCGGGTGCGGCATCGGTCGCCGGCGCACTTGTCTTGATCTCGTCTTTCATCTGCATAGCTCCTTGCATCGCATCCGTTCAACATTATCGATTGTCGCACGAATAAGGGCGGCGGACCCAATTGGATCCGCCGCCTTTGGCGTTTAGAGACGGCTGGCAGATTTTAAGGCATGTCCCATAAATCTATTCGGCGTCGGGGACCTCGTAGGTGGCCGCCGGCGTGTTGTCGCACACGACGGTAAAGCCGCCGTCCTTGTCGGCATCGACCGTCACCTGATCGCCCTCGCGCACCGTGCCGTCGATGATAGCGGCGGCGATGGCATCCACGACCTCGCGCTGAACCAGACGCTTGAGCGGACGGGCGCCAAAGACCGGGTCCAGGCCGCCCACGGCGAGCATCTGCTTGGCCGCCGGGGTGATGGCAAGCGTCATGCGCTCCTTGGCCAGACGCGCGCGGACGTCGGCGAGCTGGATGTCGACGATCTTCTCGATCTGCGCCATACCGAGCGGATGGAACACCACGATATCGTCGATACGGTTGAGGAACTCGGGGCGGAAGGTCTGAGCCATGGCAGCGTCGACCTGATGGCGCATCTCCTCCTCGTCCTTACCGGACAGATCGGCGATAGCCTTGGAACCCACGTTAGACGTCATGATGATGATCGTGTTCTTGAAGGACACCTGACGACCCTGGCCATCGGTCAGACGGCCGTCGTCGAGCACCTGCAACAGCACGTTGAAGACATCAGGATGAGCCTTCTCCATCTCGTCGAGCAAGATTACGGAGTACGGGCGACGGCGCACGGCCTCGGTGAGCTGGCCGCCCTCGTCGTAGCCCACGTATCCCGGGGGCGCACCGATCAGACGCTGGACGCTGAACTTCTCCATGTATTCGGACATGTCGATACGCACGAGCGCGCGCTCGTCATCGAACAGGCACTCGGCCAGCGCCTTGGCGAGCTCGGTCTTGCCTACACCGGTGGGGCCCAGGAAGAAGAAGCTGCCGATGGGCTTGTCCGGATCGGAGAGACCCGCACGGCTGCGGCGCACGGCCGCGGCAACGGCGGAGACGGCCTCGTCCTGACCGATGACGCGCTTATGCAGCTCGCCCTCCAGGCCCTTGAGCTTGTCGAGCTCGCCCTGCATCATCTTGGACACGGGCACGCCGGTCCAGGCACTCACGACCTCGGCGATCTCGTCGGAGGTCACCTGCTCGTTGAGGCCCTCGCCGTCCTGCTGCTTTTGTGCCTCGAGCGCAGCCTCGGAATCCTGAATCTGCTGCTGCAGGCCCGGAATCACGGAGAAGCGCAGCTCGGACGCACGGCCCAGGTCGCCGTTGCGCGTTGCACGTTCCTCTTCGCTCTTGGCCTCGTCAAGCTGGCCCTTAAGCTCCTGCACGTGGTCGATGGCGTTCTTTTGGTTGAGCCAGCCGGCCTTTTGCACGTTGAGCTTTTCCTGAACCTCGGCAATCTCTTGGCGCAGGGCCTCCAGACGCTCCTTGGAGGCGTCGTCGGTCTCCTTCATGAGCGCCTGCTCCTCGATCTGCAGCTGGGTGAGCTGACGCATGGTGGCGTCGATCTCGACTGGCATGCTGTCGAGCTCCATGCGCAGGCGGCTTGCGGCCTCATCGACCAAGTCGATGGCCTTGTCGGGCAGGAAGCGATCGGCAATGTAGCGATCGGAGAGGTCGGCGGCGGCCACGAGCGCGCTATCGGTGATGTGCACGCCGTGGAAGATCTCGTACTTTTCCTTGAGGCCACGCAGGATCGAGATGGTGTCCTCGACGGTGGGCTCGCTCACCATCACGGTCTGGAAACGACGGGCGAGCGCCGCGTCCCTCTCAATGTACTTGCGGTACTCGTCGAGCGTGGTCGCGCCGATCGCGTGCAAGTCGCCACGGGCAAGCGCCGGCTTCAGGATGTTGCCGGCGTCCATAGAGCCCTCGGTGGCACCCGCGCCCACGATGGTGTGGAGCTCATCGATGAACAGGATGACCTTGCCCTCGGATTTTTGCACTTCTTTGAGCACGGCCTTCAAGCGGTCCTCGAACTCGCCGCGGTACTTGGCGCCAGCGACCAGCGCGCTCATGTCGAGCTCGATAAGGTCGCGGTCGCGCAGGGTGCTCGGCACGTCGCCGGCCACGATACGCTGGGCGATACCCTCGACGATGGCCGTCTTGCCGACGCCTGGCTCGCCTATGAGCACGGGGTTGTTCTTGGTGCGGCGGGACAGGACCTGAATAGTACGACGGATCTCGTCGGTACGGCCGATGACCGGGTCGAGCTTGCCGGCGCGGGCCAGATCGCAGATGTTGCGACCGTACTGCTCCAACGCCTCAAACTGAGTCTTGTCCTCGGCAGACGTCACGCGGTCATCGCCGCGCAGCTCCTCATAGACCTGCTCGATGCGCTCCTTGGTCACGCCGGCGTCGCGCAGAACGCGGCCGGCCTCGCCCTTGTCCTCGGCAAGTGCCATCAGCAGATGCTCGGTCACCACAAAGCTGTCGCCCATCTTGGTGGCCTTCTTCTCGGCCTTTTCGATGACGCGAACGAGCTCGTTGGACAAGCCCATCTGCTGACCCTCGCCCGAAACCTTAGGCGCGTGGTCGATGGCATCTTGTGTGGAGCGTGCGAGCTGGGCCGGGTCGGCACCGATGCGCTCGATAATCACAGAGATATTGCGCTCACCGGCACCGAGCAAGGCGGACAGCAGATGGATCGGCGCCACCGCGCCGGCCTGCGCCTCGGCAGCCGTGCTCATGGCGGTCTGCAGCGCCTCGCGCGACGTCATTGCTAGCTTATCGATTCTCATGGAATCACCTCTCTTGGGGTGGCCGCCCTACGGGGCGGCTTCACGTTGTTCGAGAAGTATTGTTGCCAGCTTTGCACGATCTTATACATAAATCTAAGTCTCTATATATAAGATTTTCTGAGTGATTGAGAGATAGGGAGCAGGCGCGCTCACCCGCTACGGCCTCGTCCCCTTACTATCTCAATCTGTAACATCTAGCGGCTGTTTATGGCTCCAGATGTTACAAATCAAGATGAAATGACCAGCGGCGCCCGTTTGTCTCAATCTGTAACATCTACTCGGCAAATTAGGGTCTAACTGTTACAAATCGAGACGAACGAAGACACCTGAATCGAAAATCTAAATCTGTAACACCAGGCCCACTTTTAGCGGCCAAGATGTTACAGATCGAGACAGACCGAAAACCACCACAAAGAGGACAGGCACCTTTGTGGTGGTCGCGGTCTCTACTCCTTCGCCGAACCCGTGCTTCCCGATTCGGCGTTCCAGGACATCTCATCCTCGAACAACCATGTACGGGCAGACCCACTATCGCGTGCAGCCTGCGGGTCGGGCAAGCAGGTCTGTTCATAGGCATCCTGAATGCACTGACCCATAAAATCGTTGAGCTCGGTCTGGTTGCCCTCCATGACATAGGCGACATCGCCGTCCAAGATGTAGATACCCGGCCCCTCATTGCCCTCGTAGCCAGGATCGTACGAAACATCACATAACTTAGTGCCATTCGCGGTGTCCAACTCGATGGACGAGCGGCATCCGCCAACCATGTCGTTCGCTTTTGCCCGATAGGATGCATATCCATACCAGCGCTTAAAGGTTTTGCCCTTGAGCAGCTCGGACGCCCTGTCGATCAGACTAGAATCCGTGGTATAGCGCATAGCCCCAAGCTGAATAAGTGGATAATTACTAATGCCCAGCGCAGCCGGTTGCTCATCAAAATCAACGGTAATGGTCTCAGGCTTGTCGTCGCCGGTCAGAAGTTCGACAGATTGAGTCACAGGCTTGACCACCGGCTCCGTCACCGCAGCAGGTAGAAATGCCATACCGACAGCGCCCGCGCCAACCACAGCGATCGCAAGCGCCAAGACAATCAATCCAATACGGGCAAAACGGCTCACGGCAAAACACCCCACAATGCAAACCTTCGCCACCTGCACCAATGATACCGCCAGCTAACACTATTACCAAAAGAAGCCGCGCGCTCCTCACCACCACAAAGGGGACAGGCACCTTTGTGGCGGTTTTCGACGCTAACGGTCGACCATCTCGCGCCATGAGATTAAACTTGAATTGTTCTCTGAACATATCCATTTCTGCCTATCCTCAACAGATCTTTGTCTCGAGGAGCGCATATGAAGCCGTCTCATTCCACCGGTCGCAACGTCATCGCCATTCTCGCCATACCCATCGCGATGTTCTTCTTTATCGTCGTCACGCCCTTTTCCCTTGGTATCGCCTCGCCCTTCGATTTATGCGGAATGGTCGACGCTGGCTCGCGTGCCACCTCGCTCTCCTTTATCTGCCGCGGTGTTTTCTACGAAGATAGAATTCCCACCGGACTTTGGCAGTCCAAGTTACCGTTGCTCGGCCAGGTCGACGGATGCTCTCCTTATTTCTGCCTTGACCCTCAGGCGCTAAACTATCTGATCGACGACCAGCCACTCGACTCCATCACCCTCGCCTACGACTACGCACCAAACACCGATGAGCGCCACATGAACCAAGTCCTCGACAAGCTGCTTGGACAGTGCGGGCTCACCGCGGAAGCCGGTCGAACCATCTATAGCAACCGGAAATTAAAGCGAACAGAACTCCGCCGTGTCGGAAAAATCCAAGGGCGAAGCGGGGCTGCCTACTGGCAGGCCTGGGCGACACGCGACAAGAGCGAATTCGGGCACAGCACCTATACGGTCACTGTCTACACCAAAGACGGAATTAAGGACAATGTTGACGATTTCGCGTCATCCAAACTCGGCATCCCCAAAACAACCAAGCCCGCCAGCCCAGATGAAATCCTGTAGAGACGCTCATTAGAATGTCGTTCAGCGAGCACGGCAGCATCGAGCTCGCCCCCCACCACCACGAAAGGGACAGGCCCCTTTGTGGCGGTTTTCGACAAAAAGAAGCCGCCCCATTAACAGAGGTGGCATCAAGCAAGTCCATTTATTAGCGTCCCTCAAGACCCAACGAAAACGCAGCGATGGAATCGAGAACCGACAATAGCCCGTTCGCACAGATAGAGGCAGAGATTCAAGGTCAGAGTCCGGCTTAAACGGCTTAGCTATCGCACGTCACATTGTTCTCGTCGTCCCCCTATCATATTTATAGTGCTTATAGTGAAAATAGTGAGTTTAGTGAGAAGAGTATCGCTCAAAACTCGTGGACTCAATTATTGACCTCACGCCCAGAATGAGTGGGGCAAATATTTCTATTAGAGGTCAAATCGAAGCCCAATAGGGCCTTTTCACCCCGTCATTTCGATCGATCGCTTTCTTTTGAAGATTGTCGTAAGCTGGTATCACTTATCTTAATGAATGCATACTATTTGCGAGGTACCCGCCGTGAAACGCTCCACCTATATCGGCCTGCTCGTCTTAGCGTTTGCGATTACCGCAGTCGGCGTAGGAATTATCTATCTCGCATTTCTCCCCGCCTCTGCGACGCAGGCGGCGGTTGAGACCGTAAGCTATCCCATCGAGGTCCTCACCGATATCGTCAAACCCGATTCGGTCACCGTCGATTTTGACGGTACGCCCGCAGCGCTTGGTGTCAGCAACTATCCCCGCATCGAACTTGGGGCCAGACGCTACACCAAAGATGAGCAGCTTATCGGCAAGGCAACCAGTTTACTCAAAGGCAAGACGTTTAAGCGGTGGTACGGCGCCGCAATATATCGAGCCAAGAATGGCCAAATGGTTGGCGGATATTATTCGACCCTTGAGCTCGATGCGGCAAACGGGAGCAAATTGTGCAACGTCTCATACGACCCTGGCTGCGTGGACAATGAAGGACCGGGGGTCTATATCTCGGATGGCGACGTAATCTACGTCATGGAGGGCGACCAGACGGCAGTCGTCGATTTTATGGATCGGTGTACCGAGGATGCCTACGAACAAACCTGCGAGCCCGATCCGCAGACAGCGCGCAACAGTGGCTCGGCACGCACTTGGCTATTTGACGATGAAATAACCTGGACCCCATCGAAATAAGGACCCGCCGGGCAGGCAACTTTGTGATGGTCCCGGTCAATTATTAGCGCCCCTCAAGACCCAACGAGAACGTCGCGGTAGCCCCGGCCACACCTTTCCCTCGGGCGACCCTCGCGAAGCGCGTGAGCACGAGGGAAAGGTGTGGCCGGGGCGTACAGCAGAGTTACTCGGCAGCGGCTTTGAACTTGTTGTAGTTGATCAGGCAGCCGGCCTTGACGATGGCGCGCTCCTCTGCCGTCATATCGGCGATGTAGAGCTCAATCTGCTCGGCCGTGCCGTCGGCGCGCACAACGTAGGCAGCGATGTTCTTTAGATCGCCATCGAGTGCGGCACGGATACCCGGCACAAAGACGTAGTCGCCCACCTCAAAGTTGGGCTCGGCCTCCATCTGGAAGGGCACCATGCCCCAGTTCATCACGTTGGAGCGATAACGCTTGGTGGCGTATTCGTGGACGATGTTGGCCAGACCGCCGATCACGCGCTGACAGCTCGCGGCTTGCTCGCGGGCGGAACCGTCACCGGGCTTCTTGGCATAGAGCATGGAGCCGTACTCGGTCGCCTTGGCATCTGCCGCGACACCCGCGCCGGCCAGCGCCTCAAACACGCCCGCGAGCTCGGCATCGAGCACCGCCAGGTCGCCCGCGGCCTCGCCAGCCACGCGGCGCTTCTCCACGGCGTCGACCTCCTTGGAGCGGCCCACGTAGGCAGGGTCGCGGCGGCTCAGCGTAAACTCGGCCAGGCCCAGCGGGTTGGAGCGGAAGGAGCTCGTCTCGCCCGAGGGAATGAGCTCGTCAGTCGTGGTGACCGGGTCCATAATCTTGGAGCACACCTTGAGCAGGATATCGTCGCCGAGCGGCTCCATCGCGGGCCACGGCTTGATGTTGGGACCCTCGAACAGCTCGTCGGCCGGCTCAGCCTTGCCAAAGCCCCAGTACACGCGCTTCTTGTACGGCGCGTCGTCAAAGGTGTACTCGCAGGCCTCGTCCCAAGTCTCCTCGGGCAGGTCGGTCGCCGGCGTCAGGACGCCGCCGTTGGCAGCCGTCGCCGCAATGGAGCGGGCGTCCATCAGGGCCACGGCGCTCAGCTGACCGTTGCCCGGCTTGGAACCCTCGCGATTGGGGAAGTTGCGCGTGGTGTGGCGGATCGAAAGGCCGTTGTTGGCAGGCGTGTCGCCGGCGCCGAAGCACGGGCCGCAGAATGCCGTGCGCACGATCGCGCCGGCCTCCATAAGGTCGTAGATATAGCCGCGGCGTGTAAGCTCGAGCGCCACGGGCTGGCTCGTGGGATAGACCGACAGCGAGAACTCGCCGCAGCCGGTGTTGGCGCCCTTGAGCACGCGGGCAGCCTGGACCACGGAGTCGTAGTTGCCGCCCGAGCAGCCGGCGATAACGCCCTGCTGCACGTGCAGCTTGCCGTCGACGATCTTGTCGAGCAGGCTAAAGTGCGTCTTGCCCTCGCCGATCTTGGCGGCCTCAAGCTCCACCTCGTGCAGGATGTCCTCGAGGTTCTCGTTGAGCTCGTCAATCTCAAAGCCGTTAGAAGGATGGAACGGCAGCGCGATCATGGGCTTGATACTCGACAGATCGACTTCGACGCAGCCGTCGTAGTAGGCAACATCGGCGGGCTTGAGCTCGCGGTAGTCCTCGCCGCGACCGTGCATGGTCAAAAACGCGTGCGTGTCCTCGTCGGTGGCCCAGATGCTCGACAGGCAGGTGGTCTCGGTGGTCATGACGTCGACGCCGTTGCGGTAGTCGGTCGTCATGCTCGCGATACCGGGGCCCACGAACTCCATAACCTTGTTCTTAACGTAACCCTTGGCAAAGACGGCACGGATGATGGCGAGCGCCACGTCGTGCGGGCCAACGCCGGGGCGCGGGGCGCCCGTGAGGTAGATGGCGACGACGCCGGGATAGGCGACATCGTAGGTGTCGCGCAGCAGCTGCTTTGCCAGCTCGCCACCGCCCTCGCCCACGGCCATGGTGCCCAGAGCGCCGTAACGGGTGTGCGAGTCGGAGCCCAGGATCATCTTGCCACAGCCGGCGAAGTTCTCACGCATAAAGGAGTGGATGACGGCGATGTGCGGCGGGACGAAGATGCCGCCGTACTTCTTGGCCGCGGAAAGGCCAAAGACGTGGTCGTCCTCGTTGATGGTGCCCCCCACGGCACACAGCGAGTTATGGCAGTTGGTAAGCACGTAAGGCAGCGGGAACTGCTCCATGCCCGAGGCGCGCGCCGTCTGGATGATGCCGACAAAGGTGATGTCGTGGCTCGCCATGGCGTCGAAGCGAATCTTGAGCGCCTCGGGGTCGCCGGACGTGTTGTGTGCCTGGAGGATCGAATACGCGATGGTGCCACGCTTGGCGTCCTCGGGCGTCTGCGTAATACCGCGCTCGGCAGCCTCGGCCGCAGGCACAACCTCGCTGCCGCCGCGCAGGTAGATGCCGTCCTCGTACAGCTTGACCATACTGTCTCCCACTCTGCCCAAAAGATTTGGGCGCATAGCATACATTCGTTCAATATCGTGCCATAGAACGGTTGCGAGTGGGTTACGAATCTGCACGTTCACTTTATCTCAGTAAAGTAAAGGACAAGCCCGGCCTGGGCCGGCAGATTTGGTGCAAGAGCGTCCCTTTCGACTAGTCATTTAAGAACGTCCCCAATGACTACGACTAGTCATTTAAGAACGTCCCCAATGACCGCATCCAGAGCAAAGCGACGTCGCAGGTTGAGGACGGACAGCGAGCGACGTCCAGAGCGAACAAGTTGGCATGAAAAAGGCAAGGCATAGACC
>DBGAPG010000074.1:0-8502 GCA_048438765.1 Collinsella sp.
GAATTGGACCGAAAACACGGTCCCGAAATAACAAAAAAGCTCGCCGGCTAGGCCGACGAGCTGCAAGTTCTTGGTCGCGGGGGCAGGATTTGAACCTACGACCTCCGGGTTATGAGCCCGGCGAGCTACCAGACTGCTCCACCCCGCAATGTCTGGGCGCCTCATGTGCGCAAGAAAGAATATTACGCGGGAGTTCGGTAAACGGCAAGGAAAATCTCGTAGAGCATAATTCCTTCATATTTAAACCCCTCGGCCCCCATCAACGTAAACGAATCGCAGCCGAGCGCCGTCGACGGCACGTATACAATGGTGCGCGTCCTTTTATGCCGACACCGGGAGTAGACATGCTGCTCGCTATCGATATGGGAAACACGCAGACGGCCATGGGCCTGTTTGACGGAGACGAGCTGGTGCAGTCGTGGCGCATGCCCACCGACCGCTCCTATACCGCCGACGAGATCCACGTGCGCCTGATGGGCTTCTTTAAGATGTACGACCTCTCACTCGACGCGGTCGACGCGGTCGCCTTCGCCGGCGTGGTGCCGCAGCTCTCGCGCGAGTGGCACACTGTGGCCGACCGCATTGCCGCGGACGCCATCGTTATCGGGCCGCAGACGGCCGCGGTGACCAAGCTGCGCGCGGCGCGTCCCCAGGCCGTAGGCGCCGATCGCGTCGCTAACGCCGTTGCGGCCGAGACCTTCTACGGCGCGCCGGCAATCGTGGTGGACTTTGGCACCGCGACCAATATCGACGTCATCGATGAGGACGGTTATTACATTGGCGGAGCGATCGCGCCGGGCATTCGCATCTCCATGGACGCGCTTGCCGCCCGTGCCGCCAAGCTCGCCAGCGTGCCGCTCGAGGCGCCCGAGCACGCCATCGGCCGCGATACCGAGGAGTGCATCAAGGTCGGCGCCGTGATGGGCGCCGCCGCCATGGCCGAGGGCCTGGTCGCGCGCATGAAGCGCGAGCTGGGCCGCGAGGATGCCACTGTTATCGCCACGGGCGGTCTCGCCGGCATCGTCGCCGATTCGACCGATGCCTTCGACGTGGTCGACGGACAGCTCACCATCAAGGGTATCTGCGAAATCTACCGCCGCATGCAGGAGCTGGGATAGAGCAGGGGCTTAAGTCGAGCACGAACGCGAGCGGCGAACTAGGCAACGCATCGGTCCTATTCCTCAAAATCGAAAATTTATCAGTTTTGAGGAATAGGCTTTCTGCTACGCCTCGCCGCATAGCCACCTCGCCAGGTCCACGATCTGCACCCCATTGCGGTCCGTGGCCTCGTGATGCGTTCGGGCGAGAATCATCTTGGGGTACGCGTCGCCAATGCTCAGCAGTGGCGAAATCTCGCGTTCAAATGTCTTATCCGAGCTGATGTCGTCGCTCACCTGAATGTAGAGCTTCTCGCTTCGCTTGATTGCTATAAAGTCAATTTCCTTTTTATAGAGCACACCGACGTATACCTCGTATCCGCGGCGCAGCAGCTCGATGGCCACCATGTTCTCGTATACGCGTCCCCAATCCATATTACGTGTACCGAGCAGTGCGTATTTGAACGCGTGGTCTGCCAGGTAATATTTCTCGCCGCTCTTAAGGTATTTTTTGCCGCGAATGTCGTACCGACGAACTTTATAGAAGGCAAACGCATCGCACAGGTACCCCATGTACGTGCCGACCGTCTTGTTCGTAATCTTTAGCCCATCCGCATTTAATGCATCAGTAATGTTGCGTGCCGACGTAATGTTGGAAACGTTGTCCATCATGTAATCGGCAATGCGCAGCAGCGCCGATTCGTTTCTCACGTTATGCCGCTGCACGATATCCCTCACGATGAGCGTTTTAAAGACATTGGAGAGATATTGATAGCGCTGCTCCTGCAGTGGATAAGGGTAAGAGCCGGACATACCGCCGGTTCTCGCGTACTCATCGAAGTCGCGGTCGACATCGCCCTCGTCGCCATAGAGACGATACTCCTCAAACGAGAATGGGAAAACCTCGATCTCGAACGTACGCCCCGTAAAGAGCGTCGACAGATCGCTCGACAGCAAAAAGGCGTTCGATCCGGTAATGAAAATGTCGTACTGCTCGGATGCATGGAGGCTGTTGATCGCGCGTTCAAAGCCGTCGCACATCTGAACCTCATCGATAAGCAGGAAGTTTTGCTTGTCGGACGCTCGATGCTCTTTTACATAGGCGAGCAGGGCATGATATTCGAGCAGGTCCTCGAACTCGTCGAGGTTGTAATTGATATGGATGACATTCGAATTGGACAGATTTGCCTCCACGTAATCGCGGAGGGCCTCGAGCAATTTTGACTTACCGCCACGGCGAATGCCCGTTATGACCTTGATGTCCGGCACGCCAATAAGGCTCGTCAACATGTCCATGTATGACGTTCTATTGATGAGTTTCATTGGCGCCTCCCTGCGGTCTTTTATCGCTATTCCTCAAAAACGAAAATTTTTCAGTTTCGAGGAATAGGCTCTGCAACGAATATACCTCGCAAAAGCCCGAGCTGGCTTAATTCTATTCCTCAAAATCGAAAAATTTTCAGTTTTGAGGAATAGGTCCGAGGTGCTACCCCGCAGTCACGCAAAGCCCTCCCCAGCACAGGCCGAAGAGGGCTTCGTTGTCATCGTTGTCTTTGAGCGCGGGCGCCTCGCGTTACAGTCCGCGAATCCGTACGGCCTCAGGCGGAAACTCCTGCTCGCCGGCATCGGTCTTGATGGTCGCGCGACCCCAGATGTCCAGGCCCGCAAACACACCGACCGCAAGCGGCAAGCCGTTGGGCGACACCGCCGCAACTTGGCGACCGAGCAGCGGCACCATATCGAAGTACTCGCCCAACACGGGGGCCAACGGCCCTGCGGCGCCTTGCGGCGTGTTGGCAACAACCGCCCAGGCGTCCACGCGGGCCAGCACGGCGGCGGCCAGCGCCTCGACCAGCGCTTCGTCAGCCACGTCCACACCAAGCTCGCTCAACGCCGAACGCTCAATATCCACCGTCACGGCACCGAACATGCCCGCGGCACCGGCACCGCCGTTCACGGCAACACGCGCGAGCGACGTCTCAAACGCAGGCGCACCGCACACGATATCGCTCGGCCACCGGATACCCACCTTGCCGGCAAGGCCCAGGCCCGGCGTCGACACTGTGCCCACAAGCGCATCCATCATGCCCATCGCGGCCACAAACGGCAGGCCGTGGAAGGCGTGCATATTCACATCCGGACGCACGACCAGCGAAAACGTCAGCGAAGCATCGCCCGTGCTCCACGCGCACCAGCCCGCGGACACGCCCTCGCGGCCCGCGTTACGCGCCGCGTCGAGCTCGGTGCCGGCGGCAACAGCATTCATCTCGATCATCTACATACGCCCCAATTCGCCAACGATATGGCCCACGCGGTCCTCGGGCTCCTTGACCTCGACACCGTTGTAGCGGAAGAACCGCGCCGGGTCGTGCATCAGGTCCTCGAGCGGCACCAGCACAAAGTCGCGCTCGCCAATGAGAGGATGCGGCAGGCGCAGCTTTTTGCCGCCGTGGGTCTCGCCATCCATCCACAGCAGGTCCAGGTCGATGGTGCGCGGGCCGTTGACCTTGGCCTTCTTGGAGCGGTCGCGTCCCAGCTCGGCCTCGATCTTCATGAGCTCGTCGAGCAGCACCAACGGCGCCAGCTCGGTCTTGATCTCGATGACGGCGTTGGCAAACGCGTCCTGGCGCGTCTCGTAGGCCGGCTCGCTCTCGTAAATCTTGGAGGAGTTGGACACGCAGGTGAGTGGAATCTCGGCGATCATCTCGCGTGCGGCGCGAATGTTGTCGCAGCGATGCCCCAGGTTGGAGCCCACGGCCACAAACGCGCGGCGCGGCTGCGGCTTGGCAACCGCCCAGTAGCCGTTCAGGAACTGCGCAAAACCCGCGGCGTCGTGCACGCGCACGATGTTGGCACCGGCCTGGATGGCGCCCAGGCACACGCCAAACGTAGCGGCATCGCGCTCGGCGGCCTCGGTCACGCCCGAGACGGCACCCACAAAGCGCTTGCGCGACACGGCGCACATGAGCGGATAGCCCAGTGACGCCATCTTGGCAGTCTCGCGCTGGATGACGATGTCCTCGTTAGCCGACTTACCAAAGCCCGGGCCAGGATCGATGCAGATGCGGTCGCGCGACACGCCGGCATGGATGAGCGTGCGGGCCTGGTCGGACAGAAAGCCCATAACGCGGCGCATGATGGGCGCCGAATCGGGCAGGGTGAAGCGGCGGAGCTGCGAGGTGGGCACGTAGGCTTCCTCGCGGCGGGCGCTGCGGCGCATCATGGTGGCCAGGCGGTCATTGGGCTCCGATGCGGCCTCGGTGGCTGCGGGCGCGGCCTCGGGCGCGAGCGCGACGGTCTCGGCGGCAGCAGCCTGCTCGGCGGCCGGCGTCTCCTGCTCGCTTGCAGGCTCGGACGTGGGCTCCGGTTCGCCAAACGGCAACGAGGGCTGCACCACGCCGCCCGGAAGCTTGGCCTCCGGCTTAGGATCGCCCAGCAACTTGCCGCGACGGCGACGGGCCGGCTTCTCGGCCTCGCGCGCGGCCTCGGCAGCCGCTTCGCGTGCCTTCTCGGCAACAAACGCCGCAGCCGAGGTATCGAGCTGCACCGTTGCGTGCGTGCGGGCGGGCGCGGCGACCTCGCCGGCATGCATCACGATGACGCCGCAGGTGCTCGTCTTAACAAACTCGACCATCTTGGGATCGGTGAAGCCGGTCACGTCGTTAACGATCGAGGCGCCGCAGCGCACGGCCGCCTTGGCAACCGCCACATGACGCGTGTCGATCGAGACGATGGCGCCCTCCTTGGCCAGCGCGCGCACCACGGGCAGCACGCGGCGAGCCTCCTCGTCGGGGTTGACCGGGGTAAAACCAGGGCGCGTGGACTCGCCGCCCACGTCGATGATGTCGGCGCCGGCGTCGAGCATCGCTAGGCCGTACTCGATGGCGGCGTCCGGGTCGAAGTGCTCCCCGCCATCGCTAAACGAATCGGGCGTCACGTTGAGGACGCCCATGATGCGCGGACGGTCAAAGCTGAGCTCGTACTTTCCGCACCGCCATGTCTTGCTGTCGTTCGCCATGAACATCCTCCTAAAATGCCCACGCCGCCGAGCTTGGGGAGCTGGCGGCGGGGTCGCTTTGCACTCAGTCTTTCTATTGTATCCGCGCGCGCGGGCTAGAACGCAAACGCGGCCGCGATGTCGCAAGAAATCAGCAGGTCGGCATTTGCATCCTGATCGGTGGGAGCAAGGTTGCATATGGCCAGCGTATCGCCGGTAAAGTAACGCGTAAGGCCTGCCGCCGGATACACCACGAGCGAGGTCCCGCCCACAATGAGGGCATCGGCCGCGGCGATGGCGGCAACGGCACCGGTCAACACATGCTCGTCGAGCGGCTCCTCGTAGAGCACCACATCGGGCTTGATGCGGCCGCCGCACGCGGGGCACGCAGGCACGCCCGCGGCATCCTCGTGCTCGCGCGAGCAAATCCACTCGGCGCTATAGACCGCGCCGCACGACTGGCAAATGTTGCGATGGACCGATCCGTGCAGCTCGAACACGCGCTGCGAGCCGGCCATCTGATGCAGGCCGTCGATGTTTTGCGTCACCACGGCGTCGAGCTTGCCGGCTCGCTCCAGCTCGGCGAGCTTGGTGTGACAGCGGTTGGGCTTAGCGTTAAGCGCGATCATCTTGGTGCGGTAAAAGTCGAAGAACTCCGCAGGATGCGCCTCGTAAAAGCTATGCGACAGCATGGTCTCGGGCGGATAGGCAAACTGCTGGTGATACAGGCCGTCCACGCTGCGGAAATCGGGGATGCCACTCGCCGTGGAAACACCCGCGCCGCCAAAGAAGACCACGCGCTTATGGGTGCCGAACAGCTCCGCCAGCGCGGCGGAGGCCTGCTTGGGATCCGTTATTGCCTGCGTCATATGAGTCCTCCGTCCTTGTTAGTCGGGCAGCGTTGAGCGACGTCCCAGCATGCGGCCTCTAAGTCAGCATGCGCGGAGCCCACACCGCCCCTGTTGCGCTAATCTTAAGCCTGCCAACCCCGTCGAAAGGACACCATGCCTCAGACTTACACTTTCGCCTCGTGGAACGTCAACGGCCTGCGCGCCGTGCTCAAAAAGGACCCGAGCTTTATCCAGATCGCGCAGGACCTCGATGTCGATGTCTTGGCGCTGCAAGAGACCAAGTTGCAAGAAGGCCAGGTCGATATCGACCTGCCCGGCTATCACCAAACCTGGAGCTACGCCGAGCGCAAGGGCTACTCGGGCACCGCGGTCTTTAGCCGCCAGGAACCGCTGCGCGTACTGCGCGCCGATGCGCTGCTGCCCTACGCCGGCGAGGGCGAGGCGGCCGAGCTCGTCGCCCAAGCCGCGACCGAGGGCCGCGTCTGCGCGCTGGAGTTCGACAAGTTCTGGTTTGTGGATGTCTACACTCCCAACGCGCAAAACGAACTCGCCCGCATCGACGTGCGCATGGCCTGGGACGATGCCTACCGCGGCTTTTTGAACGCGCTCGAGTGCGAGACCGGCAAACCCGTCGTGACCTGCGGCGACTTTAACGTGGCGCACGAGGAGATCGACCTTAAGAACCCCAAGTCCAACCGCGGCAACGCAGGCTTTTCGGACGAGGAGCGCGGCAAGTTTACCGAGCTGCTCAACGGCGGGTTTACCGATACCTGGCGCGCGGCAAACCCCGACGTCGAGGGCGTCTACAGCTGGTGGAGCTACCGCTTTAATGCCCGCAAGAACAACGCAGGCTGGCGCATCGATTACTTTCTGGTAAGCGATTCGATCGCCGCCAACGTTCGCGACACCGGTATCCGTGGCGATATCTTCGGCAGCGACCACTGCCCCGTCACCCTCACGCTAGAGCTCTAGCCCCAAGTAATTCCTGGGGGACAGAGGAAAACAGACCATGTGACCCCTCTCCCCCTATAAGTTGCGGTGGAATAGTTCCTGTTTGGGCAGCAAATAGCCAAAAACGAGAACTATTCCACCGCAAGTTCGTGAGGGAACGCGAAATGCCCTACAGCCCGTATTTCACGACGACACGGTTAATGCGGCGACACCAGGGCTTGTACAGGGCGGCCAAAAACACGCAGGTCGCAAGGCCGTGCGTAATATCGAACGGCACTGCCGTGGCAAGACGCGCCATGGTGCCCGCCCACGTGAGCGGTTGAACAAAACCGATGATGTCATACGCGTTGATCACCACGCCGTACAGCAAACCCGACGCAAAGCCGTAGGTCAGTAGCGCCGGCATGCGCACGGCTCCGTCCGCACGGTCGAACGCACCCGCATGCGCCAGCGCGCCGCCAACATAGCCAACCAGACCCCAGGCATACATCTGCCACGGCGTCCACATGCCCTGCCCAAAAAAGAAATTGCTGGTCAGCGCCGCCAGCGCGCCAACCATAAAACCATTGCGACGACCAAGCGTCGCCCCCGCGATAATGGCGATGGCGCTCACCGGTTTAAAGTCGGGAATGGGCCCAAACAGGATGCGCCCCGCCGCCGCCAGCGCCGCGAGCACCAGCGTGGGCATAATCTGGCGCAAACCCGGACGAGATGCCTCGTAACCCGCAAAGAACAGCGCGAGCACCAGCGCCACCACGACCAGCATGGCAAGTGCCGCCTGCTCAACGCCCGCTAGCAACGCCGCAGCCATCACCGCTGGCACCGCCAGCAGCAACGGGATCTCCAGTTTTGTAAGCAGGCGCGCGACGCGATAATCCGTCATCCCATCACGCCCTATAAAACACGTTGTCGGCAAAGAAGTCGGCCGGCGGCTCCATGCAGGCGATCTCACCGTCAAACATCATGGCAATGTCATCGGCAACCTGCTCGGCAAAATCCAGATCGTGCGTGGCCATAATGACGGTGCCGCCAGCCTTCGCATGGTCACGCAGGGCGCGGGCGATGATGCGGCGGCTCTCCAGGTCCAAGCCCTTCGTGGGCTCGTCAAGCAGCAGCAGCTCGGGGCCGATCAGCAGCAGCTTTGCCAGTGCGAGCAGCTGGCGCTGTCCGCCCGAGAGGTCGTAGGGGTGGCGCGTCTCCAGGCCGTCCAATCCCAGTTGCGCCGCACGCTCCCGCGCCAAGTTCTCGTCATATCCGCAGGTCGAAGCCCATTCTATCAGCTCATCGCGAACCGTCTCGGCAACCAGCAATGCTTTGGGATTCTGAGGCAGCAGCGCCGCCGAGGCCGCCCCGCGCACAATGCGGCCGCGCTGCAGCTTGGCGGTCTTCGCCAGCACCGAAAGCATTGTCGACTTGCCGCAGCCGTTACCGCCCGCAACCGCATGCACCGCGCCAGCCGAAAACGACGCATCGAGCCCGCGCAGCACCCAACCGCCCGCGCGATCGTAGCGAAACCAGCTCCCTGCCAGGGTGGTAGCCGACCCAGCGTGCATTTTTTGGAGTATTCTGCTTCCATCCGTGCGCGGGAAGGCTTCCGAGCCGTTCT
>DBGAPG010000075.1:0-5020 GCA_048438765.1 Collinsella sp.
CATGAGCGACGGGTCGGCCATGATGGAGGCCGCGGAGGTCAGGTCCTGGCCGAGCTTTTGGCCGTAGCCAAAGGCGTTGGCAAACTGTACGAGCGTGTTTGCGCCAACTTCGTTTGCCACCTGGCCAAAGACGACGTTGGAGGACACGGCAAAGGCCTGCTGCAGGCTGATGGTGCCGTAGCTCTCGTTGGCATAGTTGGTGACCGGTGCGTTGCCGATGTCCATGGAGCCGGGCGCCTGGTAGGTGCTGGTAAGGCTGGCGGTACCGGTCTCGAGTGCCGCGGAAAGCGTAACGACCTTAAACGTTGAGCCCGGCGTGTACAGCGCGTCCATGGCGCGATTGTACATGGAGCCGTCCTCGCCGCCGCCCGTCTGCAGCAGGGCATCGATGTTGGTGTTGTCGTAGGTGGGCGAGCTGGCACATGCGAGCACCGCGCCGGTACGCGGGTCGATGACCACCACAGCGCCCTTAAAGCCCTTGAGCGCCTGCTCGGCAGCCGTCTGGATACGCGAGTCGATGGTGAGCTTGGCGGTGTTGCCCGGCTGGGTCTGGCCCGCGAGCGACGCGATGGCGTTGTTCCAGCTAGAGTAGTCCTTAGAACCGGTGAGCGTGTCGTTCATGACGCTCTCGATGGCGGTGGTGCCATACTGCTGGCTCACGTAGCCAACCACGTGCGCTGCCAGGTTACCGTTGGGGTAGGAGCGTACGTAGGTGCCGTCCTCCTGCTGCAGCGACTCGGCCAGCGTCACGCCGTCGGACGTGATGATGGAGCCGCGCTGGATGTACTTGGAGCGGGCGATGGTGTGGTTGTTGGTCGGCATGTCCTGATAGTCCTTGGCCTTAATGACCTGGACATAGGTGAGGTTCCCGATAAGGATGGCGAACAGCGCCGTAAAGGCGAGCACCGCGCGGGTTAGACGGTTGGCGAGCGCAACGCGGCCGAGCACACCGGATTCAGGCGTGTCGAGCAGGCGACGTCGCATGCGCGAGCCGACGGAATGGCTGCCGCTGCCGTAGGAAGACGAGGTGGCAAAGCGCGTGCCCGTCGGGGCGGCGGCAGATGCGACCTGATCATCGGTGATGGCGGCCATGGTGCCGGTGCCGGTAAGCTCGGCCTCGCGTCCGGTAGCCTCGTCACCGGCGCGCAGCAGGAGCGCGACGATGATAAAGCTCGCCAGCAGCGAGGAGCCGCCCTGGCTCATAAAGGGCAGGGTGACGCCGGTCAGCGGGATCAGGCGGGTAACGCCGCCAACGATCAAGAAGGCCTGGAAGCTGATGGCTGCCGTAAGACCGGTGGCGCTAAAGGCGGCAAGGTCGGACTTTGCACGGGCAGCTGTGGTCAGGCCACGCACGGCAAAGAGCATAAACAGGATGAGCACGGCGCCGCCGCCCAAAAGGCCCATCTCCTCGCCGATAGCCGAGAAGATAAAGTCGGACTCGACGACAGGGATGTTGTTGGCCATGCCGTTGCCGATGCCAACACCGACCAGACCGCCATCGGCAAGCGAGAAGAGCGACTGGACGATCTGGTAGCCCTGACCCTGGGCGTCCTTAAACGGATCGACCCAAACCTGGAAACGCACCTGAACGTGCGACAGGAACTTGTAGGCGCCCACGGCTCCAACGGCTAAGAGCGCAAGGCCGATAACGACATACGAAAAGCGCCCCGTGGCAACGTAGAGCATCAGCAAGAAGATGGTGTAGAACAGTACGGCCGAACCCAGGTCGCGTTCGAAGACGACGACGAGCAGGCACACACCCCACACGGCAAACAACGGCAGTAGCAGTCGCAGGCGAGGGATCTTAAAGCCCAAGATCTTGCGGTTGGAGATGGAGAGCAGCTCGCGGTTCTCGGCCAGGTAGCCGGCCAGGAACAGGACGATAAAGACCTTGGCGAACTCGCCGGGCTGGATGGTAAAGCCCGCGATGCGAATCCACAGCTTGGAGCCCGAGATCGTGGTGCCGATAAAGATAGGCAGCATCAGCAGAATGATGCCGATGATGCCAAAGGTGTACTTGTAGCGCATGACCACGTCGAGGTTTTTGACTAGTGCAAGCGTTCCCACCATCAGGGCCACCGAGACAAACAGGATGATGAGCTGTGAGATGGCGAGAGCGGGGGCGAGACGCGTCACGAACGTGATGCCGATGCCCGAAAGTATAAATACGATGGGCAGGATGGCGGGGTCGGCACCGGGCGCCAAGATGCGCACGGCAATGTGGGCCGCGGCAAAGGCGGCAAAGAGGCCGATCGGTACGGCGAGCGTCTCAAAGGAGATGGCAGCGCCCGCGGTGAGGACGTACATCGCATACAGCAGGATGACGGGGAACGCCGAGGCGATGAGCAAGAGCAGCTCGGTGTTGCGGCGACTCATAAGCGGCACTCCCTTTCTAATTCTTATCGGAGGCTTCGGCCTCGGCGGACTGTTCGGCGGTTTTCTCGGAATCTGATTCGGAGGTCGATCCCTGATTGGTGTTGTCGCGAATCGTTTGCGCGTCGATCACCTGGCGGGTCTGCTCCTCGTCGATCTGGTGGCGGTACTTGGATATCGTGTCCTGCGCATCGTCGACACTTGTTTGCGGAATGCCCGCCTTGAGGCGGTTTTGCGTGTCTTCGGGCAGGTCGGACAGCTTGATGCTGGTTTCGCTTTCGAGCCAGTGGAGCTTGAGTCCGAGTGGCTTGCCGGGCAGGCCGCGCCAGACGGCGACATTGCCCTGGTAGGTACCCAGGTAGTACGAGCCGGTGACACCCGTGTAGGCCCAGATGCCAGCTGCCAGCACAAAGACGAGGGCCAGGATGGCGGCGATAGTAACGTTGCGGCGACGCACGCGTTGCGCCTCGCGCATGACGCCATCGTCAACCAGGTCAACGACTACTACGGTCACGTTGTCGTGGCCGCCGGCGGCAAGCGCCGCGTCCACTAGGTTGTCGACGCAGATTTGCGCGGTTGAGGACTGCGTGGCGATGTTCTCGATATCGCTATCGGGAATCATGCTCGAGAGGCCGTCGGAGCACAGGATCAGGCGGTCGCCTTCCTCGATATGCAGAGTGAAGTGGTCGGCATACATGGCGGGGTCCGAGCCCAGCGCACGGGTGATGACCGAGCGGTTGGGGTGGACGCGAGCCTCGTCTGCCGTGATCTCGCCGGCGTCCACGAGCTCCTCCACGTAGGAGTGGTCGCGGGTCACGCGGATGAGCGTGCCCTCGTGGAGCAGGTAGGCGCGCGAGTCGCCCACGTGGGCGATGGCGAGCGTGTCGTTTTCGATATAGGCGCAAGTGGCCGTGCAGCCCATGCCGGGCTTGCCCAGGCCGTTCAAGGCGGCCTCGATTACGGCGGCGTTAGCGGCCTCGACGGCTGCCGCCAGGCGTGCGGCGTCGGCGGACTGCGGGGCCGTCTTGGCAATAGTCTCGACGGCGATGGAAGAGGCTACCTCGCCGGCGGCGTGACCGCCCATGCCGTCGCATACGCAAAAGAGCGGCGACTGCACCAGGTAGGAATCCTCATTGTGCGGACGCACACAGCCAACGTCGGAGCGGGCGCCCCACATGAGTTGCGTGGTGGTGCCGGCATCATAGGTCGAGTCGGTCTCGATGCGCTCCTCGGTCAGGGGCTCAAAGCTCATGGTCGAGCCGGGGTCTTTGAGCTTGGCCTCAACGGCGGCAACGTCGATCTCGGCTGTGTCACCGGGAGAGACGGTGCCGGTCACGGCGTTTGATTCGGAATCTCCGGTGTCCGGGGAGTCGGGCTCCTCGGACACGCGGGCGGTCGACTCGTCGTCTTGCGGGCTGACGTCTATAGACTCGGGCGTCGGCGTAGACGCGGGCGCAACCTCGGATGCCGGGGCTATGGGAAACGCCGGCGCGGCGGGCTCGGGTGCCGCAAACACCGCAGCGCTCTCGTTGATTGCCGCGGCGACGGGCTCTGCAAAGTGAGCCGGCGCCGGGGTTGCTTCGGGCGCTGTGGGCTGTTCCGCAGCATGTGCGCCGATGGGCGCCGCTACGGCATCCTCTTCGTCCTCGTTATCGGCGAGATCCGAAATATCATGCGTTACATGCGAAAGAGGCAGGGAGAACACGGTGTCCTCGGGCTCCACGGTCGCAGGGCGCGCCGGAGCGGCATGAGCCGGCGCAGCTGCGGGGGCAGTCGGCGTCTCGGGCATGGTTGCGGACTTGTTCTCCTCGTCGATCATCGACGGTTCACCTTCATGACCACGTCGCCAATCTGGACTTCGTCGCCCTCACGCAGCGTCGCGGGCTCCACGAGCTGGCGGCCGTTGACGAGCGTGCCGTTAAGCGAGTTGAGGTCCTCGATGATGAGCGCCGGGCCCTGCAGCGAAAAGCGCGCATGCGAGGCCGAGACAAACGGCTCGTTGATGCAGATGTCCGAAGACGGCGAGCGGCCGACGATGACGGGGCCGAGCATGTCTACGTGGATGCCGCGGATACCGCGCGGACCCTTGTCCACATCAATCGTCCAGATAGCCGAGTCGCGGCGCTGCCCGCGCACAAGTCCCACGCCGGTCTTCATGACGGCGAACAGGAAGATATAGAGCAGGGCGACCAAGACGATGCGGCCTGCAAAAAGGACGATATCGATGTTCATAAGCGACTATCCCCTAAATTCAAAGGTACTCAGGCCAAACGTCAGCAGATCGCCGTTGCGCAGCGGGCAGCGCGTAATGCGGCGGTTGTTGACGAGCGTGCCGTTGGTGGAATTGAGGTCCTCGATCGACCAATCCGAGCCCGTAAAGGTGAGCTGGGCGTGGCGGCGCGACACGTTGGGGTCGCGCAGGGCAATGTCGGAAACTGAGCGCTCGCGACCGATGGTCACCTGTGCGGAGGTGATGCTATGGCTCTCGCCGCTCACGACGTCGACGAGCTGGGCGAGCGGGCGCTGCGGGGCGCGAGTGCTCGCCATGTTGGAGGCGATGCCGGCTGCGGCGCCTAGGCCCACGGCGGCACCGGTCGCGGCGGCTCCGCCCATGCCGGCAAGCGCGTCGCGCGAGACGGTCTGCGGC
>DBGAPG010000076.1:0-7410 GCA_048438765.1 Collinsella sp.
GATTTCCCCCTTTCGCTCCGGCTGCAAGCAGAGTCGTTCAGGAGGAAACTCGGCCCCTCCCGCCCCGGCCTACGGTGACTCAATTGCACCGTGTGCTGCCGAAGGGGCTTTGTGCGATGATTGGGGCTGAACAGAAAATGAGTGTGGGCTCTGTCGTTCATTCGGACGACAGAGCCCACATTTTGTATGGGGCCTTCAGGTGACTTGCAATCATATGAAGGCCTTTTACCAAGGGAGAGATATGTCTTTGGACAGTTAGTTCAGATTTGTATTTCTCAAAGAGCAGAAGTCGGTTAATTTAGGCTCAATTGAACTGTTTTCGCTTTCCTAATGAGGCAGATATGCTTACTCAAGGGCGGAAAAGGCTTATCGCTGGGTCCCAGTGACTCAAAAACCGAGATGATTAAGCAAAAGCCACTGCCAAAAAAATACAAATCTGAACTAACTGCCCACCACCCTCTGTCAACCTTTCTATTCAAACCAAATCAGCCAACGTATGTCATAGCAATCCCCGGTAGGTCGCAGGGTGGCGGCTGAGCCTTTTCTTCGGGAAACTTCGCGAAGTCCAGTTCCCGAGGGAAAGGTATGGTCTGTGTAATACCAGATAAACAGTACATTTTTGCTTAATTGATATTTGGGAGAAGAACCAATTGGTGTGGCTTATTAAGCCCACTTTGCCATTGACGCTCATTTTAATACCACTGGGAGAATTCCGAACTTGGTTGCGCAACTGCTCCTGTATGCAGATATAACCTAATAGGTGGATATCTGGTTACTACCAGTTGACCACTTGGTAACGGGTGGGCCCACTGCACGGAATGTACCGAACACCCCTCCCGTTTGATGCGTGCGCCATGCTGCAGGGCGTGCGTCCGCGACACTTCCGCATGTCGGAGGGAAGGAGTCCAGGTGTGTAGGAATTCCATTTTTACGAAACGGTGGGTGAAGGGAAGCGCGGTCCTCGTTGCCACTGCAGCGACGCTTGTGTTTGCCAATCCCCAGCAGGCGATTGCCACGCCACTCAAGGGTGTCGACTCAGCGACCGTGTCTCAGTCTGCCTCGAACGTCGTCGACATCGATTTCGCTGACGGCATCAAGGGCCGTATTACGTTCCTCGAGGACGGTATTTTCCGTTATAACGTCGACCCCAAGGGTGAGTTTTCCGAGTACGCCACGCCGCGCAGTAAGTCCCACACGGCTAAGATCCAGGCTCAGCCCGATACCTCGGACACCTACAGCAAGCCGAGTGCGACGGTTGCCGACAAGGGCGACACTATCGAGATCACCGGCGGAAAGGCGACCGTGATCCTGGACAAGGCGACTGGCAAGATGAGTATCAAGTCAGGCGACCGTGGCGTGGTTTCTGAGTCTGCGCCCCTCGACCTTGATAAGAAGGGTACCGTCCAGACGCTCGCCAAGGAGAAGTCCGAGAACTTCTTTGGCGGCGGCACCCAGAACGGCCGCTTCCTGCACACCAACCAGACCATCGCCATCTCCAACACTAACAACTGGACCGATGGCGGCGTTGCCTCGCCCAACCCGTTCTATTGGACGAGCGACGGCTACGGCGTGCTCCGAAACACGTTTGCAGAGGGTTCCTACGACTTCGGTTCCACGGACTCATCGACGGTCACGACTTTGCACAGCGAGAATGAGTTTGATGCCTATTACTTCGTGGCGACCAACGAGGGCGCCTCGAACGTGGCAACCGAGATGCTGCAGGACTACTACAAGGTGACCGGCAATCCGGTGCTGCTGCCCGAGTACGGTTTCTACCTGGGTCATCTTAATGCCTATAACCGTGATGGCTGGTCAACGACCTCGGGTCAAAAGAAGTGGGAGACCAAGGGCAGCAAGTCCTCGAGTGAGAAGGGCGACGTTAAATACGAGTCCGGCATGTCGACGGGCTACAAGCTCGACGGCACGCTTGCGGCCGAGACGCTCAACGGTGAGGGCCCTACGGTTGATACCGAGAACATGAAGGCGACCGATTTCGACCGCCAGTTCTCCGCCCGGCAGGTTATCGATGACTACGAGGACAACGACATGCCGCTCGGCTGGTTCCTGCCGAACGACGGTTACGGTGCTGGCTACGGCCAGAACGGTTACTACAAGACCGGCGGCGTCAACTCCGACGGAACGAGTTCTGCCGAGCGCCTCAACGCCGTGCGCGCCAACGTCGACAATCTTAAGAAGTTCACCGAGTATGCCAACTCCAAGGGCGTGAGCACCGGTCTCTGGACCCAGTCGAACCTCGAGCCCGATAGCAACTCCGAGACCCCGTGGCATCTGCTGCGCGATTTCGATTCTGAGGTTAAGACTGGTGGCATCACCACGCTCAAGACCGACGTCGCTTGGGTCGGCTCCGGCTACTCCTTTGGCCTCAACGGCATCAAGACGGCCTATGACACCGTGACCACCGGCGCCAACAAGCGCCCCAACATCATCACGCTTGACGGCTGGGCCGGCACGCAGCGCTTTGGCGGCATCTGGACCGGCGACCAGTACGGCGGTAACTGGGAGTACATTCGTTTCCATATCCCCACGTATATCGGCCAGAGCCTCTCGGGCAACCCCAACATCGGCTCCGATATGGACGGCATCTTTGGTGGCGATCCCATCATCTCCGCTCGCGACTACCAGTGGAAGACATTCACGCCCTCTATGCTTGACATGGACGGTTGGGGCACCTACCGCAAGTCGCCCATGACGCACGGCGATCCATACACGGGCATCTCGCGCTTCTATCTCAAGCTCAAAGCACAACTCATGCCCTATATCTACACGAGCGCGGCCTCGGCGGCCAACATCGACACGGGCAACGGCGATACCGGCCTTCCCATGATCCGCGCCATGCTGCTTTCCGACAACTCCGAGTACGCCGCAAGCACCTCGACGCAGTACCAGTACATGTTCGGTGAGAACTTCCTGGTGGCACCGGTGTATCAGGATACCCAGGCAGATGAGAACGGCAACGATGTCCGCAACGGTATCTACCTGCCCAACTACGGTACCGACGAGAATCCCATCATCTGGATTGACTACTTCTCGGGCAAGCAGTACCGCGGCGGTCAGGTCCTCAACAACTACGAGGCTCCGCTTTGGAAGCTGCCACTCTTTGTTAAGGCCAACGCCATCGTGCCGATGTACGCCGAGAACAACAACCCCGAGGCTGTGACCGAGACCAACACCAAGGGCACCAATCGCAGCCAGCGTATCGTCGAGTTCTTCGCCACCGAGGGTGAGGGCAGCTTTACGCAGTACGAGGATGACGGCTCCTCCATCGAGAACAACACGACCGAGGACGATTCCTACGGCACAATCGACAATATTTCCTACGGTGAGCATGTGAGCACCGTCTATAATTCGAGCGTGGTGGGCGGCACGGCGACCTTTACCGCCGAGGCATCGCAGGGCGGCTACAGCGGCTACGACTCCAACCGCACCACGACCTTTGTGGCCAACGTCTCCGCCAAGCCCACGAGCGTCTCCGCCAAGAACGGCGGATCCGCGCTCAACGTGGTTGAGGTCGACTCGCAGGAGGCCTTTGACGCCGCGACCCCCGAGGCCGGCCAGGCGGTCTACTTCTACAACGAGACCCCCAACCTCAACCACTACGGTAGCGACGCAGGCAGCACCGAGGCCGAGCAGGGCGAGAGCTTCAACAACACCAAGATCACCACGAATCCCAAGGTCTACGTCAAGTTCGCGAAGACCGATGTCGCCACGGCAGCGCAGACGCTCGAACTGGGCGATTTCGTGAACGCCGATGCCACGCTCGCGGCCGACCGCTTCAACGAGAACCTCTCCGCACCCGCGAACCTTGCTGCCCCCGAGGACGCCACGACCCCCACGAGCATTAAGCTCACCTGGGGGAAGGTCGATGGTGCTACCTCCTACGACCTTAAGGTAGACGGCACTGTGTTCGCCGTGGGCGATGCGGCAGAATTCACGCATACCGATCTTGCCTACAACAGCAAGCATACCTACCAGATTCGTTCGCGCAACGCCGATGGCTACTCCGCATGGAGCGACGTGCTTGAGGCGAACTCTGCGCTCGACCCGTGGCGGAACGTGCCTGAGGCCGAGGAAATCACTTGGGAGGGCTCGCTCTACGGTAGCCATAAGGCCGAACTCGCCTTCGACCATGAGTTCCAGTCGGGCGACGGCGGTTTCCACTCCGGTGGCAACGATCTGGGCAAGGCGCTTACCGTTGACTACGGTCGCGCTTACAAGCTCGACAAGCTCGAGTACTATCCGCGCGATGATGCCGGTAACGGCACTGTGACCAAGATGCGCATCGAGACGAGCCTCGACGGCGTGCATTGGACGACGCAGGAGGTCGACTGGGAGCGCTCCGCCGCTTGCAAGACGGTGGCGTTCGACGGCGCCGTGGCCGCGCGCTACGTGCGTATGACGCCGCTCGCGTCCGTGGGCAACTTCTTCTCCGCCTCCGAGATCGCCATCTACAAGACCGACGGCACGGACGGCTTCGCTGTGGGCTCCAACCTCAACAAGGCCACGGTCTCCGACGGCGACTACTCCAACATGAAGAATTACCTGGGTCTTGAGAACCGCGAGCCCGACACCTCGACGTTCGACTCCCAGATCCGCGCCCACTTCGCCGACCTCAACGGCAACGGCGTCTACGACGTGTACGACTACTCCTTCACCATGGCGGCGCTCGACGGCGGCACCAAGCAAAAGGGCAAGGCTGCTGGCACCCTCGCGGTGATCCCGAGCAAGATGGAGGTCGAGGCCGGCGACGAGATCACGGTCGACGTCTACGCCACCGACGCCGAGAACATCAACGCGCTCGGTACGCTCGTCAACTTCAACAGCGACCAGTTCGAGTATGTCTCCGAGAGCATCGCGCAGGATGCGTCGACGGCGGGCATGGAGAACCTCTCGCGCGAGAAAGTGCAGTTCACGGATGGCCACCAGACCATCAACCTGGCCTTCGCCAACCGCGGCGACGCCAAGCTCTTCAACAGTACTGGTGTGGTCGCGAGCTTTAAACTCAAGGCTAAGACGGCCGGCAAGGTCGAGCTGCCCTCGACGTCTTGGCTCGTCGGCCCGGCGTGCGACGCGCTCGAGTTCGTGAGTGATGGCACCGTGACGATGCCCGGTGTCCCGCAGCCCACCAAGTCCGAGTACGGCCGCGACGCCTTTGACATCACGATGACCAACGACGAGCTCCCCACCGACGACGGCACCAACGTCGAGAAGCTCATCCAGCAGAAGAGCTATGACGGACTGTTCGACAACAATGAGGGCGGCAACGACTTCGAGTTCCTGTGGAACTATGGGCCCAACTGGATCGACGGCAAGATGCCGACCTACGTCAAGCTGCCCGCCACGATGACGTTCGCCTTCAAGACGCCGTCGAAACTCGATAGCGTCGAGGTCGTTAACCGCAACGGTGGCAACGGCACCGTGCAGAAGATTAAGTCCGTCGTGACGTTCGAGGACGGCTCGACCCAGGAGTTCTCGGGCGGAAGCTTTGATTCCTATCAGGCTCGCTACGCCTTTGGCCTCTCTGCCGAGAACAAGGGCAAGAAGGCGACCAAGGTCGAGATCACGCCGCTTGAGGCATCGGGTGACCAGATGCTCACGCTGCGCGAGATCAACTTCAACTACACACAGGGTGTCGAGGCCATCGAGGGTGTCGAACTGGGCAAGAACCAGACCGAGTTCTTTGAGGGCGATGTGACGCTCGTCGACGCCAAGGCCACGCCCGAGAGCGCCGGCTACCCCTATGTGACGGTCGAGAGCTCCGATCCTTCTGTGGTGAGCGTCTCCGCTGTCCAGGCCGGCGATAGCGTGAGCTACTACCTGCGCGCCAACAAGGCCGGCAAGGCAACGATCACGGTGGCGTCGGTGCTCGATCCCTCCAAGACCGCATCCTATGAGGCCGAGGTCAAGGCTGGTGTCGACACCTCTGCGCTCATGGCAGCGCTTTCCAAGGCCGCGGGCTACAGCGAGTCCGTCTACACCAAGGATTCCTATGCAGCCCTCACCGCTGCGGTCGAGGCGGCTCAGAAGCTCCTCGATGGCGGCCAGGGCAGCTATAGCAAGAAGGATGTCGCAGACGCCACGGCCAAGATCGAGAAGGCAATCGACGGCCTCAAGATGCGCCCCGTCGATGAGAAGAGCCTCATCAACACGCCCGAGAACCGCGAGAACGTCAAGGTGACCGGCTTCTCGAGCGAGGCCGACTATGAGGGCAGCAACGCCGTCAACGCTCTTGACGGCGATGAGCAGACGCTCTGGCACAGCGACTGGGCCTATAAGGCCGGTATGCCCCAGTACCTGACCGTCGACCTGGGCCGCGACTACGATCTCACCGACGTCACGTTCCTGCCGCGCCAGGACGGCGGCACGAACGGCGATATCTTTGAGGCCGAGGTGCTGGTTTCCGACACCGCCGACGGTTATGAGATGGGCACCGCCACGTCGATGGGTACGTTTACCTTCGACAACGACGGCCGCGTGCTCACCGACCGTGGCGACTGGAAGCAGATGAGCTTTGGTGCCGCGCGCGGTCGCTACGTGACCGTCAAGGTGCTCCACGCCGGCGGTGGCAGCGTTGACGCCTACTGCAGCATGGCGGAGCTCAAGTTCTACGGTACGGCCGTTCCCAATCCGGTGGCGAAGGACGACCTCACTGCCGCGATTGAAAAGGTTGATGCCGAGGTTGCAGCCGGCGACCTTAAGGCCAGCGACTACACCGAGGCTTCCTGGACCGCGTTCCAGAACGCCTTGGCGAGCGCCCGCGCCATCCTGAACGACGAGAACGCCACGCAGGACGAGGTCGACCAGGCACTCAAGGCACTCGAGAGTGCTCGCGACGCGCTTGAGAAGACTCCGGTGACCCCGGTCGAGAACCCGACCAAGAAGCAGCTCGAGGCCTTGGTCAAGCAGGCGAAGGAGACTGACACCAGGGGCAAGACGGACGAGTCTGTCAAGGCCCTGACGGATGCCATTACCTACGCCGAGGACGTCTTGGGTGATGAGAATGCTTCCGACATCCAGCTCCAGGCGGCCTATGACCAGCTCAAGCTGGCCATTGAGAGCCTCAAGGATGCCGATTCCGGCAACCAGGGTTCCGGCAATGGCTCAAACGGCGGCAACCAGGCGGGCAAGCCCGCAGGCGACAAGGCCCAGGGCAGCAAGAAGAGCGGTTCGGCGATCCCCAATACCGGCGACCAGACGGCGGCGACCGTCGCGGCCGTCGGTGGTCTTGGCGCCATCATCGCCGCGATCGGCGCTTTCTTCCATCGTCGCAGCAAGGCTAAGTAGTCCCAGCGACAACTAAGCAAACGTGCCCGCCGCTCCGTCAAGGACGGCGGGCATTGCTTTATTATTTCAGCCAACGTACGTCATGGCAATATCCGGTAGGTCCCCGGG
>DBGAPG010000077.1:0-33003 GCA_048438765.1 Collinsella sp.
GATGATGGGTGCGAGCATGTCCTTAAGGTCCTCGCGCGCAAAGCGGCCCTGAGCGAGTCGGCTGCGCAGAGCCTCGTAGGAGAATACGCCGCGACGGCGGTCCTCGATGGAGGTCGGCGTGCCGCCCATGATCATGCCCAAGTACTGCGCCTTGCCCTGGAGCGTGTCGTTGTACATAGTCAGGATCTTCTCGTAGTTGTACTGGCGCGTGATGGCGTTGGGAATCTTGTACAGGTTTACGAGTTCGTCGATGAGCACCAGCATGCCCTTGTAGCCGCTGCAGACCAAAAAGCGTGCGATGAGTTTGACGTAGTCGTACCAGTCGTCATCGCTGATGATGGTCGAGGAGCCCAGTTCGGCGCGAGCCTCGCTCTTGGTGCGGTATTCGCCGCGGATCCATTTGGTCACGCGGCTCATGGCCTCTTCGTCGCCCTCGGATACGGCCGTGCGATAGCGGCGGAGCATGCGGGTGAAGTCAAAGCCGTGGACCATCTCCTCGAGCGGGGCCAGTTGGGTATTGACGACTGACTCGTCGACGTCGGCACACGAGGCGACCCAGCGATCCAGAATAAGGTTGAGCGCACCGCCCTCGGGGCGCGTCTTGGTCGATATGTTGCGGATGAGCTCGCGGTAGGTGGCAAGGCCCTGCCCCTGACCGCCTTGCAGGCGGCGCTCGGGCGACAGGTCGGCATCAGCGACGACGAATCCCTCGCCCATGGCGTGCGTGCGGATGGTCTGGAGCAAAAAGCTCTTGCCGGCGCCGTAACGACCGACCAGAAAGCGGAAGCTCGCGCCACCGTCGGCGATGAGACTCAGATCGGTGAGCAGGGCGCGGATCTCGACCTCGCGCCCTACGGTGATGTAGGGAAGGCCGATGCGCGGGACCACGCCGCCCTTGAGCGAGTTTAGGATAACGGCGGCGACGCGTTTGGGTACGCGGGGCGCTGCGGATGCGGTATCACTCATGGTCTAGGTATCCTCTCACGTCTGCTTCGTAATCCTCGATAATTTGCGGTCCTGCCGCGCCGAATTCGATAACGGTGTCGCCCACCAGGTCAAAGAGCGCTTCGTTGATGGTATCGACGAGCATGTCCTCGCTCTGCCCCGATTGCACTACCGCCGATTCCGCCTGTACTGCGTTGTGCTCGAGCAGCGCGCGGAGATAGGCGTCTGCGGCAGGCGTGAGTTCGTTCGTGGCGTCAGCGGGCGCAACAGCTGCGAACGCGGGCGTCGGCGCGAGAAGCGGTGCCACGACACCAAACTGTTCTGTGGATATGGTTGGCTCGTCGGTCTCGTCCTGCCGAATGGGTGCCGCGACCGCCTCGACAATCGCGTCGGCTACGGGCTCGGCTTCCGGTTGCCCTGAGTCCGCTGCCTCGGCTTCCACAGGTGCGCCGTCCTCGCGCTCTTCATCGATCAAAAGTGCTTCACGCGTTTGCGCGGCGGCGCTTCGAATGTGCCCCAGCTGACTCAGATCGATATCGATCTTGACGGGCTGGTGTGCGGCGTCCCACGAAAGCCATGCCACAATCTCGTCATCGATAATCTTGGCCAGATATTTGGGGACCTTTTCTTCCTTAAGGGGATGGGCGGGGTCCAGCGCCAGGCGCAGGCGTTGGTCGCAGGCGCGCATCATTTCGCCGAGTTTGCTGCTCTTTTGCCTACTACCGTGGATACGCATGCATTCCCAAAAGCCGTTTTGGCAACGGTAGATATGGATAGGATCCAGGCGGTATTCACAGTCCTCGTGGCGCTCGGGCGCAAAGAATACGGCCGAGGCAAACATGGTGTAGGGCATGGCCGTCTCCTCCCCAAATAAGCTCGCCACGATGCCGGTCTTTCGGTGCGTGTCATAGTAGCGCGCCATACGGACATACACGGCGCACGCCACGTGGCGCAGATCGCGGTGGTGGCTGCGGTCGAGCCGCGAGTTACTTAGGTTGTACGTGGAGAGGGCGTTGATGGCGGCCATGAGTCGCTCCTCGCGCACCTCATCGGGCGGAAGGGGGAGCGTGGGCTCGGAGGTTTTGCGACGCTTAGGGATCTGGCCGGACGGTGCCGGCGCTGGCACAAGGTCTCGTGCCGCGTGCCGCAGCTCGATAAGGGCATTATCGAACATGACGGTTTTAGAGTCACGAAGCAGCTTGGGGTCGAGCGCGTGGAACACGGCGTAATCCTGAAGCCACACGCGCGCAAACCGGTCGATGCCGGGCTCAAAGGCGCGGTAGGCATCCCAAAAGGCCTTGATCTTGTTAAAACCTTCGAGCGGATCATCTACGCCAATGCCGCAAATCAGCTCATAGAGATACAGAAAGGCAAAGGATGTAGACGTTTCCTCGACGGTTCCGCGGCGCACTTGGGCACGCCAGGTAAAGTAGCCGCGCAACTGTCGATCGCTCATGGCATTGTAGGTGGGAAAGTACGACTTAAAGGTGCCGTTGTAGGGGCAATCGTCCTCGAAGTCGGCCATCAGCAGGCCTTGGCGGTAAAAGAGCTCCGCCTCCGATAGCCAACGTCCCGCGCCGCCTTTGGGATCCTCTTGCCAGCGTGATATCTCGCGCATCTTGCGGTACTGGTCGGGGAGGAAGTTCTGCATCTGACGACCGGTCTTGAGAATCGGCTCGTCAGCATAGATTTCGTTTGAGAAGCGGGCGGACTGATGGGTCCGGGCCTCGGCCATAATGCGCTCGATGAGCATCTTGACGTCCTGGTCGGCCACCGCTTCTCCTCTCGAACGCAGCTACGGTGACCTCATATCATAGCACAGCATCAAACAGGTGTTCGAGATACCGCTATGTAGATAGATTTAGAACAAGAGGGCGTAGATGACCGCCACGACGACGGAGGGGAGCATGTTGGCCGTGCGGAAGGTCTGAGGACGGATGAGGTTGACGCCGACGCAGAAGATGAGCATGGAGCCTACGAGCGAAAGGCTGTCGAGGGCTGCCGTGGTCATGATGGGGGAGAGCGCGCCGGCAAACAACGTGATCGTCCCCTGGAACACGGCTGCGGGCAGGGCCGAGAAGATGCAGCCGCGTCCGAGCGACGCCGTCATGGTGCAGACGATGATGCAGTCCAGTGCGCCCTTGAGGGCAAGCGTTGACCAGTCGCCGAGCAGGCCGTCCTGGATCGATCCCACAATTGCCATGGCGCCGATACACACGGTGAGTGAAGTCGAGACAAAAGCGTTGGTGAACTCGTTATCGCCCTCACTGCCGGTCTTGCGCTTGAGCCATTCGCCAAGGTTCTCGATGGCGGCTTCCAAGTTGACGGCCTCGCCGATGAGCGAACCGAGCGCAAATGAGACGATGAGCATGGTGGTGCCGGTGGTCGCTAGCGCCTTCCCATCGATAAGGAGCATCTTTTGCATGGTGCCGCCAAGGCCGATAAACAGGACGCACAGCCCCGATGCTTTCATGAGCGTGTCTTGGATGCGCGGTGTGATGAAGCGGCCGCCCGCTAATCCCAAAAGACCGCCCGCAACTAAAAGCACAACGTTGATGATTGTTCCCAAGCCCGGCATGAGCCCTCCTGTATTGATGCCAACGTGGCAATCGTAGCAGAACGAAATGCGAGGCACATCGCGACTCATCTAATACGTTATATAAGTGGTGTTAGGAATGATGTGCAGCATTTAAGCCTCAGGTGGTTGTCGGGACATAGGGATAGTATTCAAAGCGCAGTGTCATAAGCCGCTGCGGGGATTCAATAGCCGCGGCGATGATATTGGCATCGCGGGCACGATCAAACCCTTCGAGTTCGATCTGATACGAGACGTCTTGCATAATGTCCAGACGTCGCCAGGCTAGGAGTGTGTCACCATCGAATTCCAAGGTCTTGCCTCCGTCTGGAGCAACGGCGTATAGACGCAGCTTGGCGGTGGTTGCAGGGTCGACAACCGTGACCTTTTTAATTTCGTTTCGAGTATTCTTGGCGCCCAACAAGGTGAGCAGTGTTGGGGCCACGACCTCGCCCGATGGCAAAAAGACGACTTCGATGGATTCGGGAAATGCGATGATAGCCGACTTGCGGACGGGCTGATTGGCGGCGGCAACTTCGATGTTCGCAGCGTCGATGACCTCTGTGTGGTCGAGTGCGGCAAGCACGCAACAGTTACCTTCATCGATCTCTTGAGGATCAGCAAGCCCCAGACTGTCCGCGAGCTCGGGATCGTTTGGATCGGTAACGGGCTCATTCGGTGCTTCGAAAGAAGCTGGGGCGCTGTTTGTCGGCGACGGCGTGTCGCCCGCACCTGCTTCTTTATCCGCGCTCTCTTCTTGTATGGTTGCGTTGATGGGTTCGTCGTTTGAGGGGAGCGTCTTGGCGTCAAGCGCGGAGGGGAGAATTCCGATGGCTCCGGATCCGTTCCACTCCATTTCGAGAAGCGCCGGGTCGGCAAGAATGCGTTGCCTGCTTTGCGCGTGGGCATCGATTTCAATAGGGCCTGCCTCTATCCCTCGTGTAAGACTGAGTGATCCGGCTGGCTTCTCGAAATGAGCGTTTGTGTCTTTGGCGCTGACGGCGTAGAACAGCAGGGACGCTTCTCCCGCCGCGATGGCATCGGTGCCGGCTTTGGTCAGTCGCAACGATGCCGTGAATGAGAGGGTGGGCTGCGCATCGTCTGCATTCGCGGCGGCGCAGCCCAGACATATACCGCCTCCTTTCTCGAAAAACGTACCGTCGAAGGCGACCTTCGCTCCGTTCGCCGAGTCATCGACCGAAGCGATGTCGATGCGCAGCTCTAAATTGCATGGATCGCCATCTGCATCGAGCACAACCGAGCGCCACGTGCAGACGGCGCACCCCGCCTGGGAGCCGTTTGCCTTGTTCGAACGATTGATATCCACGACTATCGAGCCGTCCGTATTACGACGAAGGCATCCCGAGGTTGAGATTGCGGCCTGTGCGATCGAAAAACGCTTGCACGCAATGGCGCTCGACGGATTTGGTGCGGAGCTTAGGGCCGCTGGTAAGGAGTCTGCCATGACAGGAGTCGCCCAAGCGGCGACAGGCGTTCCGGTTGCGAGCGCGCCGCAGAGTGCGACGACGGGCAAAAGGTTCTTCGATGCCATGGGGTCTCCTTAGCTAATTTAGTGCGGCCTGTTCATGTTTTGTTTCTGGCTGTGTTTGATGTGCAGACCGAGGCCGGCGGTTCCCGCGCCTGCTGCTGTGGCGCCTGCTGCCAAGAGCCATCGTCTGTCGCCTGTCTGCGCCAACGGTTCCTCGCGGTCGCCGCGGTCGAGCTCCGAGAGGTCGACCGTCACTTGCGTGGCGGCCTGCGCCTGTTCTTGCTGGGCAAAGGCCATGGCTGGCCCAAACGCTAGGATGCTGACGGCGGCGGCCAGGGCGACGGCCTTATGCCGTGTGCGCACCGGGCTCGACCGTCCAGGTGATCGTCGCAACCTGATCGCCTTCGCCGGTTACGCGGAAGATGTCGCGCGTGACGCGGGCGACGTTTCCGCTTGTCTTGAGCTTGATTTTGTCCGTGCCGCCGGCAATGCCCTGGTAGCCCATGTCGAAGGCTGCATTCTTGGAAAGATCGAGGCCCGTCCCTTGCGCGGCGGCGCTGGCGTTCTGGAGCGCGCCGTCGGGGCCGACCTTAAAGTCGATGGAGTTCTGCGCGGTTCCGGCCTTGGCGTCGGCGGCAATGGTCCAGGTGTTCATGGCGTCGATCTTCATGTTGGTGACATGGATGCCGTAGGCCGAATGATTGTCGATGGTGGTCGCGTCTTCTGAGGGGCCCTGAAGCGTGCCGTCGGCCTTGGCGACGAAGGGAATAACCGTCGGAACTTTGAACTCAACGTTGTCGATCTCGGTCCTGACCATTACCTTCGTGGTTCCAACGCGCCCGGCTGCCATAGCTGGCGTCGGGGCGGCGCCCATTGCGAGCGCGAGCGCGAGCCCTGTGCCCACGACGAGCGCTCTGACTCCGTTCATGTTCCTGGTGATGTCCATGGTCGTTCCTTTCTATTCGCCGCGGGCCGTCCCCGCGATGATTGGACGAATGCTGGTGAATTGCATGCGGTGCCGTGTCGGCCGGAAGGCTAGTTCTCGGTTTGCTCAACCCGTACCTTGACACGTGTCGGATTGCCGTGGCTGTCGAGGGTCTTTGCATCGAGTGCCTGGATCTCGATGTACGCCTCGCCTTCTTTGATGTCGCCGGCGGGGCACGTCTCGATTGTCTTGCCGGTCTCGACCACACCGGATTCGTACATGGTCTCGTCGTTTTGGATGACGCGGAATCGCTGGGGAAATTTATTGTCTTGGACGTTTTGCACGTTGACGCGCAGTTTGCCGTCCTCCTGCAGCTGAGCGACCGGCGCGACCGAAATCGTCATCATGTTGTCGCGGACGATGGCGTCGAGCTCATCTTGGATTTCCTGGCGCGTTTTGCCCTCGGCCGTCGTAACCGAAGCGCCCGCCTCGGGTACGGGCTGCGACTGCCAAACGTATAGTCCTACGGCGACAAGGGCACAGACGATGGCCAAGCAGGCAACGATGAGCTTCTTGCGACGACCCAGGCCTGCAAAGTGGGGTGGCTTCTTCGCGCTCATGCGGCATCCTTGGCGGTATAGATGCGCGCAAAGGTGGACGGGTCCGCTCCAAAGAGCATGTGAAGCATCAGACGGCGCGAGTAGACGAGCTCGTCGAAGTCGGGAGGGAGCTCGATGTCGTGGATATGCGCGATGTGGTGGGCGAGCGCCGAGAACGACTCGGGGTCGCAGATCACATCGGTGGTAACGTGGTAGACCGTCGTATCGGGGAATGCCTCTTCGTCGAAAGGCAGGAGATGGGGATCGTCGTCGACTTCGATGGCGATGCCGTACTGGGGCCAGTAATATGCCATGGGAACCTCCCTGCTTCTGGGCCAAAACTTCTATCGGTTTTGGCTGTCGACGCCGACCTTATCAGCCGCTACTTGACCAATTTCTGACCAAATGCTTGACGGATTGGCGTCTCCGCAGGTAAAAGGCGGCAAAAAATACTCCAACTTTTTTCGAGCGACAATCGCGCGGTCGGCGACGGCGGGGCCATATGTGTCAAAAGCATCGTCTGCCGAGGAAATCAAGCCGCTCGCCGAATTGCACGAACGTAAAAAACGCCAATTATGGAGACGGTCTCGAACACGTCGACGAAACGATGCGGTAACATCTCCCTGCAAACACTGTAGTTAGCTAAAGGGGGAGTTCGCGTGTCTGCAACCATCAAACCCTTCACCGACGAGTTCGAAGAGTATGGCCGCGATGAATCTCGCGCATCGGGCGAGGCCTCGAGCATCTCGTTTCCGACAACGGAAAACGAGGTCCGTGCCATTTTGGAAAAGCTCCATGCCGAGCGTGTTCCGGTAACGGTTCAGGGCGCCCGAACCGGCCTTGCCGCCGGCGCCGTGCCCCACGGCGGGCATATCCTCAATACTTCCCGTATGAATCGCTATTTGGGCCTTCGCCGCGATGAACAAGGCCAATTTCTGCTGCGCGTGGAGCCGGGCGTTGTGCTCTCGGAGCTGCGCAAGCAGCTGAGCAAGAAGGTGCTGCCGACCGCTGGTTGGGACCAGGCATCGCTTGAGGCCTACGAGGAGTTCCAAGAGGCTCCCGAGCAGTTTTTTCCCACCGATCCCACCGAGGCGTCTGCCTGTCTGGGCGGCATGGCGGCATGTAACGCCTCCGGTGCCCGCAGCTACGCCTACGGCCCCATGCGCCCACATATCACGGGACTCCACGTCGTGCTGGCTGATGGCGATTTGCTTGAGCTTCGGCGCGGCGAGGCTTTTGCCCAGGGCCGCCACCTGTCGCTCGTGACGGCAGCGGGCCGTACACTCGAGCTCGATCTTCCCGGCTATACCATGCCCAAGACAAAAAATGCTTCGGGCTATTTCGTTGCTGACGATATGGATGCCATCGATCTGTTTATCGGTGCGTGTGGCACAATCGGTGTCATCACCGAACTCGAGATTGCCCTGCAGGTGGCACCCGCGGTCGTTTGGGGCGTGAGCTGCTTCTTCGACAGCGAAGACAAGGCCGTGTCCTTCACCGATTCTGTGCGTCCCGTCCTGTCCCATGCGGCTGCCATCGAGTACTTCGATGCTGGCGCCCTGGATATTCTACGTCGCCAGCGCGAGCAGTCGACGGCGTTTGCCTCGCTGCCTGCGCTCGACAAAGACGCCAAGGTCTGTGTCTACGTGGAGCTCGACTGCGACGACGAAGCCCAGGCGACTGAGGAGCTGTATCACTTGGGGTGGGTACTGGAGCTTGCGGGCGGCAGTGACGATGCGACATGGGTCGCGCGCACCGAGGTCGATCGCGAGTGTCAGCGATTCTTCCGCCATGCGGTGCCCGAGAGCGTCAACATGCTCATCGACGAGCGCCGCCGCATGGATCCCACCATCACCAAACTGGGTTCGGACATGTCGGTGCCCAACGCGCACTTGGCCGATGTTATCGCCCTCTATCGCCGCACGCTGGCGGAAAGTGGGCTTGAATCTGCCGCCTGGGGGCATATCGGTAACAACCATCTGCATGTGAACATTCTGCCGCGCGATGCACAGGATTATCGCCGCGGCGCAGAACTCTTTGCCCAGTGGGCTTCCGAGGTCACGGCCATGGGCGGTGCCGTCTCCGCAGAACACGGCGTCGGCAAGATCAAGGCGGGCTTCTTGGAGACGATGTACGGTCACGAGGCCATGGTCGAGTCGGCGCGGCTCAAGCTCCAGCTCGATCCTGCCGGGCAGCTGGGTCGCGGTAACCTGTTTTCGGAGAAGCTCTTGGATGAGCTCGTCCAGAAAGGGGGCGCGTGAAGATGAGCGATTTCCATATGGTGGTGTGCGTCAAGGCCGTGCCGGGCAGCACCGAGGTCAAGATGGACCCCAAGACCAATACCATCGTGCGCGATGGCAAGCAGGCGGTCATTAATCCCTTTGATGCGAGCGCTTTGGAATGCGCGCTGGCGCTGAAGGACGACTTTATCGGCTTTGGCATGGATGTGCGCGTGACGGTGGTGTCGATGGGCATCCCCGCGACCGAGTCGCTGCTGCGCGACTGCATCGCTCGAGGCGCCGACGATGCGCTGCTGCTGACCGATCGCGCCTTTGCAGGTGCCGATACCCTGGCAACCACCTATGCCCTCAAGTGCGGCATCGAGGCGCTCGACGAGGACTTCGACCTGCTCATCTGCGGCAAGATGGCGGTGGATGGCGATACGGCCCAGATTGGTCCCGAGCTTGCCGGTGCCTTTGATATTCCCTGCGTGACCGACGTGAGCTGCGTGCAGAGCGCGGGCTTTACGACCTGTGGCTCGCTGGCGCTCGTTCACGGATGCGATGCCGGCGAGGAGACGGTGTACCTTGAGATGCCGTGCGCGATGACGACTGCCAAGGAGATTGGCCAGTTGCGTATGCCGAGTATTGCCGGTATTCGCGCGGCGGAGGAGGCGGACGTGCGCGTGGTCAGTGCCGCCGACGTGAACGCCGACCCCGCGCGTTGCGGTCTTGCCGGGTCGCCGACACAGGTCGTGCGCTCGTTTGTGCCCGACCGTGACCAAACGTGCGAGGCCGTTGAGGGGACGGCGTCCGAGCAGGCGGCAAAGCTTGCCAAGATTATCGAGGGGATGGCATAGATGAGCGGACTGATTATCGATAGCGAAGCCTGTATCGGCTGCGGTCGCTGCGTTCGCGCCTGTGCCTCGGGCGGCATCGTAGTGGAAGGCGAGCGACCCAGCCGATGCGCCCGCGTAACCGACGGCTGCATCCTATGCGGTGGGTGCGTCGACGCCTGCCCTGTCAACGCTATCTCGATCGAGCGTGACGAGGCCGCTGGTGCGGTGGACCTTGATGCATATCGAGACATTTGGGTATTCGCGCAGACCGACGAGCACGATACGGTGACTCCCGTTGCCTATGAGCTTATGGGCAAGGGCCGCGAGCTTGCCGATGCTCGCGACTGCCGTCTGGTGGCACTGATCGGTATGGGTCCCGAGGGTTCTCTCGGCGACCTGGAGCATCTGGTTTGCGCGGGCGCCGACGAAGTCCTGGCCTGTCGCGACGAGCGCCTGCGCCAAAACGATGCGGAGGTCTACGCCCGCTTGATCTGCGATTTGGTAGCCGAACGCAAACCCGAGGCCATCCTATACGGTGCGACCGCTTTTGGCCGCGAACTGGCACCCGGCGTTGCCGTGCGCTTGCAGACGGGCCTTACGGCTGACTGCACCGTACTTTCGATGGATACGGAGACGGGGCTGCTGCAACAGACGCGTCCGGCGTTTGGCGGCAACCTGATGGCCACCATCGTCTGCCCCAATCATCGTCCCCAGATGGCAACGGTTCGTCCCGGCATCTTTAAGGCGCCCGACTTTGACTACGACCGCTCCGGCACGATCACCCAGATATCGCTTGCGGATGATGCTAAGGCTCGTGTCGAGATCTCGATTCCCGCCGAGGAGTGGAGGCAGCAGGCCTCGATCGCCGATGCCGAGCGCTTGGTCGTGGTGGGCCGCGGCATTGGCTCCAAGAAGAATCTGCCCCTGATGCGAAGGCTCGCCGAGGCTCTGGGAGCCGAGCTTGGTTGCACGCGACCTGTCGTGGAGGCCGGCTGGTTGGAGTGTCGCCATCAGATTGGCCAGACCGGCGTATCGGTTTCGCCCAAGCTTCTCGTGAGTATCGGTGTTTCGGGCGCCATCCAGCATCTTGCCGGCATCGGTGGGGCAGAGTGCATTATCGCCATCAACGAGGACCCGGATGCCCCCATCTTTGGTGCTGCCCAGTACAAGGTTGTCGGCGATGCCGTCGAGGTCGTCGAGGAACTGCTGGCCCAGCTTGAGCGCTAGGCGCGCGCCAGCCAGTCGCGCATCTCGTCCTTAAGGCGGCTCCAAGTCGCCTGCGTGGCGGGGTCGGTAAAGGGCCGCGTAATGCCAAAGGGCGCGTCGAGCAGGCGGTGGATATCGCCCTGTTCGCGCGCCAGCGCGCGGCTTGCTGGATAGACGAGCTCAAACATAAAGCAGATAAGCCCCACCAAGAAGTCGGCGGGCTCGTTGCGTTCATCGCGTGCGACGCAGCGGTGCTCGTCAAAGGCGGCAAGTGTCGGCGACGAGAAACGGCTGCCGAGAAACGTCTTCTCGTCCACCTTGAGGATGGTGTCGACGGTGCTGTCGGCGATGGTGCGCATAATGTCGATCTTGTCACCATCGCGCACGATATCGCAGAAGCTTCGCGTGCGCACGTCGAGCTGCGCGGGTAGACGGAAATCGCTGTGATAGGCAATGCTCGCTCGGATGGGCTCATCTTCTGCCGGGTCATCGATAAAGTCGCGGATGCTCGTTACGGCGGGTGCATCGGCGGGATTCTCGCCAAAGAGGACCTCGATGCCCAGCGCCGCATGGCTCATGCTCTCGGCGTCCTTAAAGGTGTCCCAGCGTCGCAGCTGCTCAAAGCGGCCCATATCGTGTAGCAGGCCGCAAAGCCATGCCAGGTCAATATCTTCTGACGACCAGCCCTGCTCGCGCGCTACGGCATCGCATGCCTCGGCCACGTGGTACGTATGTTCGATTTTGAGCGCGATGCGTGGGTTGGTGGCGTCGTAGGCATCAGTGTAGCTTTTGAAGGCCGCGCGCGCCCGGTCTCGATCGATAGCTGTCATAATGACTTCCTAAAAAGTTGTGTCTTTCGATCCGGTGGCAATTGTAGGTGAACTCGGTTGCTGTCGGATGATGATTCTGCCGTGTCGCTACATGCGGTTCGGAGACCTTGTCAGGATGAGAAGCGTATGGTGCTCAAAATCGTTAGAACCGTCTGGCCAGTGATGCTTACCTATGTTGCAATAGGCGCGCCGTGCGGAATGATCATGGGGCAGACGGGAATGGAACCCTGGATGGTCTTTGCCCTGAGCAGCACGTTTGTGACGGGCAGCGGCCAGTTTATGATCTGCAATCTTTGGCTGGCGGGCGTACCGGCACCTTCGATTATCGCGAGCGTTGCCGCCATCTCCTCGCGTTTTGCACTTTACTCGGCATCGATCGCGCCGCATTTGAGGGGTGCCTCGAAGCGTCAGACGCTGGCTGTTGCCGCGACACTTACCGAGGAGGCATATGGCATCTCGCTTGCCGAGTTGGTTGAAGGGGAGGATTGGGGCTCGCGCGAGTCCTTTGTGCTCAACGTGATCCTCATCGCAACATGGGGCGTTTCGTGTACGATGGGCGCCATCGTCGGCGCCGTTGTCGATGTTCCCACCGCCATTGCAGCCTTTGTCTGCACCTCGCTCTTTATCTGCCTGCTCTTTTCGCAGCGGCTGTCGCGCGGCAACGTTGTCGCGGCGGTTTCGGGCGCGGTGTCCGTCGCCGTATGCAAGTTCTTGGGCCTCGCGAATATTGCCGTGCCGGCAAGCGTCGTGGCCGGCATTGCCATTGCGTTGGCGTGCGATGCTGTATTTGACGGAAGAGGTGCCCGCGATGCCCGTTAACGAGTTCTTGGTTCTGTGGCTGTCGTCGTGGGCTGCTATCGCGTTCTTTCGCATCGCGCCGGCGTTCGCCTTGCGCGGGCGGACCCTGTCGCCCCGCATTACCGAGGCCCTGGGCTATATCCCGCCCGCTGCCTTTGCCGCGCTGGTCGCCAACGACTTGGTGAGCCCCGGCGTGTTCGACACGGGACTCTGGCCTGCCTTGGTTCCCTGGATTGCGGCCGCCGGCGTCGTGGCGGTGGCAATCAAGACAAAGTCGATGTTGTGGTGCTGCGTTTCGGGCATCGTGTTCTATATCGTTTTGAGCCTCGTATAGGAGCAGGACGCGTTATCGTCCCAGCTTAACGAATCGAATTTCTCACCGAGGCGGTCTGCTTCTTCTGGTACCATGGTCAAACTTTACTGTAGCAAAGCGTGACGTGGGCTTTTGTTCTGCGTCAGCGGAAATGGGGGTTTCATGGCACAGGAAGCGACCGCCAACGAGCAAAAGAAATTCAAGGTCCCGCGTATCCCGGGCGACATCATGATCTATCCGATGATCGTCGGCCTTTTGCTCAATACCTTCTGCCCGCAGGTCTTTGAGGTCGGCGGCTTCTTTACGGCTGCCTGCCGCGGCGGCTCCAACACCATCGTTGCCGCGATCTTGCTGTTCGTGGGCGCCGGCATCAGCTTTAAGTCCACGCCGGGCGCCATCAAGACCGGCATCGTCGTGCTGATTCCTAAGCTTGTAGTGGCAGCCGCGCTGGGTCTGGGCGTCGCGTACTTCTTTAACGATAACTTTTTAGGCCTGAGCTCGGTTTCCATCATCGGCGGCATTACGTTTTGCAACATGGCGCTCTATACGGGCATCATGGGCGAGTTCGGCGATGAGTCCGAGCAGGGCGCTGTCGGTATCCTGTTCTTTACGGCCGGCCCCGCCGTCACGATGATCATCCTTGGTGTTTCGGGTCTCGCCAACATCCCCGTCGGCACCATCATCGGATCCATCCTGCCGCTCGTTATCGGCATGGTCCTGGGCAACTTGTTCCCGTTTATCAAGAACCTGCTGGTCCCCGGCGCCAATTCCGCGATCGCCGTTATCGGCTTTCAGCTCGGTGCGTCCATGAGCCTTTCGAGCTTTATCACCGGCGGTATTTCGGGTATCCTGCTGGGCCTCATCACGCTCTTTATCGTCGGTCCCATTACCTTTGCCTTCGAGCGCTTGTGTGGCGGCAACGGTAAGGCGGCTGTGGCATGCTCCACCATTGCCGGCACGGCCATGACCACGCCGGTCGCCCTCGCCGAGGTCGCTCCGCGCTATGCCGAGCTTGCGCCCACCGCGTATGCGCAGATCGCCACTGCCGTCATCATCACGGCAATCATGGCCCCGATTCTGACCGGCTGGGTCGATAAGAAGTTCTGCCAGAGCAAGGAAGACCTGTCGCCTGCCGGTGTCGAGGCCATCGAAGAGGCTGTCGCGACCGACATCGATGGCGAGTAGCAGTCGATACCCATCAATGATTCCGGCGTGCAACTCGCGCCGTTTGAGCGCCCGAACGAGAGCTGTCTTGCAGTGACGTTCGGTCGCTCTGCTATTATTCCCCTTACCCCTGCGGAGTAGGGGGTGTTTGTTACCCAGATTCGAATTGGGCGATTCTGGCCACTTGGATATTGAAGGGAGGGCGTCTAGTGGTAAAGGCACTCAAGATCGAGATATTCCTGCTGTGCATGATTATTCTTATCGGACTTGCCGTACGAAGCCGTCGCTCCCTGTTCTCGAGCACCCAGCAGCTTTTGTTTAGCATGCTGGGCTACACGTCTGCTGCCTACATTTTCTTCGATATGATCTGGACGCTCTCGGACGGCGTGAGCACTCCTGTAGGCATCACGGCCAACTGGATTTCCAACGCGGTTTCGTTTTCGCTGTTCGCCATCGCGTGCCTCATTTGGTTTTTCTATTCCGAGACGATGCAGGGCTCTCACCTTGTGACCTCGCGCTATAGGGTGGTGCTTGTAACGTTGCCTACGGCTCTGGTGGTCGTGCTGGCTTTTACCAGTTACTGGACGCACGCCCTGTTCTATATCGATTCGCAGGGCGTGTATCGTCGCGGCTTTGCCTATATGATCCAGCCCATTGTCAGCTACTGTTACGTTATACATACGTCCCTGCATGCGTTTGTGCAATCTCGCAGGGTCGAGAGCCTGCAGACGAAGGCTATCTATCGAACCTTAGCATTTTTCGCCATTCCGGCCCTGGTGGGCGGTACCTTTCAGATCGTATACTCGGTGCCTGGCCTTTGTGTCGGCATAATGATTAGCATGTTGCTGCTCTATATCATCTGCCAGGAGCAGCTCATCTCGACCGACCCGTTGACTGGCCTCAACAATCGCAACCGTTTTGAGACCTATATGCTGTCGCTCTTCTCAAATGTGGATCAGGCCGAAGATGTATATCTGCTTATGATGGACGCTGACGGCTTTAAGCAGATTAACGATCGCTATGGACATGTGGAGGGTGACCATGCTCTTCAGGTAATATCCGCTGCGCTCAAAGAGGTCTGCTCGGCGTCTGGTGGCTTTATCGCGCGTTATGGTGGCGATGAGTTCGTGGTGCTCCAAAAGGCAGCGGCGGAACAGGATATCATGCATCTGTGCGCGACAATCAACGACGAGCTCGCGCATGCCGAGGTGCCGTATGCATTGCGGATGTCCATCGGTTGCGCGCGGGTCGGCGATAGTGTTGATACCTGGCAAGACTTACTTCGCGCTGCCGATGCGGAGCTCTATCGCGTCAAGGCCGAGAAAAAGAAAGCCGGCGTACAAATACGCTAGAAAAGGGGCATACGACCGTGTTTGGTCGTGCGCCCCTTTTACGTTTGTGGGGGCCACCGGCCATAATGCCCAGGCGCGGTGCGGCAAGACGGGCGTCTGCCGCCGCGACTCGGTACGAAATCAACGAGAACCAGTGTGCTCCATTAAGCTAAAGTTTGCGAACATCCTCTCTAAAAAGGTGAACTCGCTAGGCTTTTTTGGGTTTGTTGACGATGATGATGCCGCTGCAGACCAACAGCAGGGCAAAAAGTACGGTAACAGGGCTCGTGCCAGCGCCCTCGCCGAGCAGTAGTGCGCTCAACAGCACGCCAAAGACCGGGTTCATAAAGCCAAAGACCGAAACGCGGCTGACGGGGTTGACGGCAAGCAGACGCGACCATAGCGAGTACGCGACAGCGGAGATGAGTGCCATATAGATAATGAGCGCGATGGCGGGGATGATCGCGGTGGGGGAGAGCGTGCCGCCCATCAAAAACCCGATGGCGGTAAGGACCACGCCACCGACTAAAAACTGCCACCCGGCAAGCAAGACGCCGTCGTGCTCGCGCGAGAAGATGCCGATCAGGCAGGTCGATAGGGCGCCTGCAACAGTGGAAGCCAAGATAAAGCCCTCGCCGTCGAGCGTAAAGCCAAAGGTGCCGTCCGCGCCCGAAAGGTTGACGAGCGCGACGCCGGCAAAGCCCAGCGCACAGCCAAGCACCTTGGCCGTATTGAGCTTCTCGGTGTGAAATGCCAGGGCGGCAAAGAGGATTGCGAGGAAGTTGGCGCTGGCCTCGATGATGGAGCTCGACATGGCGCTGGCGCGCGAGAGGCCCAGATAGAAAAAGAAGTACTGCCCGATAGTCTGGAAGAGCGACAAGACAAAGATGGGCTTGATGTCGCGCGCTTGCGGTATGAGGGGGCGGCGTTGGGCCGCGCTCATCCCAACGATAACCAGGGCGCCGGCAAGCGTAAAGCGTAAACCTGCAAAGAGCAGCTGCGAAGCGCTATCGTGCGCTGGGATGCTAAAGAGTGCGTAGCCGATCTTGATGCAGGGAAAGGCCGATCCCCAGAGTGCACAGCAAACAAGACAGCCCAGGATGAGTCCGGGCAGGGTGGCGAGATACGGCTTGCGGCTTTCCATGATGTCCTTCTCCTATACGCGCAAAGCAAAAAAGAACCCGCCACCGGGGGTGCCGGTGGCGGGTGTTGTTACCCGAGGGGATTGTACCCGATGAGAACGTATTAAGCGAAGTAGGCTACGCCACTCTCAAAGATCGGCATGAACTTGTCGCCGGGGACATGCTCGGGCACGTTGCGGTACAGATTGTCGCCGCGACGCTCGGCATGGCCCATCTTGCCCAGGACGCGGCCGTCGGGGCTCGTGATGCCCTCGATGGCGAGTACGGAGCCGTTGGGGTTGACGGAAAGATCCATGCTGGGCTTGCCGTCCTCGCCCACGTACTGCGTGGCGACCTGGCCGTTGGCGATCAGCTGGGCGAGCACCTCGTCGTTGGCGACAAAACGGCCCTCGCCGTGGCTGATGGCGACGGTGTAGGGGTCGTCGAGGCTGCACTGCGACAGCCACGGGGACAGGTTGGACGAGATGCGGGTGCGCACCAGGCGGCTCTGATGGCGACCGATGGTGTTGAACGTCAGCGTGGGCGCATCGGGCGTGGCGTCGACGATGTCACCGTAGGGCACCAGGCCAAGCTTGACCAGGGCCTGGAAGCCGTTGCAGATGCCCAGCATCAGGCCGTCGCGGGCCTTGAGCAGGTCGCGGACTGCCTCGGTGACCTCGGGAGCGCGGAAGAACGCCGTGATGAACTTGGCGGAGCCGTCGGGCTCGTCACCGCCCGAGAAGCCGCCGGGGATCATGACGATCTGGCTTGCACGGATGCGGCGGGTAAGCTCGTGGGTGCTCTCGGCGACGGCCTCGGGCGTGAGGTTATTGATCACGAAGGTGTCGGCCTCGGCACCGGCGGCACGGAAGGCGCGGGCGCTGTCGTACTCGCAGTTGTTGCCGGGGAACACGGGGATGATCACGCGTGGGCGGGCGATCTTGGCACCGCCGTACACATGGATATCCTTGGCGCGGAAGTCGATGGTCTCGACCTCGGGGGTCGCGCTGGCGCTGCGGTAGGCGAAGACGCCCTCGATACCGCTCTCCCAGGCCTCCTGGAGCTCGGCGAGCTCGATGACCTCGGAGCCGGTGTCGATGACATAGCCCTCGACGGTGGTGCCCAGGGGCTCGACGACAACGCCGTCGGCGACCTCGGGCAGCTCGGCGTCCTCGGCGAGCTCGACGATAAAGCTGCCGTAGAGCGGGGTGAAGAGGCTCTCCACGTCCACGTCCTCGGCAAGCTCGATGCCGATCTGGTTACCGACGCACATCTTAAAGAGGCTCTCGGCGCCGCAGCCGTAGCCGGGCGTGGAGATGGCCAGGGCGTCGCCGGTGGCGGTGAGCGCCTCGACGGCGTCAAACGCGGCGAGCAGCTGCTGGGCGTCGGGGCGGTAGTCCTCGCCGTAGGTGGCGGGGGCGATGCGGACGACGCGGTGCGTCAAGCCCTTGAACTCGGGCGAGACGGCACGGACAGCCTTGCCCACGGCCACAGCGAAGCTGATCAGAGTTGGCGGAACGTTGAGCTCGCCGGCCTCGTCCTCAAACGAGCCGCTCATGGAGTCCTTGCCGCCGATGGCACCGGCACCCAGGTCGACCTGGGCCATAAGGGCGCCCAGGACGGCTGCCATGGGCTTGCCCCAACGCTCGGCCTCGGTGCGCAGACGCTCGAAGTACTCCTGGAAGGAGAGGTAGGCGCGCTTGTGCTCAAAGCCGGCAGCCACGAGCTTGGCGATGGACTCGACCACGGACAGGTAGGCGCCAGCAAACTGGTCGGCTTCCATCAGATAGGGGTTGAAGCCCCATGCCATGGCGCTCGCCGTGGTGGTCTCGCCGTCCACGGGGAACTTGGCGACCATGGCCGAGCTTGGGGTGAGCTGCGTCTTGCCGCCAAAGGGCATGAGCACGGTCGCGGCGCCGATGGTGGAGTCGAAGCGCTCGGAAAGGCCCTTGTTGGAAGCGACGTTGAGGTCGGTGACGAGCGAGGTCATGCGCTCGGCGAGCGTGGTGCCGGCCCAGCTGGGCTGCCACACGCTGCGGGCACAGACGTGGGCGACCTGGTGCTTGGGCGCACCGTTGGAGTTGAGGAACTCGCGGGACAGATCGACGATGGCGACGCCGTTCCATGCCATGCGCATGCGCGGCTCGGCGGTCACCTCGGCGATAACGGTAGCCTCCAGGTTTTCCTCGGCGGCGTAGCCCATGAACTCCTCGACGTCACCGTCGGCGACGGCGCAAGCCATGCGCTCCTGGGACTCGGAGATAGCGAGCTCGGTGCCGTCCAGGCCGTCGTACTTCTTGGTCACGGTGTCCAGGTCCACGTACAGGCCGTCGGCAAGCTCGCCTACGGCGACCGAGACGCCGCCGGCGCCAAAGTCGTTGCAGCGCTTGATCAGACGGCAGGCATCGCCGCGGCGGAACAGGCGCTGCAGTTTGCGCTCGACCGGGGCGTTGCCCTTCTGGACCTCGGCACCCGAGGTCTCGATGGACTCGGTGTTCTGGGTCTTGGAGGAGCCGGTGGCACCGCCGATGCCGTCACGGCCGGTGCGGCCGCCCAGCAGGATGATCTTGTCGGTGGGGGCGGGGCACTCGCGACGAACGTGGTTTGCCGGGGTAGCGCCCACGACGGCGCCGACCTCCATGCGCTTGGCCACGTAGCCGGGGTGATAGAGCTCGTTGACCTGGCCAGTGGCAAGTCCGATCTGGTTGCCGTAGCTGGAGTAGCCGGCGGCGGCGGTGGTTACGAGCTTGCGCTGCGGCAGCTTGCCCTCGAGCGTCTCGGACACGGGGACGGTGGGATCGCCGGCGCCGGTGACGCGCATGGCCTGGTACACGTAGCTGCGGCCCGACAGCGGGTCACGGATGGCACCGCCCACGCAGGTGGCGGCACCGCCGAAGGGCTCGATCTCGGTCGGGTGGTTGTGGGTCTCGTTCTTAAACAGGAACAGCCAGTCCTGGTCCTCGCCATCGACATCGACCTTCACCTTGACGGTGCAGGCGTTGATCTCCTCGGACTCGTCGACATCGGTCATGACGCCGGTCTTCTTAAGGTACTTGGCGCCGATGGTGCCCATGTCCATGAGACAGACGGGCTTGGCGTCGCGGCCGAGTTCGTGGCGCATCTCCATGTAGCGGTCGAAGGCCTGCTGCACCACGGCGTCGTCGATCGTCACGTCGTCCAGGACGGTGCCGAAGGTGGTGTGGCGGCAGTGGTCGGACCAGTAGGTGTCGATCACACGGATCTCGGTGATGGTGGGGTCGCGGTCCTCATCGCGGAAGTACTGCTGGCAGAAGGCGATGTCCGCCTCGTCCATGGCAAGGCCGCGCTCGGAAATAAAGGCGGCAAGGCCGGCTTCGTCGAGCTCGCGGAAACCGTCGAGCACCTCGACGGGCTGGGGCTCGGGGGTCTCCATGTACAGCGTCTCGGGCAGGTCGAGCGAGGCGATGCGCGCCTCGACGGGGTTCACCACGTAGTGCTTGATGGCATCGATGGCGGCCTCGTTCAGAGCGCCCGAGATCATATAGACCTTGGCGGAGCGCACGGCAGGGCGCTCGCCCTGGCTGATGAGCTGCACGCACTCGCTGGCGGAGTCGGCGCGCTGGTCAAACTGGCCAGGCAGGAATTCGACGGCAAAGACGGCGCCATCGCTTGCGGGGAGCTCGTCGTAGGTCACATCGACCTGGGGCTCGCTAAAGACGGTCGGCACGCAGGAGCGGAAAAGCTCCTCGTCGATGCCCTCGACGTCGTAGCGGTTGATGATCCTCAGGGCCTCGATGCCCTTGATGCCGAGAATTTCGGTCAGCTCGCCCTTGAGCTGCTGAGCCTCGACGTCGAACCCGGGTTTCTTCTCCACGTAGATACGAGAGACCATTGGTTCCTGCCTTCCTGATCGGTTGGGCGTACGGTACGGTATGCGGCAGCGGTCGGTTTGCGGGGCAAGCCTCGCGGTCGCCTTGAGCCACATGTTTGTAAACCTCACTATGATACGACAGCTCGTGGCGCGTTGAGGACGGCGAGGGTGCTACAGTGATGCGCAATCAAGAGAAAGGCATCACATGGCATTCGTTTCGCTCGCCATCATCGCACTCGTGGCCTTTGCGAGTCCTTTTATCGCCTCGGCGATTCCTGGAAAACCCGTTCCCGAGACGGTCTTTTTGCTCGTGCTCGGCGCGGTGCTGGGACCCCATATGCTCGGCGTCATCCATGTAGATGCCGAGGTCTCGCTTGTGTCCGAGCTCGGTCTGGCCTTTTTGTTCCTGCTTGCCGGCTTTGAGATCGACCCCAAGAGCATCACGGGCGTCGAGGGGCGCTACGGCTTGGCGACGTGGGTCGTCACGTTTGGTATCGCCTGGCTTGCCGTGCGCTTTACCCCGTGGTTCTCGGTCAGTCATTTCGACGGTATCGCCGTGACGCTTGCCCTCACTTCTACGGCGCTCGGCACGCTCGTGCCCATCATGCGTGAGCGTTCACTTGTCGGAACGCGCGTGGGCGACTCGATTCTCGCGTATGGCACCTGGGGCGAGCTCGGCCCCGTGCTTGCCATGTCGGTGCTGCTGTCTGCCCGTACCGGCATCCAAACGCTCGTGATTCTTGGCCTGTTTGCGGTGGTCTGCGTGTTGCTTGCCGTGGTCCCAAGCCGCTCCAAGCGCGTCGGCAGCCGCTTCTTTGCGTTTGTCGAGGAACGTGCCGATACCACGTCGCAGACCTTCGTGCGCCTGACGGTGCTCATCCTGGTCACACTCGTGGCGTTCTCGGCTGTCTTTGATCTCGACATCGTGTTGGGTTCTTTTGCCGCCGGCTTTGTCCTGCGCTACATCATCCCCGAGGGCAACCATACGCTCGAGACCAAGCTCGACGGCCTGGCCTACGGTTTTTTGATTCCGGTGTTCTTTACCGTATCGGGCGCAAAGATCGATCTGACGGCCGTGGCGTCGCGCCCGGGTCTGCTCCTGGGCTTTATCGTGGCGTTGTTGATTATTCGTGCCGTGCCCATTCTTATTTCTATGAGCATTTGCCCTGCGACGCGCGATGTGTCGGCGTATGGTCGCATTACCGTGGCCCTGTACTGCACCACGGCGCTGCCGATCATCGTTGCCGTGACAAGCGTTGCCGTCAACGCGGGCGCGCTGTCGCAAGACATCGCGTCGGTTATGGTTGCCGCCGGCGCCATCACGGTGTTCTTGATGCCATTGCTCGCGCAGCTCTTCTACCGCGTGGTGGATGCTGCGCCGGTCGCCGCCGTGGCAGAAGTTGCCGGGCATCCATCCGATGCGCTCGACATCCTGCGCGCTCATCATGATTTGGCGAGCCTGCTCGCACGCGAGCACGAGCTGCTGACCTCGCATGGTCACGGTCGCGTATTCGAGGGCCTGCCTACGCTCGATACGATTGCCGAGCGTCTTTCCGCCGAGGCGGCGAGCGGCCACATCGATGCCCGCATCGTGGACGCGGCGCATCTTCTTGCCGATAAGACCTATGGTGATGAGGTCGACCCGTCCGAGCTGACCCCGCGCGAGCGTCGCCGCCTGGAGCGCGCCAAGCTCGCCGTGCGCGAATACCGCCGCCGCATGCTGGAGCTCTATGCAAGAGAAGAAGCCGAGGACGACGACGGCAAGTAGCCGACACCGCCGCGGAAAATGCACCCCAGAATCCGCGCCCAGAATGGGACATAGTTTCTGAAAGAAGGCCCTGAGGGAAACTGCGCCCCGTTCTGAGCTGAAATATCGGGACGCAGCTTCCCCTGCAAGCAGAACAAGGCGCGCTGCCTGCGGTTGATGCAGACAGCGCGCCTTTTGCGTTGGGCCTCGTTGAGGTTCGAAGTAGTGGACTAGTTGGCCATGACGCCTTCGGTCCAAGCCTCAACGTCCTCGATGCGCAGGACGTTGGCGACCTCGGCCACACAGCCGACGCTGGCAAGCTCGGCCGCGGCAGCCTGGACGTCCTTCTCGAGCGCGCGATGCGTCAGGAAGATGACCGAGCAGGCATCGTTGACGCCCGACTTGCCGTCCTCGACCTGGTTGATGAGCGAGATCGAGATGTTGTGCTTGGCAAAGATGTCGACCGTCTCGGACAGGGCGCCCACGCGGTCGGCGACCTTCAAGCGCACATAGTACTTGGTCTGGAGCTCGTCCATAGGCTTAAAGGCGAGGTTGTGACCATAGGGCTCAATCTCGGGCAGCGGAGCCACGCCGCGGCTGATCTGTTCGGAGAGCGACAGGATATCGCCCACGACGGCGCTTGCGGTGGGGAAGGAGCCTGCGCCGGCACCGTAGAACATGGTTTCGCCCACGGCGTCACCCACCACGTAGACGGCGTTCATGGCGCCGTTGACCTTGGCGAGCATGTGGTCGGCGGGGATCAGCGTGGGATGCACGCGGACGTCGACGCCGGCGTCGGTGTTGCGTGCGATGCCCAGCAGCTTGATGGTGTAGCCGAGCTCGCGGGCCTGGGCAATGTCTTCGGCGCCGATGGTACGGATACCTTGCTGGTAGACATCGTCGGTGGTCACGCGGGTGCCAAAGCCGATGGAAGCGAGGATTGCCGTCTTGCTGGCGGCGTCGAACCCGTCGACGTCGGCGGACGGGTCGGCCTCGGCATAGCCCTTTGCCTGGGCGTCGGCGAGCACGTCAGCGTAATCGGCGCCCTCGGCGTCCATGCGCGACAGGATGTAGTTGGTGGTGCCGTTGAGAATGCCAGCGATGGTCAGGATCTTGTTGCCCACCAGGTCGTGCTCGAGCGTGCTGACAATGGGGATGCCACCGCCGCAGCTGGCCTCGCACTTAATCTGCACGCCGCACGCGCGCGCCTTCTCGGCGAGCGTCTCGACATGACGGCCCAGCAGGGCCTTGTTGGCAGAGACGACATGCTTGCCGTTCTCGAAGGCAGTGGTGAAGATCTCGGTTGCGGGGTGCTCGCCGCCGATGAGCTCGACGACGATGTCGACGGCGGGGTCGGTGACGACATCGTGCCAGTCGCTCGTAAAGGCCTCACGCTCAATACCGGCTGCCTCGGCCTGCTCCCAGGCAAGCGCGCAGGCGCGGGTCAGCTTAAGGTCGATGCCGTAGGCTGCCAGGTACTCATCGTGGTGGCTCTTGATCAGACGGGCCACGCCGCCGCCGACGGTTCCCAGACCGATGAGGCCGACGTTCACGGTGCGCAGGGGTTCGCTCATAGATAGCTCCTTCGTGCATCTTATGGATGGATTAACCGCTTAAAGGTTGAGTGCATTCTAGCGTGAACCGAGGGCGCGTGCTCGCCAGGCAACAGGAGACGCACAAAACGGCACCCACGAAACGCTGCGGAAACATTGGAAACATGCTCGCTACAAACGGAACTCCGTAACAAACTGTCAACGTTTGCGCCATAAGGTTTGCCCTGTGCGACTGGGGCATGCAGGCGCTCGTCGGCGTGGAATGACGAGGGCCAGGTCGAAAAGCCCGCTACGGCTTATGTGATCCAGGACGGCAAGTACATCGCCGCCTAGGTGCGCACAAAACGCGAGCGGTGAGGCCATTTTAATCAGGGCAAGGACGCCTGTAACAGAACAGAAACATTACTTTCACACAATAAAGTGGCTAAACCGCATAAACCTATAAAAATACGCATAAATATGGATAAATGGACAAAACAAAAGAAAAGTTGAAATAATCGCCACTTTCCTTAACTAAAGCGTCTAGTATTTTGCGAACGCCGAACACGGCGAAGGATGGCCTGTCGGGTAACCGAAACCCGACGAGATTTGAGAGGAGAGCCGCATGTCGAGCCTCACCGGTAAGTCATTGAACCCTGTTATGAATCGCAGGAGCGTTATCGCGAGCGCAGCAGGTCTGGGGGCGATGTCCATTCTAGCTGGCTGCTCCTCCAACGGCGGCGATAGCGGTTCCGCTTCGGGCGACGCTTCGTTTAAGATCGGCACCATCGGCCCGCTGACCGGCGCCAACGCGTCCTACGGCAAGTCCGTTACCCAGGGTGTCGAGCTTGGCTGCAAGGATTTCTCGACCAAGGAGCTGCCGCTTGCCAACAAGGCCGAGGATGACCAGGCCGATGGCGAGAAGGCCGTCAACGCCTTCAACACCCTGCTCGACTGGGGCATGCAGGCCCTCGTCGGCCCGACCACCACGGGTGCGTCGGTTGCCGTTGCCGCAGAGTGCGGTAACGACCCCAAGACGTTCATGATCACCCCGTCCGCGTCCTCCGAGGACGTTACCGACGGCAAGGATTGCGTCTTCCAGGTTTGCTTCACCGACCCCAACCAGGGTGTCAACGCTGCCAAGTTCCTGGCGCAGAAGTATGCGGACGAGAAGTTCGTGCTGTTCTATAACTCCGGCGACGCCTATTCTTCGGGCATCGCAGATTCCTTTAAGGCCCAGGCCGCTGAGTCCAAGCTCGAGATTGTTGACGAGGAGACCTTTAAGGACGACTCCGCCACGAGCTTTACCAACCAGCTGACCAAGGCCAAGCAGGCCGGCGCCACCATGATCTTTGCGCCGATCTACTACACGCCGGCGTCCGTCCTGCTCAAGAACGCCAAGGACATGGGCTACGACGTCAAGATGATGGGCTGCGACGGTATGGACGGCATCCTGGGCGTTGAGGGCTTCGATACCTCTCTTGCCGAGGGTCTGCTGCTCATGACCCCGTTCTCCGCCGACGACGAGAAGAACGCCGACTTCGTTAACGCTTACAAGGATAAGTACGGCGATACCCCCGACCAGTTTGCCGCCGACGCCTACGACGGCGTGCACGCGGTGGCCGAGGCCCTCAAGGAGGCCGATCTTGGTGTCGACGCTGATCCGACCGAGGTCGCCGAGAAGCTGTCCAAGGCTATGCTCAAGATTACCGTTGACGGTCTGACCGGCAAGCTCACCTGGAATGATAAGGGCCAGGTCCAGAAGGAGCCCACGGCGTACGTCATCACCGACGGCAAGTACGTACAGGCCTAATTGGCCGCCTTACATAGAGCGGTTTTGATCCCAAGCAGGGGAGGTTTTGGCCTTCCCTGCTTGCTTGGTATCTAGGGACAGTGTAACGTCCCTGTTTCATACATTAGCTGGAAACCTATTCGAAAGGGGGATGTGGAACATGACGGTCTTTATCCAATACCTGGTCAACGGCCTGTCCATGGGCAGCGTCTACGCTATCATCGCGTTGGGCTACACCATGGTCTACGGTATCGCCAAGATGCTGAATTTCGCTCACGGCGATGTCATCATGGTCGGTGCCTATGTCTCGTTCTGCGCCACGTCGTATCTCGGCCTCCCGGGCTGGGCATCTGTAGTTCTCTCTTGTGTGGTCTGCACGGTTCTCGGTGTTCTCATTGAGGGTTTGGCCTATAAGCCGCTGCGCCAGGCGGGCCCGCTGGCCGTTCTGATCACGGCCATCGGCGTGTCTTACTTCCTGCAGAACGCCGCGCAGCTTCTGTGGGGCGCCACGCCCAAGAACTTCACTTCGCTCGTCACCTTTCCGGTGCCGGAGTTCTTGGCCAAGTTCAACGTAAGCGCCGTCTCGCTCGTCACCATCGTCGCCTGCCTGGTTATCATGGCCGGCCTGATGTTCTTTACAGGTAAGACCAAGATGGGCAAGGCCATGCGCGCCGTGTCCGAGGACAAGGCCGCCGCTCAGCTCATGGGCATCAACGTCAACCGCACCATCTCGATGACGTTCGCTATCGGCTCGGCGCTTGCCGCCATCGCCGGCGTGCTCCTGTGCTCCTACTCGCCGGTGCTGCAGCCCACGACGGGCGCCATGCCTGGCATCAAGGCCTTCGACGCTGCCGTTTTCGGCGGCATCGGCTCCATTCCCGGTGCCTTTGTCGGCGGCATTCTCATCGGCATCATCGAGGCGATGGCGCAGGCTTACATTTCCACGAGCCTTGCCAACTCCATCGTCTTTGGTGTTTTGATCATCGTCCTGCTCGTCAAGCCTGCCGGCCTCTTGGGCAAGTACGTCCCCGAGAAGGTGTAGGTGAGCGTTATGAAGTTTCTTAAAGACAAGCAGACGCGTCACGACTTTGTTACGTACGCCATGTGCCTTGTGGCGTTCGCCATCGTGTTCTTTATGCAGTCTAACCACATGATCCCGCGCATGATCGCCGGTCAGCTGGTTCCCATCACGGCCTATATCGTCATGGCCATCTCCCTTAACCTCGTCGTCGGCATCGCGGGCGATTTGTCGCTGGGCCACGCGGGCTTTATGAGCGTCGGCGCCTATACGGGAATCGTCACCGCCGTCGCACTGGAGAGCGCCGTTCCGTCCGACCCGATGCGCCTGATTATCAGCATTGTGGTCGGCGCTATCGCCGCTGCCATCTTGGGCTTCTTGATCGGTATCCCGGTCCTGCGCCTGAGCGGCGACTATCTGGCCATTGTGACCCTGGCTTTTGGCGAGATCATCAAAGAGGTCGTCACCTGCCTCATTGTGGGCGTCGATTCCCGCGGCCTGCATGTGATCTTTAATATCACGGGTAACTCCACGATCGACGACCTGCACCTGCTCGAGGACGGCACCGCCATTATCAAGGGCGCGCAGGGCGCATCGGGCGTGTCGACCTATTCGACCTTCCTTGCCGGCGCAATCCTGGTTATGGTCGCGCTCGTGATTGTGCTCAACCTGGTTCGCAGCCGTACCGGTCGTGCCATCATTGCCGTGCGCGACAACAAGATTGCTGCCGAGTCCGTGGGCATCTCCGTCACCCAGTACCGCATGATCGCCTTCGTGGTTTCCGCTGCCCTCGCCGGTGCTGCCGGAGCCCTGTTCGGCGGTAACTTCTCGCAGCTTTCCGCCACTAAGTTCGACTTCAATACGTCCATCCTCATTCTGGTGTTCGTGGTCCTGGGCGGCCTGGGCAACATGCGCGGCTCCGTTATCGCTGCGGCGCTGCTCACGGTGCTCCCCGAGCTGCTCCGTCAGTTCTCGGACTACCGCATGCTCATCTATGCCATCGTGTTGATTCTGGTCATGGTCTTTACTAACAACCCACAGCTCAAGGCGTTCTTCGCACGCATTAAGGACCGCTTTGCTTCCAAGAAGGAGGTGGCAGCCGATGCCCAGTAAGTTTGAGTTCAACAAGGGCAAGATGGTCCCGTATCCTTCTGGCGCCATCGTTCCCGACCGCGACTTGGGCCAGCGCCCGGCGCTCGAGTGCATCCACCTGGGCATTGAATTCGGCGGCCTTAAGGCAGTCGATGACTTTAGCCTGACCATCGGCAAGACTGAGATCGCCGGTCTCATCGGCCCCAACGGTGCCGGCAAGACCACGGTCTTCAACCTGCTCACCAAGGTGTACCAGCCTACGCACGGCACCATCCTGCTCGATGGTGAGGACACCTCGGGCAAGTCGGTCTACCAGGTCAACCGCATGGGTATTGCCCGTACGTTCCAGAACATTCGCCTGTTCAACACCATGACGGTGGAGGACAACGTTAAGGTCGGCCTGCACAACCAGGAGCGCTACTCCGGCTTTGAGGGCGTGCTGCGCCTGCCGACGTATTGGAAGCACGAGAAGGCCGCCCACGAGCGCGCCATGGAGCTACTGTCCATTTTTGACATGGAGCACCTGGCAAATGAACAGGCCGGATCGCTGCCTTACGGCGCCCAGCGTCGTCTGGAGATCGTCCGCGCGCTTGCCACCAACCCCAAGCTGCTGCTGCTCGACGAGCCTGCCGCCGGCATGAACCCGTCCGAGACTGCGGAGCTCATGGAGAATATCGTCAAGATCCGCGACACCTTTGGCATTGCCATCATGCTTATCGAGCATGATATGTCGCTCGTCATGAACATCTGCGAGGGCATCTGCGTGCTCAACTTTGGTAAGGTCATTGCCAAGGGCACGGCAGAGGAAATCCAGAACAACGACGCCGTTATCGAGGCATATCTGGGCAAGCAGGATAAGGGGGAGAACTAAATGGCAGAGCCGATGCTTTCCGTCTACAACATCAACGTCTGGTACGGCGCTATCCACGCCATCAAGGACATCTCCTTTAACGTTAACGAGGGCGAGATCGTGGCTCTGATCGGTGCCAACGGTGCCGGCAAGTCCACAACGCTCAAGACCGTCTCGGGCCTGCTGCGCTCCAAGACCGGCTCCATCAAGTTTATGGGCGAGGACATTACCCATATGCCCGCTGATAAGCTGGTTGGTAAGGGCTTGGCTCAGGTTCCCGAGGGTCGTCGCGCCTTTTTGCAGATGACGGTTGAGGAGAACCTGGAGATGGGTGCCTATACGCAGCCCAAGTCCACGGTGGCTCCGGGCCTGGAGCGCGTCTACGAGCAGTTCCCGCGCCTGAAGGAACGTCGTCGCCAGGTCGCCGGCACTCTTTCAGGCGGCGAACAGCAGATGCTCGTTATGGGACGCGCCCTTATGAGTAACCCCAAACTGCTTATGCTCGACGAACCTTCCATGGGTCTGGCGCCGATTCTGATTGAACAGATCTTCCAGATTGTCGAGGACCTTCACAAGGCCGGCACCACGGTGCTTCTGGTCGAGCAAAACGCGCAGATGGCGCTTTCCATCGCCACACGCGGTTACGTGCTCGAGACCGGCAAGATCACCATGACCGGCACCGGCCAAGAGCTCCTGCATGACGACAACGTCCGCAAAGCCTACCTCGGAGGCTAACCCACCTAACAAAAGGGGCGCTGACCATCTCAGTCAGCGCCCCTTTTTAAGTTGCGGCGAAATAGGGACTAAATGGGAGTCTCAGAGGCCAAAAGAGTCCCCATTCCACCGCAACTTCATGGGGATGTGTGACAATGCCCGTCGGAAAACATCTGCTGTCTTTTGGGGTCTATCTATGCTGTACGAGTTTTGTGCCGAGAACTTTGAGCGGGTGCCGGCGGCTATCGATGCCGGTGCAAGGCGTATCGAGCTGTGCGACAACCTTGCCGTCGGTGGCACCACGCCTTCGGCCGGCGTTATCAGCGCTACGACCAACTATGCACACGAGCACGATGCACGGGTGATGTGCATGATCCGTCCGCGTGGCGGCGACTTTCACTACAACCAGGACGAGTTGCGTATGATGGAGATGGACCTGGGCCTTGCCGTGAGCGCCGGCGTTGACGGCTTGGTCTTTGGCTGCTGCAAGCCCTGCGCTGGCGGATGGGCACTCGACGAGCTTACGTTGGGCGCCCTCGTGATGGCCGCGGGCTGCGCGACCGAGGAATGCAAGCGTGAGCCCATCGACATCACCTTCCACATGGCATTTGACCAGCTCTCGCCCGAGGCTCAGCTCGATGCGATTGATACACTTGCCGACTGCGGCGTTACGCGCATCCTCACGCATGGCGGCGCTGCCGGTACGTCGATCGAGGATAATTTTGATCACCTGGCTCGTTTAATCGAGTATGCGGGCGATCGTTTGACCATCCTTCCCGGCGGCGGCATCACTACGGCAAATCGCGACACGGTCGCGGCGGCGCTAGGCGTCTCCGAGCTCCATGGCACCAAGATCGTGCCGCTGGAGGTATAACCCGTGGCGCTGGTATTTGACGTTCAGCAGGCGAGCGGTAAGCCTGACGATAATCGTCGCCCTGGCACCGCGTGCCCCTTTTGCGACACGGAGGGGCTTGCCAACATCATCCAGCGCGATGGTGACTGCATCTGGCTCGAGAATAAGTTCAAGACCCTGCGCGCCACCCGTCAAACCGTGCTGATCGAGTCGGCCGATCACGATGCCGACCTGGTGACCTATGAGCCGGATGAACTCCACCATGTGATGCGGTTTGCCCTGGGTTGCTGGCAGCAGATGATTGATTCACAGCAGTATCGAAGCGTGCTCATGTACAAGAACAAGGGTCCGCTCTCGGGCGGTAGCCTCGTTCATCCGCACATGCAGATTGTGGGTTTGGAGCAGGAAGACGGCTACACTTCGCTGACTTCTGCCAATTTCGAAGGCATCAATCTCTGGCAACAGGGGAGAATCGCGGTCAACATCTCAACCGAACCGATCATGGGGTTCTTTGAGATCAACGTTTCAGCCCCGCAGGGAATCGCTGCCAGCGATGACACGAGAGACCAAGCCGAGGCGGATCTCTTCGCCGATGCGATCCAGGTAGCTCTGCGCTATATCCTGAACGAGCACCACGGTGGTCGCGCAGAGTCGTATAACCTGTTCTTCTATCACCTGGGCGGTCGGACCATTGCCAAGGCGCTGCCGCGTTGGGTGGCTTCGCCCTACTTTGTCGGCTATCGTTTGGCCCAGGTCAATGCTGAGACCACGCTCGATGTCGATTCGGAGCGACTCCGTGCACATCTGGAGGCGCTCACATCGTAAAGTGAGCGCCCGCACACTGCGGACAGTCTAGCGTGCCATGGCGTCGCGGCCGGCCTCGACCCGCTTGCGCTGGGCGGCGCGCTCCTCGCCGGTTAGACGCTCAAAGAGATGCCCGATAAGCGAGGCGAGTACCTGCTGAAACAGCGTGCCGCACATGACGGGGAATACGACTTCGCCCGGAAAGTATTGCGTGGCGATGACGGCGCCCGAAGAGATGTTACGCATGCCGCAGGTAAAGCACATGGTAGCCGTCTCGCTATATGGCAGATGCAGCGCACGGGCGACCAGAAAACCGATGACAAAGCCGCTGATGGCGAAGGTCAAAATAAAGAGGGCGACTTCCAGGCGCACCGCGTTCATGTGCAGCACGTACTCGCTCATGGCGGTGGAGTTGGAGGCGATAACGCCCATCATCATGAATTTGCAAGCGGGCGAGAGCGCGGGGGAGAGCTTCTCGTGTCCCCATCCACGCGTGAGCTCGTTGATCACGATGCCGAGCACGGCGGGGATGGCGATCATAAAGGCCATGTCTTGCATCATGCTCGGCACATCGATCGAGACGGTGGCACCCAGCAAGAGCTTAAGCGTAAGCGGAATCGTCACAGGGGAGATAACCGAGGACGTCAGGATGATGGTGAGCGCGAGCGGGCCGTTGCCGCCGAACATGCTGATCCACATAAAAGCGGTGACGGCCACGGGCACGCTGTACTCGAGCACGATGCCGCAGACAAGGTTGGGGTTGGAGCCAAAGAAGAGTGACCCTATGGCATACGCCGCGATGGGAATAAGCACTGCCGAGACCAGCAGCGCCAGAATCAGGTGCAGCGGACGGTGGAACACCTCGGCTACCTGGTGAAAAGTGTTGCTGAGCGCGCCCTGAAACGTCATAAAGGCGAAGAGGGCGGGAACAATGGGCTTGAGCACGCCGATCTGCTGGGGAAAGAGCACTCCGAGCGCCACGCAAATCGGAACGATGATCTGCATATGCCCCGCGAGGAACTTTCCCAGTCCAGCCCATTGCTTCATATGTCCCGTGACTCCCTTTATCCGCGAACTCGTTTGTATGGATATGCTAGACGCTCGTATGCGTCCGTGCGGCTGAAACGCTCGATTATTTCGAGGCCATTACCGCCATCGTTTGCCGAAACCGCGGCGCACCGCGGCGTTTTGCGTCCGTGCCGCACGGTATAATAAATCCGTTCAACAGATCTGCCTGCCGAAGCGGGCATACACAGAGGACTCATCGCTATGAACCGTGAGAGGTATCGCGGCGACCTGCCCCTATCGGGGGTGGGCGCCTATGTCATCGCTTAAGACGACGCATCGCTGGGCAGTCGCTCAGCAAAACCCCGAGCTCGAAAAGGAGCTTTCGGCTGGCCTGGGCATACCAGGGTTGGTGGCGCGCATTATGGTTGCGCACGGCATTACATCCATCGAGGAAGGCCAGCTGTTTTTGACGCCTTCGCTCGATCGCGACTGGGCCGACCCACTCATTATCCCGGGCATGTCGGTCGTTGCCGACCGCATCGAGCGTGCTATTCGCAACCACGAGCACATCGCCGTCTTTGGCGATTTTGACGTTGACGGTATTACGTCGACTTGTCTGTTGACCGAGGCGCTACGTTCGTTTGGCGCCAACGTCACGCCGTTTATTCCGCATCGCTTTGACGAGGGCTACGGCCTGTCGCGTGCGGCGCTCGACCGCGTCAACGAGCTCGCCCAACCCAACCTGATCGTGACCGTCGATAACGGCATTGCCGCCAAGGAAGAGGTTTCCTATCTGGAGAGCCTGGGGATCGATTTGGTGGTCACGGACCATCACGAGCCCTCCGACCAGGTGCCGCAGGGCGTGCCCCTGACCGACCCCAAGCTCGAGGACGAGGGTCCCTCGCGTGAGCTTGCCGGTGCCGGCGTGGCACTCAAGCTGGTGCAAGTCCTGGGCGAGCGTCTGGACAAGCCGTCGTATTGGCGTTCGCTGATCGAGGTCGCGGCGCTGGGCACCGTGTCCGACATGATGCCGCTGACGCCCGAGAACCGCGCACTGGTCGCCGAGGGCATCCAGCAGATGCGCGTGACGGCCCGCCCCGGTTATATCGCGCTTGCCGCACTTGCCAAGGCCGACCTTTCTACCATTACGGCCGACGGCCTGTCGTTTTCGCTCATCCCTCGTCTGAATGCTGCCGGCCGCATGGCTGATCCCAAGCTGGCGCTCGACCTGCTGCTTGCCCGCGACCCCATCGAAGCGAGCGCGCTTGCCGCCGAGCTCGAGGAAATCAATCGCCAACGCCGCGAGATCGAGGCCGAGCTTACGCGCGATGCCATGGCGAAGGTCGAGGAGACTTATGACGGCGGGCGCGCAATCGTCGTGGGAGGTGA
>DBGAPG010000078.1:0-8569 GCA_048438765.1 Collinsella sp.
ACCCATCGAAACACATCTCCACCGTTCCTTCAACTGGGAAAACGGCGCCCCCGGACCCCAGGAGGGGCCGCGGGGGCGTTCGGCTAACTGCGGGAACGGCCTATTTGCTCAATGTGTTCGGCTGAGATCGGAAATCAACCAGCTAAATAAGCCCCGTCCCAAATACGTACCAGACGACAACCTCGCATGACCAGTTGTTACGCGGTTTGGTAAAACCGCGTAACCTAAAGGTTGTCGGTGTCCAAGACGATGGTGAATGGGCCGTCGTTGACCAGGTCGACCTTCATGTCGGCGCCAAAGATACCGTGCGCCACATGCTCAACGTCCTCGTGCACAAGCGTCAGGAAGTACTCGTAGAGCTCGTTGGCAACATCGGGTGCGCCGGCATCCGTAAACGACGGACGGCGACCGTGGCGGCAGTCGGCGAACAGCGTGAACTGCGACACCACGAGCACCTCGCCGTCGACATCGGCAAGTGCCAAGTTGGTCTTGCCGTTCTCGTCCTCGTTGATACGCAGCCCGCGGAGCTTGCCCCACAGCTTGTCGGCCTCGGCACGCGTATCGCCATGGCCCACACCCAGCAGCACCAGGTAGCCGCGTCCAATGCGGCCCACGCACTCGCCGTCGACCGTCACGCCGGCGTTGAGCACGCGCTGCACCACCGCACGCATGGCCTACTCCTCGCCCGTCAGCTTGGCGGACAGATGCTCGAGCGCGTGGAAACGATGGCTGATGGCGTTCTTCTCGTCAGCCGTCAGCTCGGCCATGGTCTTGCCCGGCGTGTCGACCGGCAGGAACAGCGGGTCATAGCCAAAACCATGGTCGCCGCGGCCCTCGTGCGCGATAACGCCCTCGCAGGCGCCCTCGCCATAGGTGACCAGACCGTCCGTGTCGATGAGCGCGACGACGCTCATAAAGCGCGCGGTGCGGTCCTCATCTGCCACGCCTTCCAGGTTAACGAGAAGCTTGGCGTTGTTGGCGGCATCGTCGCCGTGCACGCCCGCATAGCGCGCGCTATACACACCGGGCTCACCGTCCAGCGCGTCGACGACCAAGCCCGAATCGTCGGCGATGGCCATAAGGCCCGTCTCCTCAACCGCGGCTTGGGCCTTGATGATGGCGTTCTCCAAAAACGTCGTGCCGTTTTCCTCGGGATCCTCAAAATCACCCAGCTGGCCGAGCGCCACAAAGCGCACCTCGGGCATGACCTTGCCCAAAATGGCCTCGATCTCGGTGAGCTTATGGGCGTTGCCCGTTGCCACGACGATGGTCGCCACCGGGTCGAGGGTGTCGATGTCAATCTTCTCAAGTGCCATGACTGGCCTCCTTGTCTCTATAGCAATGCCGCGCCGAGGGCAACGAGGGTCTCCGCCTCTCCCCTCTCAATCAACGGCAGTCTTGTGTCTAGACGTCTCAGCAGATAAAACCTACCAAAATAAACCTGTCCCTTTTTGGCAGGTTAGGCGATGGCTTGGCGCTGAAGCTCGATGAGCTCGGCGATACCCTTGTCGCCCAGGTCGAGCAGGGCGTTGAGGCGCTTGCGGTCAAAGGGCGCCTGCTCGCCGGTGCCCTGGAGCTCGATCATCTCGCCGGTGTCGGTGGCGACGAGGTTCATGTCGACCTCGGCGTGACTGTCCTCGGAATAATCGAGGTCAAGCAGCGTATTGCCGTCGACAACGCCCATGGAGATGGCAGCCACCTGGCCGATAAGCGGGATGCGCTCGATCTTGCCCGCCTCGACCCACATGGCGAGGGCGTCGTGCAGCGCCACCCAGGCGCCGGTGATGCTCGCTGTACGCGTGCCGCCATCGGCCTGAATCACATCGCAGTCGACGGTGACGGTGTACTCGCCGAGCGCCTTCATGTTGACGACGGTACGCAGGCTGCGGCCAATGAGGCGCTCGATCTCCATGGAGCGGCCCTTGCGGTTGGCGTGCTCGCGCTTGCAGCGCTTGCCGGTCGACGCCGGCAGCATGGCGTATTCCGCGGTCACCCAGCCGGCCTTAGCTCCCTTTCGCCAGCCCGGCACGCCCTCCTCGATAGTGGCGGCGCACAGCACGCGCGTGTCACCGAACTCGGCCAGGCACGAGCCGTGGGCGTGCTTCATGACGCCACGGGTGAGCTTAACGGGGCGCAACTCGTTGGCGGCGCGATCGTTGGCGCGGTTGACCTGCATGTACTCCATAGAAATTTCCTTTCGGCAAAAGATGTGGCGAAGGCTTTGGCGGCTGCCTTACATCTATTTCAGCTCATCGATATCGATATGTTCGATGCTCTTGAGCGGCTGACCAAAGATAAAGCTGCCCGCCACCGCAAACTCGGCAATGTTATCGGCCGTCGTGGCAAAACGATGCTGCGGCTCGGCGGCGTCGCCCGCCAGCTGCTCGCGGCGCGTGAGGATATCGGTCAGCTCGCGCGTGGTCTCCTCGGCGGAACTCACGACGCGCACCCCAGGCCCCAGCGCATGGCGGATAGGTCCCACCAACAGCGGGAAATGCGTACAGCCGAGCACCACGGTATCGATACCGTGGTCGCGCAGCGGCTCAACCGTGGCACCCACCAGCGCACGCACGGCAGGCGTATCGAAGATGTCCTCGTTCTCAAGCCACTGTTCCTGCAGATGTGCACCCGAGGCGAGCTCGTGTTCGACAACCTCGACAAAGCTCGAGGCAGGACAGCCGTATACATCGACGCCGGCATCTAGATCCTGAATGGCGCGCGTGTAGGCGCCCGAGCGAATGGTGAGGTTGGTAGCGAGCACGCCCACGCGACGCGTACGCGTGCTGTTGATTGCTGCACGGGCACCCGGCGCGATCACGCCGATCACGGGAACGTCGAGCACCTGCTGGGCCAAACGCAAGGCCGCAGCGGTCGCCGTGTTGCAGGCGATGACCATAATCTTGACGTCGTGCTTCGAAAGCCAACGACCCGCCTGCAGCGCAAACGAGCGCACTTCATCCTCGGTGCGTGTGCCGTAGGGGCAGCGCTTGGTGTCGCCAAAGTAGTAGACGGACTCGTGCGGCAGCGCCGTCGCAATCGCGCGCGCAACCGTCAGACCGCCCAAACCAGAATCGAACACGCCAATCGGGCGCGTGTCGCCTGCCGGATTCTCGATATCGGACATTACCTCACCAGTCTCTCTCGAAAAGACATGTCCAAGTGCAGCGACGCCGCGCTACGAACGCGCCGCGACCAGCAGCTCTGCCGTCGCCGCCCAACCGTCGACAATTTTGCCGCGCGTAACGAAAGCGTTCTCGCAGGCAGCCAGGAACTCGGGCGCGCCGGCGCTCGTCAGGCCATTCTCGACCAGGCAGAACGTGCCCACGTAATCGGCCATGTAGAAGTCGGACTCGGAATCGCCGAGCGCGAGCGTCTCCTCGCGCTCGATCCCCAGGTGCTCGCAGAAGCGCGCGATGGCAACGCCCTTGTTGAGACCCGCGGGGTTGATGTTGAATGCGCGACCGTCCTCGACGCGATCGAGCTCGAGCGTCGTCGGCTTGGACAGGTGAGTCAGATGGCCGTTGCAAGCCCAGATCAGACCGCAGCCGGCCTCGTCCAGGATGGCCTGAACCTCATCGTCGGGCACATCGCCGCGCATGCCGACGGTGACCTCACGGTATTTGTAGCCGGTCGACATGTCGTTGTGATACTCGATCTTGTGCGGCCAGCGGGCGAGGATCTTCTCGCACACGCCGGTCTGCTCGATCACCTGGTGCGGCGTGAGGCCGCAAGAGGAGTCGTAGGGCATGTCGCCGGTCAGATACTCCCAATCGTTGGCTTTGAGGTCGTACATGACCAGGCCGCCCATCTCGCCGATGTAGGAGTTGAGACCGAGCACGCGCGCGTCCTCGTGGATCATGGTACGGTTGCGGCCCGAGGTGGGAACCACCTGAATACCAGCGCGAGCGAGCGCCACGACAGCCTCGACGAGTTTGGTCGAGGGGTTGCCGTCGTTGTCGCGCAGCACGCACGAGCCGGGCGCGAGCATCGTGGCATCCAGGTCGGTAAAGACGTACTTGACCTTGGCCAAGCGCTCGCGCATCTCGCCCGAAAGCTCGGCAACGGTCGGCAGGGTGTTGTGGGACATGGTTACTCCGTTTACGTAGAAGGGTTTGGACTTGGACGGCATGTTTTGATTGAGGGAACACGCTTATGGCGACAGCGTACTCAGGGCGCCGCCGCCATCATGGTTCATTAGTCAAACTGGGTAACATCGATCAGGCGATTGGCCAGCGAAAGGTCGCTCTCGATGGGCACGAATTCGTCGCCCACGTGCATGAGCTCCTCGTCACCCTTTGCCAGCAGCAAGACAATGGTGGGAGCATCGGGGTTGACGTACTCCTCGCGCGCCGCCTTGAACGCCGCATGCACAGCGGCTTCGCGATCGAGGATGATCTTGTTCGGCGTATCGTCGGGAACATGTTCGGCAAGCTCGCGACAGACCTTCATCGGGTCCTCGTGAGCCGGGTCCTCATTGGCAAAGATCATCAAGTCGGAATACGGTGCGGCCTCGCGCGGAAGCTGCTCGCGGCGCTCCTGCGCCTTGCCGCCGGCAGCGCCAAACACTGCGATGACCGGGCTGGCGGGAAACGCGCGCTTGACCGACGAGAAAAGCGAGCGGAACGAAAGCTGGTTGTGCGCGTAGTCGACAACGCAAATCACGCGGCCGTCCTTCGACTCCACGACCTCCATACGGCCCGGCACACGCAGTTTGGAGAGGCCCTTCTTGATGGCCTCGATACCGATGCCGATCTCGCGCGCGGCGGCGATAGCGACCAGCGCGTTCTCCACGTTAAAGTCTCCCGCGATACCCAGCAGGATCTTCTCCCCCGCCTCGGACTCGTCGGCACACAGGCCATGCAAGTTGAACTCGATGCTAAAGCCGACCATGCGTACGTCGCTCGCCCACAGGCTCGCCTCGGGATGCTCGACGCCAACGGTCACCAAGCGCTCGGCCGTCGACGCTGCCTCTAGCACACGGTCAACCTCTTCGGTGCCTAGATTCACCACGGCGGTCTTTGCCTGGTCAAAGATCCTGAGTTTGCTCTCAAAATAATCCTCAAACGTGGGGTGTTCGATCGGCGAGATGTGGTCGCGGCCGATGTTGAGGAAGCACGCCACGTCAAACGGCAGATTCTCGACGCGTTGGTACTTGAGCGCCTGGCTCGAAACCTCCATGACCATGGACTGGCGACCGGACGTGCGGCAGTTGGCGATATGGCGCCAGACCTCGGGGGCCTCGGGCGTAGTATTGGTGCTCTCGTAGCACTCGATGCCATCGTCGGTACTCACCGAGCCGATCATGCCGCAGGACTCGCCCGCCGCTTTGATAATCGACTGGAGCATAAAAGCGGCCGTGGTCTTTCCCTTGGTACCGGTGATACCCACGATCTTGACGTCGTGGTCGGGACGGTCGTAGACCTCCGGCGGCAACAGGGCCATGGCCGTGCGAACGCTATCAACAACCAGCATCGCAGCACCGCTCTCCTGCGCCAGCGGCTCCAGAGACTCGACCAGTGACTCCTCGCACACAAATGCGACGGCGCCCGCATCGAGCGCCATGCTCAAAAACGCGGGCTTAAAGGCAGCACCTTTGCAGAAGAACACGTCACCTGCCGAGACCGCGCGCGAATCAAACGAGCAGCCGGTCACGGCACGCTCGTCAACCTGCTCTGATGCGCGCAGCTCGCCGCACACATCGAGAAGCTTGGCAAGCGTATCGACCGTGGTCACGGTCGCGGAATCCGAATGGTGCATCTTTCACCTTTCTCAGCCATTTGGCAGGGACGGTTTTATAGTAACTGAAACGCACCCACGCAAAAACGGCTCCCGGAGGAGCCGTTACGCGCAGGCGTTCGTCAGCCGAGGCTAGGCAGCCCGAACAGCGGGCTGGTCCTCGTCGATAAAGAAGCGCTTGTACCACACCAAGAACACGAGCGGCGTATAGATCTTGCGCTGGAAATCGCCCTTGCCCGCAAAGTGCAGATCGAGCAGGTGCATGAGTTCGTCGGTATTGAAGAACTCGCTTGCCCACGGCGCGGTGAAGTACTCCTTGACATAGTCGTACCACTTTTGCTCGCGCAGCCAGTAGACAATCGGCACCGGGAAGCCCACCTTGGGACGGGTGGCCCACTCATCGGGCAGCGACTTGTTGGCAGCGTGGCGGAGTACCTGTTTGTTGCCGTTCTCGTTGATGCGGTAGCGGTCGGGAATGTGCTCGGCGAACTCCATGACTTTGCGGTCCAGGAAGGGCACGCGCAGCTCCAGTGAGTGTGCCATGCACATCTTGTCGGCCTTGAGCAGAATGTCGCCCGGGAGCCACATGTTCATGTCCAGGTACTGCTTCTTGACCAGTTCGGGCTGACCCTTCACGCGTGCGTAGATGGGTGCAGCGAGCTCAAAGGCGCCGTCGCCGGTGTTGTACTCGGGCTTGAGCACGCCGTCGACCTCGCGCTCCGGCCATACCAGAGCCTGTCCCAGGAACGACTTCTCGGGGATCTCGGCACCCTTGACCAGGAAGTTATGTCCCTTGAAGTACGGCATATGCAGCGCCAGGTTACCGAGCGCGCGACGGATGGGCAGCGGCACCATCTTTTTGTACTTGCGCACCGGGACCGTATCCTCGTAGTAGGCGTAGCCGCCAAAGAGTTCGTCGGCGCCTTCGCCCGAAAGCACGACGGTAACGTCCTTGCGGGCCATCTCGGCCAAGAACCACAGCGGCACGGAAGACAGGTTGGACTGCGGCTCGTCCATGTGATACTGGATGTCCTCGAGCGCACCGAAGAACTCGTCGGCGGTAATCATCTTGCGAACGTTCTCGACGCCGAGCTTATCGGAAAGTTCCTTGGCGTAGTTGGTCTCGTTGAAGTTCTTGTAGTCAAAGCCCACCGAGAAGGTCTTGTCGGGCATGAGGCAAGCGGCAATGTAGCTGGAGTCGACGCCACCGGAGAGGAACGACGCGACCTTGACGTCGGCGATGCGATGGGCCTCGACGCTCTCGTGCACGACCTCGTCCAGCTCATCGACATACTCTTCGAACGGCTTCTCGACGGCAGAGTAATCGCAATCCCAGTAGCGCTCGATGTTCATCTTGCCGGTCGGGATATCGACGGTAAAGTAGTGCGCCGGCGGCAGCTTGTAGACACCCTCGAAGAAGGTCTCCTCGGTTGCCGAATACTGCAGCGTCATGTACGGACGCAGAGCCTTTTTGTTGACCGCCTTGTGGAAGTGCGGGTAGTCCAGGAAGCTCTTGATCTCGGAACCAAAGAGCACGCCCGGAGCGCCGTCGCCCGCATCGGCCATGGGATAGTAGTAGAGCGGCTTGATGCCAAAGATGTCGCGGGCGCCAAAAAGCTTGTTCTTCTTTTTGTCCCAGATGACGAAGGCGTACATACCGCGCAGGCGATCGAGAACGGCCTCGCCCCACTCCTCGTAGCCGTGCAGGAGGCTCTCGGTGTCGGCGCCGCAGTGGAACTTGTAGCCCTTGGCCTCGAGCTCGGAACGGAGTTCTTGGAAGTTGTAGATCTCGCCGTTGAAGACAATGACGACGCTGCCGTCCTCATTGGCCATGGGCTGGGCGCCGGCCTCGGTCAGGTCGAGGATCGACAGGCGGCGGAAGCCCAGGGCAACGCGGCCGTCGATAAACTGACCGCCCATGTCGGGACCGCGATGGACGATGCGGTCCATCATCTTGGTGAGCACCTCGGATTGGTTATCCGTCCCACCGACAAAACCGACAAAACCGCACATATACTATCCCCTCTGCTGTTGCTGGGCATCAAATCGAATCAGTAGCTTTTGAGTATACCCGAGGGCGTAAAGAGGGGCGGAATGTTCAGGCAATCTCAACTGAATCAGCTCCGCTGTGACACGCGCGAGTTACCTTTAATGGATATGAGGTGAATGAGGCGATTGTTTTGCTATACTCTCTCCGCACGGGCGATTGGCGCAACGGTTAGCGCAGGTGCTTTACACGCACAAGGCTGGGGGTTCGAATCCCTCATCGCCCACCACTGATTTGATAGGCTCCCAGCAATGGGAGCCTTTCTTTTTTGGGCCCAGTGCATGGGATTCGAACCCGACAGGGTGCGGAGCTGAGGAAACGCGCAAGCGTTTTCCAGCGCAGCACGCGAGGAGCGGAGCGACGAAGCGGATGCGGGCGGCGCCAGCCGCACGCGGACATCCCTCATCGCCCACCATTGAATTGTTAGGCCTCCGGTGTTGGAGGCCTTTCTTTTTTGTGCCCATCGCAGAGGGATTCGAACCCGCCAGCACGTCTGTCACAAAGGCCGTGGTCAAAAAATGGCAAAAATGAGTACTGCTACTTTGTTTGCAACATATAAATAGACAGTATTTGCTTAAGTTACGCAACATATGTCCATTATAAGGACTAACAGTTGGATCAAAATCGTGCTTTCATCGCCATTTCGAGGTAGCGCGCAGAGATGTGGTGTAAGAGGCGGGGCATGCCCCGCCTCTTCTCTTTCTTGAAAGGGAGGGGACACCGCCTAGAATTCGTCGTTGGAGTAATGAAGGTGACGAATGGAAGGAAAGGCGATGCCCCAAGAAG
>DBGAPG010000079.1:0-2805 GCA_048438765.1 Collinsella sp.
GCGCCAGACAGGTACAATGATGAACACTGTACCGTAGCGGAGCGCCCCGCGCGCGCCGCAACCACGCGAAAGGGTTTCCCATGGCCGAGATCTCGTCCTCCCGTATCGTCATCACCGTCCTTGGCAAGAACCGCCCCGGCATCGTCGCCGGCGTCACCCGTGTCCTGGGCGAGGCCAACGTCGACATCCGCGACATCACGCAATCCATTATCGAGGACATCTTCACCATGACCATGCTGGCCGATACCGCCGAGTCCAAGCTCGACTTCGCTGAGCTGCAGAAGGCCCTGGCCGAGGCCGGCGAGCTTTCGGGCGTCAACGTGTCCATCCAGCGCGAGGACGTCTTTAACTTTATGTACCGCCTGTAGCGAACAAGCCGCTGGGGATAGCCTGACGCGCGCATGCCCATGCAAGCCACCCCGATGCGGCCCGGAGAGGAGCGCGCATGGCCTACGACGCCAAGAAAATCTATTACCGCTTCGATGACCACTTGAGCCGACTGGTTCTGGATTACGAAGCAAGCCGCCAGATTTCGTCTGAGAGCGAAAGCCTCTACCACGGCCTGCCGACCGACCCTTATGACGAGGGCTTGTTCGAAGAGCACAATGTCAAGCGCGGCCTGCGCAATGCCGACGGCTCGGGCGTGGTCGCGGGCCTCACTCGTATCTCGGATGTGCACGGCTACAACAAGGTCGACGGAAAGGTCGTGCCCGATCAGGGCAAGCTCACGCTTCGCGGCTACAGCATCGAGGATCTGGTCAACAATGCCCAGGCCGAGAATCGCTACGGCTACGAAGAAGTCGCCTATCTGCTTATCACGGGCTCGCTGCCCAACAAGGAAGAGCTCGACGGCTTTTGCGAGCGCCTGGGCGCCTTTAGACATCTGAGCGACGAGTACGTTAAAGAGTTCCCTATGACCACGGTATCGTCGAGCATCATGAACGTGCTCCAGCGCGCCGTACTGCTGCTCTACGCCTTCGATGCCGAACCAGACGTGATCACGCCTGAGCACGAAATCGACGTCGCCATTTCCATGCTCGCACGTCTCCCGCGCATCGCCGCCTTCGCACACATGGCCTCGGTCGCCAAGCTTCGCGGCTCCGAGGTTCACGTGCCGCACCCTACGCCCGGTCTCTCCACCGCCGAGACCATCCTACAGGTCCTGCGCGGCGGCATGGCGTTCACCCGCGATGAGGCGATGCTGCTCGACGTTATGCTCATGCTGCATGCCGAGCACGGCGGCGGCAACAACTCCACCTTCGCTTGCCGCGTGCTGTCGTCTTCGGCCACCGACCCGTATTCCGCCTACGCCGCGGCTATCGGCTCGCTCAAGGGCCCGCGCCACGGCGGCGCCAATGCCAAGGTCGTGTCTATGCACGAGGACATCCGCGCGCATGTCTCCAACTGGGAGGACGAGGACGAGGTCGCGGCCTACCTGGGCAAGATCCTCGACAAGCAGGCCTTCGACGGCACGGGCCTCATCTACGGCATGGGCCACGCCGTCTATACGCTCAGCGACCCACGCGCCGAGGTCTGCCGCCGTTACGCGCGCTCACTGGCAGCCAAGAAGGACTTGGGCGAAGAGTTCGCACTCATCGAGCGTATCGAGCGCCTGGCACCCCAGGTCATGCGCGACCACGGCATGACCAAGCCCATCTGCGCCAACATCGACCTGTACACGGGCTTTATCTACAAGATGCTCGGCGTGCCCGAGACGCTCTTTACGCCGCTATTCGCCGTCGCCCGCATGGCCGGCTGGTCGGCGCACCGCATGGAAGAGCTCTTCTGCGCGCACCGCATCATCCGCCCCGCCTACCGCCCGGTGATCGAGCCGCTGGAGTACAAGCCACTCGCCGACCGCTAGGACGCGGACCGTTATAGAACTCGAGCGTGGCCAGGGCATCGCCGCCTTCGGCCACGCTTTTTATGCCAGTAGAAAGGGCTGCATCAAATGATTGTGTTTTCCGATATGGACGGAACGCTGCTGACGAGTGATAAGCAGATGAGCGACGCCACCTGGGCAATGCTCGACGAACTCGCTCGACGCGGGATTGAATTTGTGCCCTGCACCGGACGTCCACTGTCGGGCGTCTTTGAGCCCATCCTCGCCCATCCCGCCGTGCACTATGCCGTCTGCGCTAATGGCGCCAGTATCTGGCAGCTCGACGACGATGTGCCCACTGACGCCTCGCGCGCCACGTGCATTTTGAGCCGTCCGCTCGATCGCGGCATCGCCCACCGCATCTATCGCATCGCCGCCAGCCACGACGTCACCTTCGACATCTTCGCCGACGGACAGTGCTTCCTCCCCCGCTCGCTCTACACGCGCCTTGACGAATTCTGCGGCGGCGACCCCCACATCGCGGCTTCGCTCAAGCGTACGCGAACACCGATCGACATGGATATCGACAGCAAGATCGACGAGGTCGAGACACTCGAACGCATCGCCATGTACTGGCACGACCCGGCCGATCGCGACGCCATCACGGCGGAGCTCGACACACTCGGAGGCATTGAGGTCACGCGTTCGTACGCCATGAATATCGAGGTCATGGGCGAGGGCGCCACCAAGGGAACGGCCCTCACGTGGCTATGCGAGCACCTGGGCGAGCGTCTCGCCGACGCCTGGGCCTTCGGCGACAACATCAACGACATCCCCATGCTGCAGGCAGCGGGCCACGGCATGGCCATGATCAACGCCGAGCCCGAGGACCGCGAGGCCGCCGACGCCATTACCAAATACGACAACGACCACGACGGCGTCGCCCGCACCATCATGGCTGCCCTCGCTTAGCAGCAGCAACC
>DBGAPG010000080.1:0-6462 GCA_048438765.1 Collinsella sp.
GGACAGTCCTGCTCGCACGGAGAGCACATTAAGTGCTCTCCGGCTCGTGCGGAACTCGCGATCAACCTAATGCCTTTCGGGCAGCCACGGACCTCTCGGGTCCAATACGTCACACACCGGACTGGTTTATCTGAATTCAAGAAAGTGAAGGCCCCTTTCGGGGCCTTCTTTTTATAAAAATTCGCCTACTCGGTGGACTTCGGGTTCTAGGTCTACGTTGAATTGGTCTTTGACGGTTGCCTGGATGTGGCGGATGAGTTCGTCGACGTCGGCGGCGGTGGCGTGGTCGGCGTTGACGATAAAGCCGCAGTGCTTTTCGCTTACCTGCGCGCCGCCAACGGCGTGTCCTCGCAGGCCGGCATCCATGATGAGCTTGCCGGCAAAGTAACCCTCGGGGCGCTTGAAGGTGGAGCCGGCACTCGGCATGTCGAGCGGTTGCTTGTCCTCGCGGCGCTGGCGGTAGTCGTCCATGTCGGCCTTGATCATCGCAGCGTTGCCCGGGGCGAGGTTGAAGGTGGCTGAAAGCACGGTAAAGCCGTCGTCGGCGATGCGGCTCTTGCGATAGCCCAGATTGAGCTCATCGACATCGAACTCGATGATGTTGCCGCTGCCGCGGGTGCCGTCGTCGAGCTGGCGAGCAGGTTTGTAGACGCGCACGGACTCCAGCACATCGGCCATGCAGGCGCCGTAAGCTCCGGCGTTCATGTAGCAGGCGCCGCCGACCGATCCGGGGATGCCCGAGATGGGCTCCATGCCGGTGAGACCGGCCTCGGCTGCCGCCGCGGCGACATCGGAAAGCAAGGCGCCGGCCGCCGCCGTGACGTGCGTACCGTCGACCGTAATGTCGGAGAGGCCTTCGCCCAACGCCACGACGACGCCGCGGATACCCTTGTCGCCGACGAGCAGGTCGGAGCCGTTGCCCACGATGGTGAGCGGCAGATCGCAACGATAGCAGGTGTCAAGCGTGGCGACGAGTCCCTGCTCGGTATCGGGCGTGACAAAGACATCGGCCGGGCCGCCGATCTTAAACGTGGTGTGCTCGCGCATGGGCTCGCTCATCAGCACGTTGTCCTCGCCGGCAACGCCAGCGAGCGCGCAGAGCAGGTCCTCGTTAAAAAAGTCGTTCTCGTGCATACGAATATCCGCCTTTTGGTGGTCGTTGTCATCAATCGTTTGCAATATACCCCACCCGGACGGATTTGGTGCGCTGGCGGCGATAAAACAGCCGTCTACCGGATTGGTAAAGTGTTTATCACCGAGGTAGAGGGGTAGTCGCTATACTTTCAAGAGATTGCGCGTAAACCCGGAAGGAGCGAGATGGCCAACAAAGTCACCCTCAAGCAGATCGCCCAGGAGGTGGGGCTTTCCCCCTCGTCGGTCTCGCTTGTGCTCAATAATCGGCCCTGTCGCATCTCGGAAGAAAACCGCAAACTCATCAAGGAGGTCGCGGCGCGCAACCACTATGTTCCTAACCAGATTGCGCGTAGTCTGGTCATGCGCGAGTCGCGCACGCTGGGCCTTATCGTCCCTAACATCGAGAGCCGCTTTTTTGCCTCGCTCGCCGGTAGCCTGGAAAAGCGCTGCCGCGAGGACGGCTATGCGCTCTTCATTACCAGCTCGGGCGGAAGCGCCGATGACGATCTGGAGCTGCTGCGCCAGCTGGTGACGCGCGGCGTCGATGGCGTCTTCCTGGTCGTGGGCGACGAGTTCTCCGACGACCGCGCCCTGCGCGAAGAAGTCAGCCACCTGCCCATCCCGGCCGTAATGGTCGACCGTGCCATTGAGGGACTCGAGTGCGACAAGGTGATGTTCGATCACGAGATGGGCGGCTACATGGCCACCCGCTATCTGATCGAGCAGGGCCACCGTCGCATTGCCTGCTTGGTTAACGCGCGCCGTTCCAATACGGGGCGTAAGCGACTTGCCGGCTATGAGCGCGCGCTGCGCGAGGTTGGCCTGCCTATCGACGCACGCTTGGAGTTTGAGAGCGAGTACTACATTCCGAGTGCATACGAGGCCTCGGAGGCGGTGCTCGCAACTGATGCCACCGCCGTGTTCGCAAGCTCGGATAACATTGCCCTTGGTTTGCTCAAGCGCCTGCACGAGATGGGGAAGAGCATTCCGGGCGATATTTCGGTCGTAAGCTATGACAACTCGGCGGCCGACGTTCTCTTTGAGCCGGCGCTGACCGCCATTGAGCAGGATCCTGGTGTCCTTGCGGAGCATGCTTTTGGCTGCATGTCCAAGCGTCTTGCCGGTAGGGGCGGTAGGCGTGCCGAAGAGGTCGTCCTGGAGCCGGCACTTATCGTTAAGGGCAGCGTGCTCGAACTTACCGAATGTAGCTAAGCGTACTTGTTTGTTTGCATAGATTGCATGCGGAGTGTCCGCTATTTGCCGGCAGGCACCCCGGCCCTCGTCCGTGAACTCTTCCGCTGGGCGAGCCATAGACGCCGCGCACCGATGCGATAAAGCAGTGGCTTGAAATTGGTGCTATATTCAGCATGAGTTGTTTAATGCTAGTACGGGAGGCTGATATGGGGCTGTTCAAGAAGAAAAACCCGCAGGATGCCTTTGATCCCGATGTGTTTACCATCACGGATACGATTTTGGACCCGCCGCGGTTTACATTTTTGCCGGCTATCTACCAGGATGCCACGCGCCGCAAGTGGGCTGTGCATCAACGCGGTGGCGAGCCGAAGATTTTTGACTATGCGGACGTGTTGCAGTGCGAAGTAGCCGAGGCGGGCGATCCGGAGGCCGAAGAAGCGGTCTCTAAACAGGAATTTGCCCAGCGTATCCTGGCAAATCCTGCCAAGGCAGCAAAAATAAATGCTGCCAAGCGTAATATCTGTCTTGGTATGGGCGTTGTTGTGGCGGTTCAGACGGGAAAAGACGAGGTTTCCAAATTAGAGATTCCCGTTATGACCGACGAGGTCAAACGCGATTCAAGTCTATATAAGTCGTATCGGAATGTCGCCGAGAAGATCAAGGCCGAATTTGATGCCATGGGAGGGCTGACCTAATTTTGGCGGCATACGTGTCTGAATGAGGAGTCTGTGCAATGGCAGGCGAATCTTATGCAATTCCCCCCAAAGATCGTGCTGTTGAGGGAATTCTTTGGTATACCCAGCACCATCAGCTTGCCGGCGGCGATCGCCTGCCGGCCGAGCGCGTGCTGTGCGAAGAGATTGGCGTTTCGCGTACGGCGTTGCGTGCCGGTATCACGCGGCTTATCTCGTGTGGAACGCTCGAGAGCCGTCGCGGATCGGGCACGTATGTGTGTCCTCCCAAGCCGCTGAATATCTTCCAGGAAACGTATAACTTTTCCGATGCTGTGCGGACTGCCGGCCTGCACCCCTCTTCTCGTCTGGTTTCCACCGGGACCATCGAGGCGGATGAGGCGCTTGCCGACAAGCTTGGGGTGGCTGTAGGCGCTCCCTTGCTCCGCATGCAGCGCGTTCGACTTATTGAGGGCGAGCCGACGTCAATCGAGACGGCTCACGTTAACCTGTCCCTGTGCCCATCGCTTATCGAGCACGATTTTGAGTGCGAGAGCCTTTACGATGTCTTGCTCAAAGAAGGTGGCGTGCGTGTTGAGCATGGACGTGAGCATATCTCCATCTCGCGTTTGAACGCCGAAGAGGCCGAGCTGCTCCAGCAAGAAGAGGGAACGCCGGTGTTCTATGAGAGCTCGATCGAATTTGATAAGGACATGCGTTTTGTGGAGCATTGCAAATCGGTGATTTTGCCCACAAAGTTCCGCTTTGCCGATAACGGCGAAGAGAACGGCATGAGGAGCGTGGCAGGTGAACAATGGCTGAAACAGTAGATGCCACCCCGGTTTATATGCGCATTCGACGCCGCATCGAGGAACGTATCGAGCGCAGTATATATCCCATGGGTTCCATGATTCCGTCCGAAAAAGACCTTGCCGAGGAATTTGGTACGACACGCTTGACCATCCGAAGCGCTGTCGATGAGCTGGTTCGGCGCGGGCAGATTCGCCGTGTTCGGGGAAAAGGTGCCTTTGTGGCGCAGAAAGTACCTGCTTTTTTTGAACGCACGGTCGGTTTCCGTGAATCGGTCCGTGCTTCGGGCGGCGAGCCGTCCGTCCGTATTCTCGCGCGTTCCAAGCGTTATGCGGGGCCATATTACGCCGACCTGTTTGGCATCGCCGAGGACGACCTGCTCTATTCCGTTCGACGCCTGAACTGCATAAACGGTAGCCCCGTATCGATTGAGACGGCGCTGATTCCCTGCCTGCTGTTCCCAACCATCGAAGATATTGACGTGTCGGTCTTCAGTTTGTACGAGACCTATGAGATGCTGGGCCGAAAGCCAGTCATGGCACAGGAAAAGCTCGATATCGAAGCGCTGGGCGCACGAGATGCCGGCCTCCTTGGACTGGAACAGGGCGATCTTGTTTTGCTTTTGGAATGCGTGAGCTATGACGCGAGCGGTCAGGCTATTGAGTATGTAAAGTCCTTCAATCGTGGCGATACGGGCGGCTACACCTATACGTACTAGCTGGTATTTTGTGAATAACGGCTGGGAAACTAACCAGTTTTGATCGTTGGGTCAGCTGTATATACAACCTTACAGGGCTCAAAATCGACCGTTCGCCGATGGGGATAAATTAATCGACAAAGAGGTATCAAAAAGCCGTAACCTGTAACTGTGATTGGTATCAAATACTAATGATTTGTTACGAGGTGAGACGATGAAGATGCTCGATTACGTTCAGCTTGCCCATGTGCGTATGGGGGAGAACCTCGAGCGTTCGTCTGAGCTGGTAGCGCAGCTCGTTGATATTTTCCAGTCCGGTTCTTTTGACGCGCTGCGCATCGTTGCTTCGGGTTCGTCGCGCCATGCCGCCGATTGCGCCCGCGATTACCTGCAAGATGCCCTGCAAATGCAGGTGTCCGTTGTGACGCCCGAGGCCTTCGTTGATTTTGAACACACCTATCCGCAGCATGCGCTCAACATTGCCGTTTCGCAGAGTGGCTATTCGACCAATACGATTGCGGCGCTCGATTACATGCGCGCACACGATATGGCTGCAGTTGCGCTCACGGCAAACGTCGAGGCACCCATCAAGGAACACGCTGACATCGTTCTTGACTACGGTGTGGGCGTCGAGTCGGTGGACTTTGTGACTCTGGGCGTCGAGGTGCTCGTTGAGTACCTGGTGTTCTTTGGTATTTACGGCGGTCAGGCGCGCGGAACGATTGACGCCAAGGGCGTTGCCCAGCGTCTTGACGACCTGCGCGAGGCCATCCAGGCCAATGCCGTGATGTGCAAGACCGCCGAGGCATATGTCCAAGACCACATGCTCGAGCTTTCTGAGCACACGCCCGCCATGGTCGTCGGCAACGGCCCCAACTATGGCGTTGCCGAAGAGGCGGCCCTCAAGCTGAGCGAGACCATCAAGATTCCTGCCATGCATCACGAAGGCGAGGAGTTCGTCCACGGTCCCGAGATGCAGATCGTTCCGGGCTATCTGGTGTTTATCGTCGACGATCCGCAGGGGTCGGAGCGTCTTGCGAATATCGCTGATGCGCTATCGAACGTTACGACAAAAACGGTGCTGCTCACGGCCCATCCCAAGGGTAGGGCTCACGAGGTTGCGGTGCCTCAGGTGGCTCCGCTGCTCAGCGCAATTCCCAATCTTGTGTTCTTCCAGACGATTGCGGCCATGATAGCCGAGCGTCTGAAGTCATGGGACGTGCACCCGTATCTTGATGCTGTCTCCAAGCAAATGGAGGTCAAGGCAGAGGGCTACGAAGAGTCAGTCAATGCGCTTAAGGCCAAAGCGGCCGAGTGTTACGGAATGTAAGCGGGTTTTGATGCCCGTTGGCATGGGGGATGTGGAAACAACCCCAGAAAGGAGAGACAAATGAAGGAAACCGAGAAGATCGAGATCATGCATTTCGACCAGGAGGGCTATCTCGAGGACGGCAAGGCGCTCTACGAGACCGGCAAGAAGATGACCGCGCTCGCCGACAAGGTCGCCGACGAGGGCTACGACGCCGTGTTCCTGATGGGCGTCGGCGGCACCTGGGACGAGCTCATGCAGCTCGAGTACCTCATGAACAAGTTCGGCGACCGCGACCTCGAGGTCTACCTGATCCACGCCGCCGAGTGGAACGCCATGGGCCACAAGCGCATGACCGAGAAGTCCGTCGTGCTCACCGCCTCCGAGTCCGGCACCACCCCCGAGGTCCTCGAGGCCGTCAAGAAGATGAAGGGCATGGGCGTGCGCGTCTACGCCATGACCAAGCCCGAGGGCCCCATCGGCCAGGCCGTCGGCGCCGAGAACTGCGTCGCCATGGCTTCTGACCATGGTTCGGGCGGCTGTGAGAAGGGCTACTACCTCGCCGACTGCTTCGGCCTGCGCCTGCTCAACCGCCGCGGCTGCTTCCCGCAGTTCGATAAGTTCATCGAGCAGACCAAGGATGTTTG
>DBGAPG010000081.1:0-2516 GCA_048438765.1 Collinsella sp.
ATCTGGTACGAGAAGGACGCCGATCTGTCCGTGTTCGATGGCAAGAAGGTGGCTATCCTGGGCTACGGTTCTCAGGGTCACGCCCACGCGCTGAACCTGCGTGACTCCGGTGTCGACGTGGTCGTCGGCCTGCGTCCTACCTCCAAGTCCGTGGAGTTCGCCAAGGAGCAGGGCCTTGAGGTCAAGCCGGTTGGCGAGGCCGTTGCCGAGGCTGACGTTGTGATGATTCTTCTGCCTGACCAGTACCAGGCAGCCGTCTACAAGAAGGACATTGAGCCGAATCTGAAGCCGGGCGCTGCCTTGGCCTTCGCCCACGGTTTCAACATCCACTACGGCTACATCAAGCCGTCTGAGGATCACCCGGTGTTCATGGTTGCCCCGAAGGGCCCGGGCCACATCGTTCGTCGTGAGTACGCCGCTGGCCGTGGTGTCCCGGTCGTCGTTGCTGTTGAGCAGGACCCGGACGGCAAGACTTGGCCGCTGTGCCTGGCTTACGCCAAGGCTCTGGGCGCTCTGCGTGCAGGCGCCATCAAGACCACCTTCACCGAGGAGACCGAGACCGATCTGTTCGGTGAGCAGGACGTCCTCATGGGCGGCATCAACCACCTGTGCGACCTCGGCTTCGACGTGCTGACCGAGGCTGGCTACCAGCCGGAAATCGCCTACTTCGAGGTGTTCCACGAGCTGAAGATGCTCGTCGACCTCGCTAACGAGGGTGGTCTGAACAAGGCTCGTTGGTCCTGCTCCGACACCGCTCAGTACGGCGACTACACCTCCACCGTCATCACCGAGGAGACCAAGAAGCGCATGCAGTACCAGCTCAAGCGCATTCAGGATGGCTCCTTTGCCAAGGAGTTCATGGATGACCAGGCTGCCGGCGCTCCGAAGTTCAAGAAGCTGCAGGAAGAGTACTCTCACCCGCACCTCGAGACCGTTGGCCCGAAGCTGCGCGCCATGTTCTCCTGGAATAACGCCGAGGCCAAGGACAAGGATGAGACCGAGTCCTTCAACGGCAAGATTGCTCGTACCCAGGTTCAGTGATTGTCGCCCCTGAAGGGGATTTAAGCTAGCAAACCGCCGTTCCCGCCCATACGGGAGCGGCGGTTTTGTGTTGTTGCGCGCAGCGAATCATTCTCAATAACAACTATGCGCTGATTTCTTGCAGGCAAACGAACACCGAATATGCAAGGTCGTTGATATCTCAGCCTTTCCCCATATGTGGGATTGTGCGATTCTGTTCAAAAGGGTGCAGAGTTGTTATCGAGAATCGTTCTCTGCACACGGCTGTCCATACTCCAATAGTGACCTAGCTCACGTTGTGGACTCCAGCGGGGCTGCGACGGCGTTCTCGGTAGGATTGAACTCGGTTTGAAGGACACAATCCTCGCAAAACAGGACTTATCTGCACACCGTAGATACCCCCGGCGCCCAGCGGCGCCACAACCCACTACTGAAAAGGAGTGCCAATAATGGCAGCACAGATCTGGTATGAGAACGACGGTGATCTCTCTGTTCTCGAAGGCAAGAAAGTCGCAATCATCGGCTACGGCTCCCAGGGCCACGCCCACGCGCTGAACCTTCGCGATTCCGGTGTCGACGTGGTCGTCGGCCTGCGTCCGACCTCCAAGTCGGTCGACTTCGCCAAGGAGCAGGGCCTCGAGGTCAAGTCCGTGGCCGAGGCTTCCGCCGAGGCCGACGTGATCATGATTCTGGCCCCCGACCAGTACCAGCGCACCATCTGGGCCAACGACATCGAGCCCAACATCAAGCCGGGTGCTGCTGTTGCGTTCGCTCATGGCTTCAACATTCACTACGGTTACATCAAGCCGTCTGAGGATCACCCGGTGTTCATGGTTGCCCCGAAGGGCCCGGGCCACATCGTTCGTCGTGAGTACGCCGCTGGCCGTGGCGTGCCGGTCGTTGTGGCCGTCGAGCAGGATCCGCGTGGCGACGGCTGGGCTCTGACCCTGGCCTACGCCAAGGCCCTCGGTGCCCTGCGCGCCGGTGCCATCAAGACCACCTTCAAGGAAGAGACCGAGACCGATCTCTTCGGCGAGCAGAACGTGCTCATGGGTGGCGTGAACAAGCTCGTCGAGATGGGCTTCGAAGTCCTGACCGACGCCGGCTACCAGCCGGAAATCGCCTACTTCGAGGTCTGCCACGAGCTCAAGATGCTCGTCGACCTGATGAACGAGGGCGGTCTGAACAAGGCTCGTTGGTCCTGCTCTGACACCGCTCAGTACGGCGACTACGTCAACACCGTCATCAACGAGGACTGCCGCAAGCGCATGGAATACCACCTGCAGCGCATCCAGGACGGCTCCTTCGCCAAGGAGTTCATTGACGACCAGGATGCCGGCGCCCCGCACTTCAAGGAGCTGCAGGAGAAGTACTCCAACGAGCGCATCGAGACCGTCGGCCCGAAGCTGCGCGCCATGTTCTCCTGGAATAACGCCGAGGCCAAGGACAAGGATGAGACCGAGTCCTTCAACGGCAAGATTGCTCGTACCCAGGTT
>DBGAPG010000082.1:0-8163 GCA_048438765.1 Collinsella sp.
TAACTCCGCACGCCTCGGCACAGCAATGACTTTCTTATTGTCTTTAACAGCTCCGATGATGGCCCCGGTGCCTCCATGGGTCACCACTACATCACAGGCATCCATTTGAGCGCGGAAGGCCTCACGATTCAGAAATGCCTCATGTTTCATGTGCTCGGGAACATAGGTAGACGCACCTGTCTGCGCGAAAGCACCGCCCTCGACAACACCGCTAGCAACAAGAGCATCAACCGCCCTGATCAATCTGTCGAATTGAAACTTCTGGGAGCCCACGGTTACAAATATCATCCGACCACTTCCCTAATACACGCCGCCAACATAACGGGCATTGGGGTACACGGATAACATCGACTCCCACTGCACGTAAAAACGATCGGCGCGTTTGTTCAGCAGCTTTCCCGTCATGGTTGGCGAGTCGGTTTTTGCGAAAGACTCAACGTACACAAGTTTGGCGCCCATTGCATGCCCGATTAGGCAAAACGGTATGGTTGCCAGTACTCCCGTGCACACAATCACATCGGGGCGCTCAGTGAACCAGTAACGAAGAGACATTACTGCATTGGCTGCCATTCGAGGAAGAAAGCTTGCTTCGTGTCGATTCACCTGGTGCACATAGCAAGCCCGCACGGGCAGCTTGGCCTCGTAGACAGTCTTCTCGGTGAGGATGAAACTGTCGTAGCGCTCCATCAAGGACTTTAGAGTAAGCAACTGCTCTAGATGCCCACCAGATGACGCAGCAAAGCACACTTTTATGTCCTTGCGACATCCCGTCATGTACTAATCCCTCTTAAACAAATCGCGTGTATACACCTTGTCCGCTACGTCCACGAGGTCGTCGCTCCAACGGTTGGCGACGATAACGTCGCAGCCGGCCTTGAAGGCCTCCAGGTCGTGGGTCACCTCGGAGCCGAAGAACTCCGGCGCGTCCAGCGTGGGCTCGTACACCACCACGGGCACGCCCTTGGCCTTCACGCGCTTCATGACGCCCTGGATGGAGCTCGCGCGGAACTTGTCGGAGTTTGACTTCATCGTCAGGCGGTACACTCCAACGACGGGCTTTTCCTTCCCGGCATAGACGCGATCCCACACCATCTGCAGCACCTCGTCGGCGACGAAGTCCTTGCGGGTGCGGTTGGCCTCGACGATGGCCTCGATCAGGTTCTGCGGCACGTCCCTGTAGTTGGCCAGCAGCTGCTTGGTGTCCTTGGGCAGGCAGTATCCGCCGTAGCCGAAGCTGGGGTTGTTGTAGTGGCTGCCGATGCGCGGCTCCAGGCACACGCCGTCGATGACGTCGCGGGTGTTGAGGCCGCGGACCTCGCAGTAGGTGTCGAGCTCGTTGAAGTAGGCGACGCGCAGCGCCAGATAGGTGTTGGCGAACAGCTTGACGGCCTCGGCCTCGGTGGTGCCCAGCACGAGCTCAGGGATGCCAACGGTGCCGTCGGCATTCACGCGTTCCAGCTCGGCGGGGTCGGCGCCCTGGGCGAGAAGGCCGGCGAACTCCTCGGCGGCCGCGACGGCCTCGGGGTCGTCCTTGGGCGCGCCCACCACGATGCGGCTGGGGTGCAGGTTGTCGTAGAGCGCCTTGCTCTCGCGCAGGAACTCGGGGCTGAAGAAGATCTTGCTATCGCCCAACCTCTCTCGCAGGCCCGCGGTATAGCCGACGGGGATGGTCGACTTGATGACGATCCAGGCGTCCGGGTTCACCGACCGCACTGCGGCGATGGCGGCCTCTACGGAGCTCGTGTCGAAGAAGTTCCTGTCCGAGTCGTAGTTGGTGGGCGTGGCGATGACGGCGTAGTCGGCGCCCGCGTAGGCCGCGGTAACGTCGACGGTGGCGTGCAGGTCGAGCTCGCGCTCCCCTGCCTTTGCCTCCGCAAGGAAGCGCTCAATCTCGTCGTCCTGGATGGGCGAAACGTAGTCGTTGATCTTCTCGACCTTCTCGGGCACGATGTCCAGCGCGTGCACCTCGTTATGCTGCGAGAGCAGGACGGCGAGGGACAGGCCGACGTAGCCGGTACCGGCGACGCGATCTTCATTTTCTTCTCCGATTCGAATCGGGTATTAAAGTTAGGCATTAGTACGCATCGCTCCCGCTAAAGACCTCCAAAACCGTGAGGAGGACGATCTTGAGGTCTGCGATGATCCCGCGTTTTGCTATGTACTCGAGGTCCCGACGGACCATGCCGTCGAAACCAGTTGAGTTTCGATCGGTAACCTGCCACCATCCGGTGATGCCTGGCTTCACGGCCAAGCGCTGCAGGTCGTACTCCGTGTACTCCGCGACCTCGTTCGGCAGCGGCGGCCTGGGGCCCACGACAGACATCTGCCCAAGGAAAACGTTCAGGAACTGCGGGAACTCATCGATTGAGTGCTTGCGGATGAACCTGCCGATCCTGGTGACGCGGGGGTCCTCCTTCATCTTGAACATGGCCCCGGCGATCTCGTTCTGCTCCTTGAGCTCGGCGAGGCGTTCGTCGGCGTCCTTGTACATGGAGCGGAACTTCCACATGCGGAAGGTGGTCAGGCTGCCGTCGGGACGGGTCTGGCCCACGCGGATCTGGCTGTAGAAGGGGCAGCCCTCGCTCTCCAGGCGGATGGCGGCGGCCAGCACCAGGCTGGGGATCGCGATGACGACGAGCACTACGCCGCTGAACACGATGTCGAACGCGCGCTTCACGGCCCGGTAGGCCAGGCGCGAGCGGTCCCAGTCCATGATTGATTGCATGGCCCTGTAGCGGCCGGCGCCCTCACGCCGGTTCATGGCCTGAGCAATCAGCGCCGCCCCCGCGGGCGCATCCGTTGCATATTTTGTAATATCCGACACGTTCTCTTCCAACACTTCGTCCCCAGGGCGGGGATCCTCCCTGCTCTTTATAGCGGCCGCCTGCAGCTAGGCGATCGCTTTTTTTAGGTTGCGCATGACGCGCTGCTCGTTTGAAAGCACCGCGAGGCCAACGCGGGTGGTTACGCGTCGGCCGCACAGATCGAGCTCTAAATAAGCAGTGCTCTTGCGTCTGTTAATGGTTTTGATAAGGCCTTCATGGCCCAGCAGCGGACCTGCCGTCACTACGACCTGGTCGCCGTCTTTTAAGGCTTCGCTCATGGGCACTACGCGGTCTCCCCTATACGTAAAGCCGCCAATAAGCTTGACCTCTTCTTTTGCCAGCGGCACAAACTGACCGTCCTGGGAAAGCACCCGGGCAAAGTCGTCCATGCGCAGCAGATACTGTTGCACGGTTCGGGGATCTGCCGTGTCGCAGATAAGGTAACCAGGAAAGAGCGGCTTGGTCGTATTGACCCATTCGCCGTGTACCTTGATCTCGGTTTGATATTGGGGGTAAAAAAGCTCCTGCATAGCACCAGCCGGCACCATGTGCTCGATGCGCTCGCGCATTACATCTTCTCGACCGTTAATGACCTGAATCACATACCACACGAGCACCACCCCCTTGCTGTCTTACGTGTAGCTCACGGGGTTTGGGTATGGCTTCGCCAGGGCGCTTGTGCGCGAAGGCGCTCCATATACAAACCCTGAGCCCAGTTAGACAAGCACGTGGCTCTGCCCCACCGTGAACGGTATGTAAAATGCAGTTGCTAGAGACGCGGACGTGTATCGCAAAATGACCGCGTCCCCAGCTGGCTGCGTGCGAGCCAGTCAAGCGGGTAAAAAACTGGACCGCACGCAAACAGCTAAAGGACTGCCGTGGTTTGCCGTAACAACTTATTACACCTTCTAATGCGAACTTATAAATAGCCACAAAAGCAAGTGCAAAACGTGCATGGCAATCGATATTGGAGCTCGTGGTTTTTCTAACACCGCCGTTACGGCCGGATGCTGATCGACCCTGCGCTTTGTGACTTGCTGGAGCCGTGAGCACAGTTGAACTCATGTAACGTTAGTTATCCTAGCACAAGCTGGTAGCGAAACTGATTTGGGCTGCGTTGGACAACATTTCGTTCATTTGACGTGCTTAAGGGGGTTGTTTTGGGATGTTGTTCACGTTGGCGCAGGTTATTGTGGTGCTGGCAATAATTGGGAGCATTCCTGAAGCCCAACTGAAGCAGCGAGCTGCACAGGTAATTGCGTTTGGATAACAAACTATGTACAGACATGGGAAATAAATTGTGCAACTTTTTGTTGGTGTGGGTATGGGTTTGTGGCGCGAGGTATTTTGGCATGAAAAAAGGCCTTCGGAATTCCGAAGGCCTTTGCATTCACGATGGTGGAGACGAGGGGGATCGAACCCCTGACCTCTTGACTGCCAGTCAAGCGCTCTCCCAGCTGAGCTACGCCCCCGTGACGAGGAGATACTATAGGGGAAGTTGACGCGACGTGCAAGGACTTTTTTGGGTCAGACTCCAAAAGCCTATTGATATAGGTAAGCGATGGCGGTGCCAGTGTGGACTTGGATTGTGGCTGTTGACCTGACGACGTTGCTGATGCCGGTGTCGGCCAACAAGCCCAGCGGGGCGTGATTTAGTTCCCATTCTAGGCCGTGTTCGCTTACCTCGGTGTTAGGGGCAATGGCGATGATGGAGAACGTCTTGCCTTCGGCGCCTTCAATGGTCCACGATTCGCCTGCGCGAAGGATGCGGGCGACCACCCTGTCCTCGGCAATCCAGACTGGGGCGTCCTCGTAGTCCGCAAGCAGTCCCAATACGGAAAGCGCCATATCCGGACGGCCGCCGGTGGCGCAGGTCGTGACCACTTCGGCACCCGGCCAGCGACGGCGGACCGAATCGAGCGCCAACGCCAGATCGGTATAGTCCTTGTACGGGTCGTGGCGCTCTACCTCAAAGGCTTCGGCGGCATCGACCAGCGCGCGGCCCGCGTCGCTCACCGTGTCGGCATCCCCCACATACACGTCGCAGCTTAGTCCCGCACCCAGAAGGGCATCCAGGCCGCGGTCCACGGCAACAACGTAATCGCACTCCCCTACTAGCCTACGCAACAGATCCGCGCTCGCCACCAAGGGCGAGCCGCAAACCACTAATACCTTACAAGCCACAGCTCTCGCCTATCCCTCAAACGCAAGCAGGCGGGCTAGATCCAGCTCCTCGTAGCTGTCGATAAAGATATCGCAGTTGGCGCGCACATCGTCGCGCTTCATGCGGCCGTGCGGGTCATAAATACCTACACGCTTAAAGCCGGCGACCCCAGAACTCTTTAGGCCAAAGACGGCGTCCTCAAACACCCACGCGCGCTCAAACTTGTGCCCGTGGCGCTCTTCTAGGCGGCGCAGCGCCAGCTCGTATACGTCGGAGAACTGTTTGGAGCGTCCTGCCTCGCCCGTCGTGGTAACAAACTCCATGTACGCGTCGAGCCCGGCGCCCGCAAGCGCAGACTTAACCAGCTCGGCCGGCGTGGACGTGGCAACGCACAAGGCAATGCCCGCCGCCTTCGTCTGCTCCAAAAATGCCAGGAGCCCCTCGCGCGGCGGCACCTTGGAGTACCCATCGATCAGGATGTCGCTCAACTCGCGATACAGCTCCTCGCCATTCGCTCCAATGCCCCAGGTGTCGTGGTAGGCCTGGCACTCGTCCTCGAGCGACAAATGCTCAAACTGGGCAAAATCGTCGACCGTCACGTCAACTCCGTGGCGGTGCAATAACTCGGGCTGGGCATAGGCCCAAACGGGGGTGCTATTAACCAGCGTGCCGTCGCAATCGAAAATAAAAGCGACATTGGGAGCGGCGGTCTGGGACATAAATGTACCTTTCGATGTCAAATGGTAAACAACCTGCTAAAAACGTTTTACCAAACGTCAAACCAACAATCAAAAAACCCTTATTGGTAAAACTGTCAAGAGTTTTACCATCGCAATTCTGCCAGTGGTCTAAACATGGCGCTTACCGATTAAACGCCGCCCAAAAACCACTTTCCTTCATAAAAGTAACGTACAGGTGTTATCGTAGTTTCTGCCGAAAGTTCCACCGAGCACGCGAGGTGGAACGAATCATAGAACTATCGCCGTCCCTTCGATTCGTGCAGCCTTGGACCTTTCGCATCTAGTCACCAAGGCAACACGCTGCCGCGTCATGATGGGATCAAACGTGAGCGATACAAAGCTAAAGCCAACGGCTAAAAAGCCCGCAACCCGTAAAGCCGCCCCGCACGCACCGGAGCTCACCAAGGACGATGTCTATCTATTTGGCATCGGCACGTGGGAGCGCAGCTGGGAAAAGATGGGCGCGCACCCCGACACGCAGAACCGTACGCGCGGCTGGCGCTTTTGCGTTTGGGCGCCCGATGTAAAGAGCGTACATGTCATTGGCGAATTTAACGACTGGGATGAGGAAGCCAACCCGCTGGTGCCCGTGCATACGAGCGCTATTTGGGAAGGCTTTATTCCTGGCGCAGAACAAGGCCAGCTCTATAAATATTTAATCGAGACCAACGAGGGCGAAAAACTGTACAAGGCCGATCCGTACGCCTTCAAGGCCGAGTGCCCTCCGGGTACCGCTAGCGTGCTGTGGACCCTCGATGGCTACAAATGGAACGACGCCGCATGGCTCAAGCGCCGCGCCGGCCACAACCACATGTCGCAGCCCCTTAACATCTACGAGGTGCATATTGGCTCGTGGAAGCGCCACGGCGACGCGCCGCAGGGCGAGCCGGACGAGTATGGCAACTATCCCGGCCCCATGGATCCCTTCCCCGCGCAGCGCGGCGAGTTTTACACCTACGACGACCTGTCGGTGGAGCTCGTGGACTACGTGCGCGACATGGGCTATACGCATATCGAGGTCATGCCGCTCATGGAGCATCCCTTCGATGGCTCCTGGGGCTACCAGACGACCGGCTATTATGCTGCCACTTCGCGCTATGGCGACCCGCAGCAACTCATGCACTTTATCGATGCATGCCACGAGGCAGGCATCGGCGTGATCATGGACTGGGTGCCCGGCGGTTTTTGCGCCGACTCCCACGGCCTTGCCACCTTTAACGGCCACATGCTGTTTGAGCACGAGATTCACCCCAACTGGGGCACGCACAAGTTTGACTTCGCCCGCGGCGAGGTCCGCTCCTTCCTGGTCTCCAACGTGCTGTACTGGCTCGAGAACTTCCACGTTGACGGCATCCGCATGGATGGCGTGTCCAGCATGCTGTACCTCAACTTTGGCATCGACGATCCGGGCCAAAAGAAGTTCAACAAGTACGGAACCGAGGAGGACCTGGATGCCAGCGCGTTTATCCGCCAGGTCAACTGCGCCGTGGAGGCCCACTACCCCGACGTGATGATGATGGCCGAGGAGTCCACCGCGTGGCCGCTCGTGACCTACCCGCCGCAGGACGGCGGTCTGGGCTTCCACTACAAGTGGGACATGGGCTGGATGAACGATACCCTGCACTACATGCAGACCGATTTTCCGTGGCGCCCCGGCAACCACGGGCTGCTCACGTTCTCCATCATGTACGCCTTTACCGAGAACTTTATTTGCCCGCTGAGCCACGATGAGGTCGTGCACGGCAAGTGCTCGCTCATCGGCCGCATGCCGGGCGACTGGTGGCGCCAGTTTGCCGGCCTGCGCACGCTCGCTTTCTACCAAATGACGCACCCCGGTGCCAAGCTCAACTTTATGGGCAACGAGATTGGCCAGTTTATTGAGTGGCGCTACTACGAGTCCATCCAGTGGTTCCTAACCGAGGAGTACGAGACCCACCGTCATCATCAGGCGTTTATCAAGGCGCTCAACCACCTGTACACCGCCGAGCCCGCCCTGTACGAGCGCGGCTACACCGACGACGGCTTTACCTGGATCGATGCGGACAACTCCAAGCAGTCCATCGTGAGCTTTGTGCGCCAGGGCGAGGACATCGACGACGACCTGGTGATCCTGATCAACTTTGACCCGGCGAGCTACGAGAGCTTCCGCGTGGGCGTGCCGCGCGAGGGCGACTGGGAGGTCATCTTCGATTCTGACCGTCCTGAGTTTGGCGGCAGCGGCTATGCCGGCAAGGAGCCCTACACCTGCTCGAGCGAGCCCTATCCCTGGAACGGGCAGATGGACTCCATCGAGATTAAGGTGCCTGGCCTGGCAGGCGTGGTGCTTAAGCGCCGCGGTCCCAGCAGCTATAAGCCGCCGATGGTCAAGGAGCCCAAGGCTGCGCCCAAGAAGCGCACGTCCTCGGTGAAGCCTAAGCCTGCGGCTGCCAAGAAG
>DBGAPG010000083.1:0-19299 GCA_048438765.1 Collinsella sp.
TCTACGAACAGATATCCTCGTAGGTCAAAGCTCAGATCCTTTCGGGCACGCTCGCTGCGGGAGCCAAACTCCCCAGCATCCGTGCGCTCGCGAGCGATCTTGGCGTGAGCGTCATCACCACCAAGCGCGCCTACGCCGACCTGGAGCAGCTCGGGTTTATCTGCACCGTGCAGGGCAAGGGCTGTTTTGTCGCCGAGGGCAACCAGGAGCTCTTGCGTGAAAACCAGCTCTGCCATATCGAAGAGCTGCTTGCGAAAGCGGCAAGCCAAGCCGAAGCCTTGGGCGTCACGCGCGACAAGTTGCACGAAATGCTCGACCTGGTAGCCCCCGAAACCATGCAGTAGCCATCTGCAAGAAAGGCTACACCATGCAAAACTTGCTTGAACTCAAAGGCATCTCACGCACTGTAAGCGACCGCTTTTCGCTGCGCGACGTCACGCTTGCCGTGGAGCCTGGCCAGATCGTCGGCTTTGTGGGCGCAAATGGCGCTGGCAAAACAACGACGATTCGAGCCGCGCTTGGGCTTATCAAACTCGATGCCGGCGAGGTGCACCTGTTTGGGCAGCGCTGTGGCGCCGACGCACCCGGTGAAGCGCAGCGCCATCTACGCTCCCGCGTCGGTCTTGTCCTGGACACGTGCCCCTTCCCCTCCACGCTCAAGGTGGGCCAGATCGAGTCGCTCGTAGGCCCGGCGTACCCCACGTGGGACCGCGAAACGTTCGCCGGATTCATCAACCGATTTGGCCTCGATCCTAAGACAAAAGTCAAGGACCTCTCCCGCGGCATGGGCATGAAACTGCAGCTTGCCTGTGCACTCAGCCACAATGCCAAGCTGCTCGTTTTGGACGAAGCCACCGCAGGCCTCGATCCCATGGCACGCGAGGAACTGCTCGATGAGCTGCTTGCCTTTGTCGCCGACGGTCAGCACAGCGTGCTGTTCTCGAGCCACATTACGTCCGACCTCGATCGCGCCGCCGACCGCGTCATCTGCATCGATAACGGCTCGATTATTTTTGACCTGCCGCGCGAGGACATTACCGACCGAGCCGGCATCGCCCACTGCACCCAAGCACAGGCCGCCGAGCTTATGGCTTGCGTCGAAGGCGCCCGTGCCGTCCACCACGCCTATAGCGTGGACGTGCTCGTGCCCAACCGTCGCGAAACGCTCGAGGCCTTCCCCGAGATTCCCTGCGATCGGGCAACCATTGATGACTACCTGCGCCTCATGCTGAAAGGGGCTTCGAAATGAAACGCGCCTTTATGTCCGAGCTCGCCATCGTTCGCACGCTTATCCCGAGCATCGCGGGCGTCAGCCTGTTCATCTTCGTTGTGTTGACCCTCGCCAACGCGTCGGATGGCGATTCCGGCATGAGCGCTGGCGCCTGCGCGGTCAGTGTCATGTCGCCCATCATGGTCATGAGCTCGCTGGCCGGCTTCGACAATCAAAATGGCTGGGAGCGTTATCGGGCAACGCTGCCCTTCTCGCGCAAAGACATTATTTGCGCACGCTACCTGAGCGTTATTGTCTTCTCGGCTGTCATGACGTGCGCCGCCGCGCTTCTGAGCATCGTCTCCATCCCGCTATTCAACAGCGTGGGCATCCCCTCGACGGGACAGACGGTCTTTGAGATCGCTATAGCCTCGGCAGCATCGATGCTCATCTCCCTCATGATGGTGTTTTTGGCACAGCCGCTGTTCTTCCGATTTGGACACATGGAGGCGCTGCGCCTATCCGTCGGCCTGCTTGCCCTGCTCTGGTGCCTTGCCATTGCCACGTTGAGCTCCTCCAACCCCATCAGCAACTGGCTCATGTCGATTGCCGGGACAAATCCCGATCCCGCCGTCCTTGGCTGTCTGTGTGCAGGCATCGCCACACTTGCCCTCGCGCTATGTGCAATCAGCTGCACCGTCAGCACCAAGGTTTATCGAGCACGCGACCTGTAATCGACAGCTAAAAAAGCTTAGGTGGTACCCCGCTTATTTTTTCAATGAAACAAGGCGGCATAGCGTCACCACCGCCCCTCACAGCAGGCCGTCTAGTTCTTGGCAACCAAAAAGACACCGTCAGCATATCGAAGGTGAATACTTTTCCGAGAAGTGAACGAGTAAAAACAGTGCCCTGTAGCATCGACATTTTTAAGGACTCAATTCCTGCGGTTTTGTCTAAGAATCCTGCAGTTTTGTTCGAAAAAAGTGTGCATGTTCCAGGGTTCCAGATTTACTCGTTCACTTCGCGGAAAACCATTCACCTTCGATTCGAGCCTTAACCAAATGCCCTCTCGAACTATGGCCCCTGTCTCACCACAGCGATATCAAAGCTTCATGGCGGGACGGTATCATCGGACGAGCGCCGTAAATCTAGCGCGGTTGTTCTTTGGGGAGGCATTTCACCCGTGTCGTGGGTCGCAGCAGCATTTATGTCGGCTTTCTTTGCCGGCATCACCTCTATCCTGGCCAAATGCGGCATCAAGCAGACCGACTCCGATGTCGCGACGGCCATTCGCACCTGCGTGGTGCTCGTTTTCGCCTGGGCAATGGCGGGCATTTCTGGATCCATTGGAACCATCGGCAGCATCGAACCCAAATCTTGGCTCTTTCTCGTCCTCTCGGGACTCGCTACCGGTGCTTCGTGGATCTGTTACTTTAAGGCGTTGGGCATCGGAGACGTCAATAAGGTCGCACCGGTCGACAAGATGAGCACCGTACTCGCTGCACTGATCGCCATTGTGCTTTTTGGCGAGACGAGCAACCTTGCGGTTAAGCTCGTGGGAACCGCTGTCATCACCCTCGGCACGTTTTTAATGATCGAGAAGAAGCAGTCTGCCGGACCCGAGCAGCAGCAAGACCGAACCTGGCTCGCTTACGCCCTCGGCGCCGCCGTGTTCGCAGCGCTCACGTCCATCCTTGCCAAGGCTGGCATCGAAGGCGTCGAGTCCAACCTGGCCACGGCAATCCGTACCTGTGTGGTACTGGTTATGGCATGGGCAATCGTGGCAGCTAAAGGCAAGATGGGCCAAGCCGTGCACGCAGACCGCTGCGAACTCGTATTTCTCGCAGCATCGGGCATTGCGACTGGCGCATCGTGGCTGCTGTGCTACTACGCCATCGCCACAGGCCAGGTGAGCGTCGTGGTGCAGATCGACAAACTATCGATTGTCGTATCGGTACTATTTGCGCGCCTGGCATTCAACGAAAAACTCTCACGACGCAGCGCCATCGGTCTCGTCCTCATCGTACTGGGCACTGCAGCGCTCGCAGTTTGGAAGTAGCGCGGCCAGCAGCCGCTACATCCTCACACCTGGCTTGGGATGCCTGTACTGACCGTGGGATGCCGTGCGCTTACCGTGCGAGATGGCAAATTTGGGACAACAGTGCAGGCAACGAAGGCAGGCTGCGCACTCCGGCTTTGTCCAGACGGGAAGGCCGTCGCGCATCTCAATCGCCGCCATGGGGCAGCGCTTGGCACACAGGCCGCAGCCGATGCAGCGATCGGCATCGACGGCAAACTTGCTCGTCTGTTGCATGCGCGGCAGCCCAATTGCGTGATACGCGCACGATGCAAACAGAGGCACGCGATGGCGCATCATGTTGCCCGTGCGGCGTGCCCGCACCGCCTCGATCACGGCATCAATCTGCGCCTCGGCAGCTCTATTGATACCCTCAACCTTTTGAGGGTCAGACAGGTCGAAAACAGGCGTCCAGGTATCGGGCATCTTGACGCTCATCGCCGCATCTAACTCGAGCCCACGCTCGTGCAGCAGGTCGCGGGCAAACTTGGCCGATTGACCGGTCGTCGAACCGTACGTCGAAACATAGAACGTATAGGGGCGCTCGCCGCCCTTTGTACCGGCAGCAATCGACAGGTCGGCAGTCTTCAAAAACTCGATCATCGGTGTCGACAGACCCCAGGCATACACCGGAGCAACAAATCCCAGCTGACAGGGGCCTTCCGTCGCAACAAGGCGAAGGGCTTCGGCATCAAAGCGCTCAATCGACATAACTTTGTCGCTTGTCGCCGCTGCAATGCGACGCGCCACATGCTCGCTGTTCCCTGTCGCGCTAAAGTACAGGATCATCTCGTACCCCTGGAATTGACTCGTGAAAAACCGTACTACTTGCGCAGCGGCTTGGGCAGCGGAATACCGGCAGCGATGACGGCGGCGATGATCATACAGACGATGCCTTTGAGCGGGAAGCACATGAGCAACAAGCCCACGACCATAACGGGTTGGCGCATGACCGCACCCATCGTCGATGCCGTGCAGACGGCGACGCAAAAGACCGGATCGGCGCCGGTGAGGACGGCCAGGCCATAGCCCAGGCTTACGCCCGAGAAGATAACCGGGAAGAAGTGGCCGCCGCGCCAACCAAGGTTGATGAGGGCAGGCGTCAGCATGGCCTTAACAAGACCGGTCGCGATCAGCACGCCGGCGGGAATGGTCAGGTAGGTTTCCATGAGCACGTCGGCCTGGGTCTCGCCGGCAAACATGGTGTAGGGCAGGACCGTGCCACAGATGGCGAGCGCCAGACCGGCTAGCATGGCCTTGACGACAGGACGCTCCCCTATTGCATGGGACAGTGCCTCGCTTGCATGCTCAGAGACAAAGTACAGCCAGCCGCAAACGGCGCCAACCAACGCCAGCGGAATGAGCCAGGTAAGTTCCAGGTTGCCTACCTCGGCGGACTCGAACCTGGGCATGCCCATGCCGCCGCCCACAAGCTGGCCAAGCAGCAGGTAAGTGCCCAGACCGCCGGCAATCGCAATGCCGTAGACCACCGTCTTTTGCGCCTTGGGCAGCTTGATGGTGATCTCGTCGGACGTGGACTCATCGTCGGTGTCTTCGCCCTGGCCGTCGGCGCTACCGGCAAGCGGCGCCACAAAGCCAAAGACGGGCGCGGTGAAGAGCGCCGTCAGGGCAGCCTGGGTGCCCAGCAGCGTGAGCTCCCTAAACTCGGCGCCAAAGCGACGCATGCGGTCGCCGACCCAGCTGCACAGACCAGCGATAACGCCGGTCAGGCCGGCCTCCGGTCCAATGCTTCCGCCAAACAGCAGCGGCAGCAATGCCGCGAGCGAAAGCTTGCCCAGGTTGTCGTACGGATAGCGTCCGTCTTGCTTAACCTTAGCCATCACCTGGTTGAGGTCATCGGTCTTGGTGCCTGTCATCTTTTCGTACAGACCGATTAACAGGCCGCCCAGCAGGCAGACAAAAAACGGGTACGGCAAAAAGCCAAACGGGCCGCTGGCAAGCTCGGGCGAAGAGACGCCCAGCGCGTGCGGAATCTCGGTCCATAGATAGTCGATACCGTGCTCCATCGCAAAAAAGAACAGCCAGACCGCGGCACCTGCGAACGCACCGGTCACGGCAACGCTAACTAAAAACAGCGCGCGGTTTGTGGGTTTGGCAAGGTTGTCCATCGGGTCCTCCCGCGGTCAAAGTCGACATAGATACGTTTTATTGTAGAGCGAGCGTTGCCCGAACGAGCCAACCATCCACGCCGCGAACGGCACCATTGGGAGCCATAGTGGGGCAGGCTCAAGACTTATCCGTTGATAATCGAGGCAATCTCGCGCAAATCGTCGGCAAAGTAGATGCCGTGCTGGCGCCGCGGGCTCGATAGGCCCTTATCAATCATGTGCTCGAGCAGCGCCTTGAGGTCGTTGTAGTAACCGTCCAGGTTATACAGGATGCATGGAGCACTCAGGTGCCCCAACGACACCGCGGACATGACCTCGGCAATCTCCTCGAGCGTGCCCGTCCCACCGGGAAAGGCGATGAACGCATCGCCGAGCTCAATCATCTTGGCCTTGCGCTCCGCCATATCGCTCGTCACGATGAGGTCATCGATACCGTCATGTTGAAACTCGGCCTCGATAAAAAAGCTCGGCTCAACACCCGTCACGTGTCCACCCGCCTCGAGTACGCTATCGGCGAGCGCACCCATCAGGCCCGATTTGGACCCGCCGTATACCAGCGCGTGCCCGTTGGCGCCAATCCAGTTGCCCAGCTCCTGCACCGCGGGCAGAAACGCCGGGTCATTGCCGGCACTGGCACCCAGATACACGGTGATATGCATATTCAGTCCCCCTGTTATGGCGCGCGACGTTCGTCTTAGCGCTGGCGTCGACGATACTCGCGCACGCGACGCGAAAGATCGGCAAGCTCGTCGCGATCGAGCTCTTCCAAATGCTCCAGATCATCCATAAAGCGTGCCATGGTGTCCTTTTGACGCATCTTGATAAGCGTATTGCAGTAGTTCACCGCCACGCCCGTGAGCATGGCGATGTAGAAGATGCTGATGACGCTCAGAATGACGGTAATGGCGCGGGCAACCGGTGTCTCGGCCGGAATGTCACCAAAGCCGATGGTCGAGACCGTCTCAAAGCTAAACCACAGGCCATCGCCAAACGTGAGGGTCGTGGGCTCGGACAGCCAAACGGCCGTCGAGCACAGCAGATAGAAGATAAGAAACAGGCCCGTGATGCGCGCAAAGCCAGCCTGGCGCAACACGTCGGCAAGCGTCCTCAACTTGTTCATCGCGACCCCTTTTCCCAGACGCCCAATCACGTTCGCTCGGTATTGTCCCACGCCTCCCCCGCAAACGAAACTAGTCATTGGGGACGTTCTTAAATGACTAGTCAAACAAGAACGTCCCCAATGACTAGTTTCGTTTAAGAACGTCCCCAATGACTGCCGGGCGGGAGCGTTTAGCGGTGTAGCTGCCGACTGGGCAGGTTGAGCTGGTATCCTTATGCGGTAATGTCTCGATTCGTTAGGATTGCATGTGAGAGCTGCCACTATCCTTCGTTCAGTTATATATCGCGCCCTGGCCGTTGTGCTTGCCGCGCTTGTCGTGCTGAGTTCTATCGCGCCTGTCCAGGCTTTTGCCGATGACTCTAGTCAGCCAGTCAAGACGGTCCGCGTTGGTTGGCTCGTCAACAGCGAAGGCTTCCAGAACGGCACCCCCGGGGAGCGTCTCTCGGGATGGGGCTACGAGTACCTCCAGACCCTGTCGTACTACACGCCCGGCTGGCGATACGAATACGTCTCCGGCACCTTCACCGAGCTTATGGACATGCTCGAGGCAGGCGAGATCGACCTCATGCCCAACATCTCCTACTCCGAGGAACGCGCCCAAAAGCTGCTCTTTTCCTCGAACCCAGAGGGCACCGAGCGCTGCTACATCTACGCCAAGCCCGATCGCGACGATCTGGCCAAGGGCGACCCCCAAGCGCTCCAAGGCCTTACCATCGGCTACAACCCCGACGTTATGCAAACCTTCGTTGGCCAGCAGTGGCTCGCCAACGAAGGCATTACCTGCACCTATAAAGAAATCGACACTGGCGGCGCCCTCTTTGGCGCGCTCACAAACGGCGAGGTCGACGCCATCATCATGAACGACACGCTCTCGTCGCCCGAGGCGTCGCCCATGTTCTACGTTGGTTCGAACGACTACTACTTTGCCGTCCCCAAAAGCCGCCCCGACCTAATGGACGACATCAATGCCGCCATGTCGGCAATCGCCCGCGTCAACCCACGCTATATCGACGAAGTCAAATCTAACTACTCGGCCCAAAACAGCGGTTCATCATCGCTCAACAGCCCCGAACGTTCCTGGCTCAAAGCAAATGACAACACCATCACGCTCGGCTACATTACGGGCAAACTCCCCTACTGCAACGAAGACGAAGACGGCAAAATGGAAGGCTCGCTCGCATCGCTTGCGGCGACGTTGCACGATAAATTTGGCATTACGGTCAAAACCGTCGCCTTTGATAACTACAAGATGATGTCAAAGGCCCTGTCAAAGGGAAGCATCGACGTTGCGCTGCCGGTATACCGAGATTACTGGTTTGCCGAGCAATCAGGCGTTGTGCAGTCGGTATCGTTGGGGACCGTGTCCCTCACCGCCATCCACACCGGCAGCAACCTGAACAGAGACCTTCAGAACATCGCCTGTACCAAATCATCGTTTGTCAACAAAAATGCACTTGAAAGTCTGTTCCCCACAGCGACCGTGACCGAATACCGATCCGACGATGAAGCGTTCGACGCCCTCAGGAAGGGAACGGCGCACTGCATCCTCGCCCCCAGTTCACGCGTAAAAACCATCGGTGACCGTTATGATCTCGAGGACTGCGAGACGGCCGAGCTCCCTGACACCTGTGAGCTCTCGTGCTGGATTTCGCGCGGAAAACCCGAGCTGTTGGGAATCATCAACAAGGGCATCATCAATGCCGGAGAATCGCTCTCCGCAAGCAATTACTCCTCCACGTCGTACACGGCCCAGGAATCCAACACGCTTCAATTCCTTTATCGCAACCGTGCCGCCGTTGCAGCTGCCCTCATCGGTATGTTGTCGGTCGGCATCGTCCTGCTCATCTGGGCACTCGTGCGCGCTCGAACCGAGCGCAAAAAAGCCGATGCCGCCAACGCCGCCAAGACGGCATTCCTCACGCGCATGAGCCACGACATCCGTACGCCGCTCAACGGTATCCTGGGCCTTATCGAGATCGAGGAATTGAAGGAAGGCGATATCCAGGTCGCCCGCGAGAGCCGTGCCAAGGCGCGCGTTGCCGCCAATCACCTGCTCTCGCTGATCAACGACATCCTCGAGATGGGCAAAATCGAAGACCGCAAGCTAACACTGGAGCATGCGCCTTTTAACCTCAAAGAGCTCTGTGACGATACACTGGTGCTGTGCAAGCTCCGCGCGTCCAGTAACGGCATCACCATGCAGGACAATAGTCTGCCGTACGCCACGGGGCCATACATGATCGGCAGTCCCACCCATATCCGACAGATCATGATCAACCTGTTAGACAACAGCATTAAGTACAACAAGCACGGCGGCTCCGTCACCTTTAGCTCAAAGACCAAGCCACTCGATAACGGGCGCGCGCTCTTTTGCTTTAGCGTTTCGGACACCGGCATTGGTATGACTCCCAAGTTTTTAAAGCATATCTATGAGCCGTTTGCCCAAGAAGGTGACGATGCGCGCAGCAAGTTCCAAGGAACCGGCATGGGCATGCCAATCGTCAAGTCGCTTATTGAACTGATGGGCGGCACGATTGAGATTTCGAGTGAGGTTGGCGTGGGGAGTACGTTCAACGTCCAGATTCCGCTCGATATCGACAAAGACCCTCAGACAAGAGAACGCGCGGACGAGCAAGCAGACAGCTGCTCGCTTGCCGGCATGAACGTTCTTTTGGCAGAAGATAACGAGCTCAATGCCGAGATTGCCCAGGCGCTGCTCGAAAGCGAAGGCATTGTTGTAACTCGCGCCGCCGATGGCAACGAAGCGGTCGACCTATACGTTGGCCGTCCCGCCGGCAGCTTCGATGCGATTTTGATGGACATTATGATGCCGGGCATGGACGGCTACGAGGCAACCCGCGCGATTCGCCTGAGCGAGAAGGTCGATGCAGCCGATATCCCCATCATCGCGCTCACCGCCAATGCCTTTGCCGAGGACGCCAAGGCGGCACACGACGCCGGCATGAACGCCCATCTGTCCAAACCGCTCGACTTTAACAAGCTCAAAAACATACTCGCCCGCATCAAGAAAAACGGATCCGTTTCGCTATAGTTTGTGCTCAACCACCACGCACGACCAGAAAGGAAGCCAACGATGTTTAGGCCCTTACGTCGAAAGAAACGCGCCATCACTGACGAGGAAGCACGCGAACTGCTCGCTACCTGCAAGCGCGGCGTCTTTGCCGTCAACGGCGACGATGGCTACCCGTACGCCATTCCCGTCAACTACTTCTTTGACGCCGAGCACGACAAGATTTATTTCCATGGCGCCAAGGCCGGCCACAAGGTCGATTCACTCAAGCGCGATGACAAGGTCTGCTTTACCGTTTACGGCAACGAGTGTTACAAGGACGGTGACTGGGCTCCCTACGTTATGAGTACCGTGGTCTTTGGCCGCTGTCGCCTGGCGAATGACACCCCCGCGTTTATCGAGGACAAAGTCCGCCAGCTCGCCCTTAAGTACTACCCTTCTGCCGAGGAGGTCGAAGAGGAAATCGCCAAGGACATTAAGGGCGTCCAGCTCTACGAGATTACGATTGAGCATCTCTGCGGCAAGCAGATTCAAGAAAAGTAAGCCTCAAAAGCAAAACTCACAAATAGCAATATGGCCCGGTTCCAACCCACCTTGGAACCGGGCCATATGCTTATGAAGCGTCGGCGGCTATGTGCGCAAGCGCCTCAACGAGCTCCTGCGAGCTCACGGGTTTACTCAGGTGCGCATCCATGCCCGCCTCACGCGAAAGCCTGCGGTCGTCGGCAAAGGCGTTGGCACTCACGGCGATAATCGGCGTGGTCGCGGCATCCTCGCGATCGAGTGCTCGAATCTGACGCGTGGCCTCAAGGCCATCGATACCAGGCATCATGATGTCCATCAACACCACGTCGTACTCGTGCGGTGCGCTCGCGGCAAACGCCTCAACGGCAGACTCGCCATCCTTAGCATGCGTCACGACGGCACCGGCACGGTTGAGCGTAAACTGCGCGATCTCGGCATTCAGATCGTTATCCTCTACGAGCAAAACGCGCAAGCCCTGGAGCGCATCGCCATCACCCGCATCCACGCGAACTGCCTGAGGAATCTCGGAGCGCTTGCATTTCTCGAACGGCAGGCGGATGGTAAACGTCGTCCCCTGCCCCAAGACGCTCGTAAAGCTCATGGTTCCGCCCATAAGCTCGACCAGCTGTTTTGCGATAGGCGCGCCCAGGCCAGTTCCCGACGAAGCGCCTTCCACCTGCTGCTCCTCGCGGCAAAACGGCTCGTAGAGGTACTGTTGGAACTCCTCGCTCATGCCAATACCGTTGTCGGCGATCGTGTATTCATAGACAGGGACGCCATCTACAGGCTCCACCTCGCGGCACACCAGGCGAACATAGCCGCCCTGGCGGTTGTACTTGACGGCATTGCCGGCAATATTGAGCAACAGGCGCTTGAGGTGCGTCACGCTCGCCCGTGCATAGGGATGATCAAGCGTCTGCTGGTCGCAGATAATTGTCACCAGACGCTCCTCGGCCTGGCGCTCCAGAATATCGCGCACTTCACAGTTGAGTGCCACCAAATTTGTGGGTACGAGGTTCAGGTCGACCTGCCCGCTCTCCAGGCGACTCATATCGAGCGCCTCGTTGGCAAGGTCGAGCAGCAGTCCCGATGCCGTCCAGATTTTTGAGCGGCACTCGGTCTGCTTTTGCAGATCGTCCGCATTGGCATCGCCAACCTCGACCATGCCGCGAATGCCGTTGATGGGCGTGCGCAGATCGTGGCTCATGCGACGCAGAAACTCTGTCTTTGCCGAGTTGGCAGACGAGGCCTCACGCGCCGCCTTTGCCAGCTTGTCGCCATAGTCGCGCTCCTGCTGCAACAGGTCGGCCATGCGCTGACGCTCGGCACGGCGACGCATCATCACAACGGCGGCTATTGCACCGCTGTAGAGCACCAGCACGCAGGCGACAACGGCGGCGACGATCTCGAAGTAATGCCGCGCCGAGGCATAGGTGTACACATAGAATTTGTGCGCTTTTCCAAATGTGCCCAAATACCACTCGCCGTCGGCGTTAATCAATTTGACCTTACCAACCAGGCATCGATCCTTAATACCGTCGACAATGAAGACGTCCGTCGCAGGCAGATCGAATACGCCCAATACAGTGGGTTCAACGGCATTGGTCGCAACGACCTTGCCGTCGCTTTCGATCACGATATTGCCGCTATCGATGGTTTCATAGCCTTCGAGCAAACTCTGCAGTTTGAGTGTATTGCTTGCAACCGCCTTCGCGCTCTGATGCCTTACCGCGATAACGATGCCCTCGCCATCCCGCCGGGTCACGCAACCAATGTCTGCAACCGAATCATCCGCAAGCGTAATGCGGGCGGTATAGGACTTAAGCGGATGGGTTGCCACCTCCAGCACGGGCGCTTCCTTGAGATACGTAGCGAGCGACTCGTAGCCCACATCGCCCGTCGAGGACTCGGACACCAAATTGCCCGATGCGTCCGTCACGATCAGCGCGCTCACGTTGAACTGGTCGGCATATTGCTCCAGCATGGCGTTATCCACCGAACCGTCGCGCTCCATATCGCGAGCAGCCTCTCCGGCAATCTCCATAACGCGAATCAGGTTTTTGGTCGCATAGGCGCTGTTGAACGCATCGTAGGAAAGACTCTGCGTCGCCACGTAATCGACAACGTCGGCAAAACGCTGCTCGGCCTGGGCTGTCGTGTAACCGTAGCTCATCATGCCGGCAACAACCGAGAGCGCTATCCCCAGCAGAGCGACAAGGAGCCATGCCCCTGTCGAACGATTGTCCCGCTCCTGAGCGGCGTGGTCGGGCGCATCGATCATGACAGGCCCTCCATATTCAAAAATGGCGAAGGGTCATCAAAGTACTTTGACACCAGACGTTCCATGGTGCCATCGGCAAGCATTTCTTGATAGGCATGAGCGAGCTTAACGTCGATGCCGCGCGTATCGTTGATATCGAAAGCGGTGCCCAAACCGACCTCTAGCAGCGGCTCATCCAGAATACGATACGTCACACCATAGTCCTTTTCGTAGGTGAGCAGCAAGGACTCATGCGCGGCGATGGCATCGACCAGGCCCTCGGCGAGCGAGGGGTTCAGGCATGAACGGTCCGAAAAGCAGTAGAGTTCCTTGATCTGCGGAACGTTTTCATTTGCGCGATTGAGCAAAATGCCCTCGGGCTTGGTGGTGGACTGAACCGCCACGATCTTATCCTCAAGATCGGCAAGCGTGTAGATATCGCTCTGGGGATCGACCGCGACCACCTGGCGGCTCGCAAGGTACGGGCCAGCCCAACGATACTCGTTTTCGCGACCCGTCATGCTAAAGCTGCCCATGACACAATCGAGCTCGCCGTTCGCCAGCAGTTCCTTCTTCTTTTCCCAATCGATCAACTGGTATTTTGGCTTGTAACCAATGCGGGCCAAAGCCTCGGTTAATATCTCGACGTCCAGGCCAACGATATCGCCGTACTCGTCGGTATACACAAACGGTGGATAGAGGTCGCTGCCGACGTTGAGCGTCTTGAGGTCGTCGTCTTTGACCTGCGAGGCGTCCAGACCTTCTAATGCAGACGTCGAGGCTTCGTCATTACGCCCAGAACAGCCAGCTATCACAACGACAAAGGCGCTCGCCACCGCAAGCGCAACAAACAGCGATATGGCAATCGAGCGGCGGGGTCTTTTCATCGAGCTCCAGACGATCCTGTTTACAGACTAAAATGCTGAAAGAATAGCAAACAAAACCTGTCGAGCGCCCAATGGTTACAGACGTTTTACCATGCGGGGCCTTCCAGCCGGCTTGGCAGAAGGCCCCGCATGCAGTGCTCACTTACCGTGCATTAAAAACGTAGCGGTCCAAGCGGTCGCACGCTTCCCTTACGCGCGAAAGCGGCAGCGCCAGATTCACGCGAATGTGGCAGGGTCCGTGGAACGGACGGCCGTCCTGATACCCCACGCCCACGCGCGCCCCCTCGTCGAGCAGCCACTGAATATCGCGGCCATGCTCGCGGCACCACTCGGTGCAGTCCAGAAACACCATGTACGTGCCCTGAGGACGTGAATAGGACACGCCCTCAAAATGCTCATCCACGTAATCGCAGAAGTACGCGATATTACCGGCAAGCACCTGGTTGAGCTCGTCCACCCACTCGTAGCCCTGCGGCTGGTAGGCACCGATAAGCGCATGCATGGAGAGGACGTTCATCTCGTTGTAGTGGGTCTTGTTGGACACGGCGCACACGCGGTCGCGCAGCGTCTCGTTGTAGACGATGTGGTAGCTGCCGACCAGACCTGCCAGGTTAAACGTCTTGCTCGGCGCATAGAGGGCAACCGTGCGCATGCGGGCATCCTCGCTCACCGACTGCGTCGGGATATGCTTGTGTCCCGGCAGGATGATATCGGACCAAATCTCGTCCGAGATCACCACGCAATCGTGCTGGCGATAGATGTCCATGGCGCGCTCGATCTCGTCGCGCTCCCATACGCGGCCGCAGGGATTGTGCGGCGAGCAGAACACCGCAGCATGAACGTGGTTTTGGGCGAGTTTGCACTCCATGTCCTCAAAGTCCATGCGCCACACGCCCTGGTCGTCGAGTTTAAGCGGGCTGTGGACAATACGATAGCCCGCGGCTTCGATAGACTTGGTAAAACCAATGTAGGTGGGGCTGTGGACCAGCACCGCATCGCCCGGCTGGACATACGCGCGCAACGTCGACACGACGCCGCCCAGCACGCCGTTTTCGTAGCCGATATGCTCCGGCGCCAGACCCTCGACGCCGTTGCGGCGGCTCTGCCATTCGATGATGCGGTCGAAATACTCGGGGCGCGGGTTAAAGTAGCCAAACATGGGGTGCTGAGCGCGCTGAATGATGTGCTCCTGGACCGTGGGCACCGTGGCAAAGTTCATATCCGCCACCCACATGGGAATGCGGTCGAAGCCCTCGTCGGGTGCGTTCGGAGCCATACCGGGGATCTCGCCCCAGGAGTCAACGGCGATGGAGTCCATGCCGTGGCGGTCGATAAGCGAGCTAAAGTCGTATTTCATACTGAACTCCCGTGCGAAGTGGATTGTTTTGGTAGGCGTTATTGTCCACCAGCACGGGCGATTTTGGCATGGGGTTTGGCGCTTAATTTGACGGGTGCGGACGAACGGCTGGTTAGTCTTGCGCGTCGTTGACGGCGACTACGGTTAGCTGGGTTTTATCGACCGTAAAAGATATGTCGAGCCCGGCAAAGGCCAGGTGATAGACGCGGTTTGGCTCGTACTTGCTGCCTGCGCGGCGCGGGTCTTGGCGAAGGACCTCGACCAGACCGGGAAGCTTTGCGGGCGGGACCATGTCTTGAAGAGCTTGCGGGAACTCAACATCGAGCTCTTGCCACGGAGCATCCTCAATCCAGCCGCCGGTCGCATCCGGGTGGCAGTCCGCAAACGGGACGTAGGGCTTGATATCGTAGATGGGCGTGCCGTCACGCAGGTCGGCCCCCAGCACATGAATGATGGGGCCATCGTCGGTGAGCTCGACACGATCGAGCTTGACGCAGGTAAGCCCAATGGGATTCGGGCGAAACGGACTGCGCGTGGCAAACACGCCCACGCGCTCGGCTCCACCCAGACGAGGCGGGCGCACGGTTTTCGACCATTTTGCGTTGGTGCCGGACCTGTCCTGCGACTTGGCATCGGCAGCTATGTCGTTTGCCGTGCCGCCGGGCGTTCCGTTTTCGAAGCGCCACAGCAGCCATAGGTGAGAGAAGGGGTCCAGGCCCTCAACTGCTGCATTGGAGGCAAATTCCGGCTCAAAAACGATGTGCCCCTGCAGATGGGGCGCCAAAAAGCTGTTGCGCGGAATGCCGAACTTCTGCGGCAGGTCGGTATGTATGTGTGCGATAGGTTCCATGCCGGTCATTGTACGGCATGGAGGCGTGGGGCGTTGCGCGCAATTCTTCGCCGCGGTCTCCCGTCGTGCAACCAACGGTTGCTTGGAAGGGCGCCTGCCGCCGCGTATGCTTAAGCCATCAACCAGCAGAAAGGAGCCGTTATGGCCTTTGCAGAAAAGCTCATTGCCATCCGTCGCGCCCATCACCTTACCCAAGAGCAGCTCGCCGCCAAGCTCTTCGTCACACGCCAAGCCGTCAGCCGTTGGGAGCGCGACGAGGTCACGCCGGGCATCGACATGATGAAGCTCATCGCCGCCGTAACCGGCGAGCCTCTGTCTCATCTGCTCGAGATGCCCGAGCACTATTGCCAGAGCTGCGGCATGATACTCACGCCCGATGACTGCGGCACCGATGCCACGGGCGCCACGACCGACCATTACTGCAAGTGGTGCTACGACCACGGTAAGTACACCTACGACACCACGATGGAGGCGATGATCGAGGATTGTGCCCCGCGGTTGGCGCAAAACACCGGCATGTCGCTCGACGAAGCCGTCTCGCTCATGGGCGCCGTCCTGCCGCAACTGGAGCGCTGGCGCACCGTGCAGGAAAACGAGGAGCGCTACGGTGCCGAGGCGCGGGCGCGCTATGGCGATGAGGCTATCGATGCAGCAAACGAAGCGCTGCTGGACATGGACCCCGAGACATGGAACGACATGAAGGAACTTGAACGCGCTGTTCTGGGCCAGCTATCGATCGCCATGGGCGATGGCGATGCGGACGGAAGCGAGGCTCGCAAGCTTGTCGCGATGCATCGTCGCTGGATTGCTCTCAACTGGGGATGCGAGCCCCAGAACGAAGCGTATCTGGGCCTCGCCCACGGCTATCTCGCCGACCAGCGCTTTGTTGACTACTACGACAAGCCCTGCGGCACCGGAGCCACGGCGTTTCTGGTACAGGCCATCGAGTCGTCGTTGACGCGCGCATAGACCGCGGCGGCTTTGGGTATTTCAATCAAAACTTCAACCGATTGGAGACCCATGGCTACTGATCACGAGCTCGCACTATTCGTTATGACCGGCTGCCCGTATTGCTTAAAGGTCAAGCGCTTTCTGGCAGATAACGGCGTGACCATTCCCGAGCGCAATATCTCGACCGATACCGAAGCCGAGCAGGTACTCATCGCCGTCGGCGGAAAACGCCAGGTTCCCTGCCTGTTCATCGACGGCAAACCACTCTACGAGTCGAGCGACATCATCGCATGGGTACAGAAGAACCTGCTCTAGCACGCGCACTCTGTCCATCCAAGGAACCCCACCGACCCAAACATGTACACCAGCATCCAAAGTCGACATTTTTCGACATCTCTGGATGCTGGCGTACAACTTTTGGGTAGCCATGGACGCTCTTAACCGGCTAATTGTTTGAGGCGACCTTTGGATTATGGCTGTTTGATGCCTCGGGAAAGAGTTTCCGAGGGAGCTATGGTCAAAAAAGGGCAAATATGAGTACTGCTACCTGTTTAGTAGCAGCAATTTTGATTATTTCAGGAACTATTCAACGTTCCACTCGTCCGCAGACGACGTTATTTCTCCTCATATGTTCAATAAACGTAGCTCTTAATGGGAACAAATCTCATCAGGAGCTACTATTTATAGCAAAATAAATGCAACCATAATGGCAACAATACTCATATTTGCCATTTTTTGACCACGACCCTCCAGAATAGTCGCTGAGAACGACACTAAGTGACAAAATCCGGCACTTAAACGTTCTTGTATGACTAGCCATTGAAGGACACCCAACGACTACTCCAATTCGCGACACACTGTGTCGCGAATTAAGCTGGTCCCACTATCGAAGACCGGTGAGAGCTCCTGCCCAGAATCTCGATAACTTAATAAACGCTCCCCTCCGGAAGTTCAACGAGCATCCAAATTCCAAGCTGAAAAGCAAAAGAGTATCGAAGCCGTCAATGCTCATTTCCTATCGAGCAGGCGGATCAAAACAAGCTAATTAGCCCGATAAACTGCTTGTATTTTTGTCTACAAAACTGTATACAAAAAAGGAATCCGAGAACCAGCGCTCGACATTATGTCGATCGATAGGAGGCGCCATGGATGCTGAGCAGCTTGAAAAAATGATGGGATTTGCCCCTGGAGAGTTAGAGAAAGCCGCGGAAACTTACGAAAAAGATGAATGGCCGAAAGGCCGCACCTTTAAGCTGGGAAGGCCGCCGATCTCTGATGAGCCGAGCGCTGTCTTGTCGGCACGTGTGGGCGAATCGGTTCTTGAGGCGTTTGACGAAAAAGCCAAACGCCATGGGCAAACGCGCACGGAACGGCTCAGGGAACTCATAACACTTGATGCAATGATTGCCTAGGCACCGCTCCCCCGCCGAACCCAAACATGTACGCCAGCATCCAAAGTCGACATTTTCGACATCTTTGGATGCTGGTGTACAGCTTTTTGCTACATAGTCGTTGGGGACGTCCTTAAATGACCAGTCGTTAAAGAACGCCCCCGATGACTAGTTAGCCGTGGAAGCGAGCTGTGGGTGCAAGCGGCTGTTCGCGAAAGACGCGCTCGACGGCGGCGCGGTATTCGTCAACCTTTTTGGTCTTACGTACGAGTTTGTGAACGGTAGCGGGGTCGGCGAAGGCGCATTTGGCGTAGAACCACCACTCCTTCATGCGAAAGACCGCGTTGCCGCCAATCTCTTCTGCATAGGCTGCAAACAGCGTATCATGGAAACGCTGCAGCTCGGCTGCCGTGGCAGCAGGACCGCCGTTGACCATGCGAGCCAGCGCGGGGTTCGTGAGCAGGCCGCGTCCCAGCATCACATGACGCGTGCCGGGATAGGCCTCCACCAGCGCATCCATGTCCTCAAGATCAAAAATGTCACCGTTATAGGCGACCGGGAACGGCGCGCGCTCCAGCGTCTCGCCATAGAACCCCTTGCGCGGCGAGCCCGTATAGCGGTCCTTTTGCACACGCGGATGCACGATTAGCTCGGCCAGCGGCATGCGGCAATATAGATCGAGTACGCGCTCGTATTCGTCGTCGCTCTCCAGCCCCAGCCTGGTTTTTACCGATACCGGCAACGGCGAGCGCTCGCACACATCACACAAGAACACCTCGAGCTCATCCAAGTTGCGCAAAAAGCCCGATCCTTTGCCCTTGGCAACAACCGTCCCCGAGGGGCAGCCAAGGTTGAGATTGACCTCGCGGTAGCCCATGTCGGCGAGCACCTGTGCCGCCCACACAAACTCGTCCGCGTTCTTAGACATCAGCTGAGGCACTACGTTGAGCCCCTGGTTGTTGGCAGGATCGATCTCCTTAAGCGCCTTGCCGCCAAAGCGGTTTCCTACCCGCGGCGGCGGCAAAAACGGCGTGTAATAACAATCGAGCGCACCAAAGCACTCCGCATGCACGCGACGGAACACATGCCCGGTAATCCCCTCCATGGGGGCCAACGATAGAATCATCAACATCTACTCTCAGATCAACGAACGTGACAAAGGAATCGCCCCTTTGTCACATGCATTATGCCTTGTCCTTGAGGCGGCCCACAAGGCGGAGGCGGTTACTTGACGCCAACCAGCCAACCAGTCGTCGCTGTGCAACGAAGGTGAATGGCGCCCACGATCAAGCGAGCACCAACAGCACGCTGTTGACCGCCATGTCTGAACAACAGACGTCCTTCACTCATCTATACTCAAGAGCGTGTGCGCATCGCCCAAAAACGATGAGAGTCGAGGCCCCATGCAGCAGCTCACCGAACAAGAACAGAAACGCATCCAGCGGTACTGCACATACCCCAAAATCGCAGCGACCGCACTCGTCATGTCGTTCGTAGCATGCCTGTTGATG
>DBGAPG010000084.1:0-16553 GCA_048438765.1 Collinsella sp.
CTCCCCTTCTGCATCAGTTGCTTTATCGGCGTGGCCTTACTCGTGGGTATGGCCTACGTAGTCTTCGTCGATCGTAATCTTGGCAATCGACTTGGGATATTCCGATTCGACCCGTTGTGTCAGCGCGTGCTTTACGTCTTCGGCACTCATCTGCAGATCCGAGGGACGCACGCAGTCAAAGATCACGTTGGTGTGCGTAGGACCCGGCACGCAGCGCAGGTCATGAATCGAGAGGCGGCTATCGATCTGTTGGGCCATGGCGTTAATGCGTAAACGCATGCTCGCCACCTTGGGATCGTCGGTCACGATGGGGTCGTAATGGAGCGTGACAATCATGCCGTCTTCGTCCCTAAACGCCTGCTCGATGTTATCGAGCGTGTCGTGACTTTCCAGCGGGCTGGCCTCGGCTGCCATCTCGGCGTGAGCGCTTGCGAACTTCCTGCCCGGGCCGTAGTCGTGAACCATCAGATCGTGAACGCCCAAAACGCCGGGGTAGCTCATGATCTTGCTGCGGATATGCTCGACGAGCTTAGGATCGGGCGTCTGGCCCAAAAGCGGGCTCACCGTATCTTGGATAAGCTCAAAGCCGCTCCAGCCAATATAGGCGCCAACGGCAAGGCCGACCCACGCGTCAAGATTGATGTGCGTCACCTGCGAAACAATTGCGCACGCCAGCACGGCGCCCGTGGCAAGGACATCGTTCTTGGAATCTTGCGCGGTCGCATGCAGCGTCTCGGACTCAATGCGATCGCCGAGCTTTTGGTTGAGGGCCGCCATCCAGAGCTTTACGACCATCGAAAGCACTAGAACTGCCACCAGGGCAAGCGAGAACTCGACAGGTTCGGGGTGGATGACGCGCTCAACCGAGGACTTCACCAGCTCAACGCCAATCAGCAGCACGAGCGCCGCCACGACCAATCCCGAGAGATACTCGTAGCGACCGTGGCCGTAAGGATGCTCGGGGTCGGCCGGCTTGCTCGCCAGCTTAAAGCCCAGCACGCTCACGATATTCGAACTGGCATCGGACAGGTTGTTCATGGCATCCGCCACAATCGAAACCGATCCCGAAACCACACCGATTGCGCCCTTCGCAGCACAAAGTGCCACATTGGCGACAATACACACCATGCCCGCTAACGTGCCCACACGCGCACGATCGCCCTGTGCGCGCTTAACAATCCACTCGACCATCTGCATCCGCCCCCACGGTACTACTTATATATCTATTGCTCAAACGGATTGTAGTGTAGCCACTTTATCCCCCAGATACAAAAAGGCCGCAGCCCACACGGGCCACGGCCTTGGAATGTAGCAAAGGAATAGTGCTTGTGTCGCACAGGTTTAAGCGCTTACTTCAGCAGCGCTCGCCACTGTTTCGGGCGAATCGGCTCCGTCCCCCGTCGCCTGCCCCTTCGCCGGAACCACGCCAAAGCAGTAGCTCAGCACCGCAGACGCCGCAAATGCTGTGCCGCCGGCAACGCAGCACCACAGCAGGTTCGAGATGCCGCCCGTGGCAAAGCCAATGACCATGAGGACATTCGTCATGCCGATGGTATAGGCCGTAACGTGGCCCACGGCCGCAACAAGGCCTCCGACGGCACCGCCAATGGCCATGCACGTCAGGCACCTGCCATATTTAAAGCCGCAACCGTACAGCGCCGGCTCGCTTACGCCGCCAAGAACACCCGAGATTGAATAGCCCAGCATGAGCGCCTTCTCGTCCTTATCCGCAACGCGAAGCGACGCGCCAAAAGGCATGCCCCAAACGGCAAACGTTGCCATCGTCGCGGCGATCAGGATGCACGAATCCGTTCCCACGCTCATAAACTGCGCGTAGGCGAGCGATAGGACGACGTTGCTGACGCCCGCGATCTTAAGGAACTCCCAGCCCGCGGCAAGCCCCATGAGCGTGAGCAACGACACGATGCCACCGGAATTGCCAAGCATAAACATAAGCTGGCCCAACAGCATGCCCAGATAGCTGCCCGCCGGTGCCGTAACACACAGCGAAACCGGAACCATGACAAGCATGGTCGCAAACGGAACGAACGAAAACGCCACGGCCTTAGGGATAACGCGCCGAAAGAAACACTCCACTCGCCATAGCACGGGCACCGAGATGAGAACCGGAATAACAGTCGTCGTGTAATCGTTGACCGGCGCGGGAAGCAGACCATACACGGAAGTCATCGATGCCCCCGTCGTCGATGCGGCATCGACGAGCTTAAGCAGATCGGGCGCAATCAATACGCCGCCCAGCATCATGCCCAGCTGCTCCGAGCAACCGAGCTGGCGGGCGGCCGCCCAACCAAGATAAATGGGCAAAAAGTAGTAACCGGCGTTATAGAGCCAACTGTAGAACAGGCGATAGATTTCGGAATCGGCAGACCATAGGCCCAGCATGCCTTCGCCCATAATGACGGCGACGGTGCGGAACAACGCCGCGCAGACAATAAACGGCAACGCCGACATCATGCTTTTGGACAGATAGTCCACCACGGCCATGGCGTTTGATGAGACCGTCGTTGTAAACGAGGTGTTAGAAACTTGTGACACAGGAACCCTTTCCCAATGTGACATGCGGACTGTCCCTTTGTCACATCGTGCGATACTGACCGACTGCGCGGTACTTTTCGTAGCGGAGGTTTGTGAGGGTCGCGTCGTCGAGCCGCCCAAGCGTATCGAAGGCATCAAATGCCGAGGACATGACGGCACCGGCGATCTCCTCATGCGACAGGCCCTTATCGTCAACAATGCCGTCGATGATGCCGAGCGCCAGCAGATCGGGGGCCGCGAGCTTAAGCGCCTCGGCGGCCTCATTCGCGCGCTCGGTATCCTTCCACAGGATCGACGCACAGGCCTCGGGGCTCACGACCGAATAGGCCGAGCTCGAGAGCATCAGGATGCGGTCGGCCACGGATAGCGCCAGCGCGCCACCAGAGCCGCCCTCGCCTGTCACCACCGAGACAATCGGCGTCTTAAGGCCGCTCATCTCCATGAGATTCTGGGCAATCGCCTCGCCCTGGCCGCGCTCCTCGGCACCGATGCCGCAAAACGCGCCCGAAGTATCGACCAGGCACAGAACCGGTCGACCAAACTTTTCGGCCTGGTGCATAAGGCGACGCGCTTTGCGGTAGCCCTCGGGATGTGCCATACCAAAGTTGCGACGCATGCGCTCTTTGGTCGTGGTGCCGCGCTCGATGGCGATGACCGTTACGGGGCGTCCGTCCTTCCAGCCGATGCCGCCCACCACGGCAGCATCGTCGCCAAAGTAACGGTCGCCGTGCAGCTCCACAAATCCATCCAAGCCCAGTGAGATCATCTCACCCGCCGTGGCGCGATCTGCCGAGCGGGTCTGCTTGACAATCTCGAGTGCGGTTTTTGGCGCCGCTGAGCGCTTAAACAGGTGTCCCAGCTTTTTGCCGCGGCGACCCGTATGCACGATCTCATGCGGTGCCCCCAGGCCGGGCGCATGCCCTTCGTGCAGTGCCAGCAGCTCGCCTACCGTGAGCGCAATCTCGCCACGCGGAACAACGGCATCGCAAAAGCCGTGCTCCAGCAAAAACTCGGAGCGCTGGAATCCCTTGGGCAGACGCTTGTGCATGTTCTGCTCGATCACGCGCGGGCCGGCAAATGCCGTCAGGGCATCGGGCTCGGCCAGGATAATGTCGCCCTCCATGGCGAAGCTCGCGGTTACACCTCCGGTCGTAGGGTCGGTGAGCACCGTGATATACAGACCGCCCGTCTCGCTGTGGCGCCTAACCGCCGCAGAAATCTTGGCCATCTGCATAAGCGAGGTCACGCCCTCTTGCATGCGCGCACCGCCCGAAACGGTAAAGCCGACAACTGGCAATCCCAGCTCGGTCGCACGCTCAAATGCGCGACAGATCTTCTCGCCCACCACTGAGCCCATCGAGCCCATCATAAAGTTGGCGTCCATAAAGAAGAGCGCCGTATCGCAACCGCAGATTTTGCCCCTGCCGCACACAACGGCATCGCGCTCGCCCGAACGCTCGCTCACGCTCTTGAGCTTGTCGGCATAGCCGGGAAACGAGAGGAAGTCCTCCGACGCCAGATTGGCATCCCATTCCTCAAACGTGCCCTCGTCGACCGTCATGCGCATGCGCGCGCGACCGCTCACGCGAAAGTGTTTGCCGCAACGAGGACAGACCTCGAGGTTGTCGTGTAGGCGCGCCTCATCGATCACACGGCGGCACTCCGGGCATTTGATAAACACGTGGCGCGCGGGAAACTCGGCGCACGACTCGGTCATCGGCCCCTCGAGGACGTTGACCGTCTTCGCTTTTCTATTCATCAGCATAGAGATGCCCCATCAGATCGGTGTGATACATGCCCGACAAGAACTCGTCGTTTGCCAGCACGTCGAGCTGAAGCTCGCTGTTTTCGCTCACGCCCTCAATCACGAGCTCGCCCAGGGCCGAGCGCATCTTGCGAATGGCGCCGTCACGCGTGGGCGCACACACGATGAGCTTGCCGAGCATGGAGTCGTAGTACGGCGGAACGTTCGCGCCGGTAAACATGGCCGAATCCCAGCGCACGCGCGGACCACCCGGCACACGCAACGCGGTGACCGTTCCGCATGACGGCAGAAAGTCCGGCGTCTCGGCATTGATGCGGCACTCCATGGCGTGGTTGCGGACCGGCATGTCCTCCTGCTCAAAGGGCAGAGACTGGCCGGCTGCCACGCGCAGCTGCCACTTGACCAAGTCGGTATCAGTCACAAACTCCGTAACCGGATGCTCCACCTGCAAGCGCGTGTTCATTTCCATAAAGTAGAAATTGCCGTCGTCCGAATACAGGAACTCAATGGTACCGGCGCCCTCATAGCCAACGGCACGAGCCAGGTCGCGCGCGGCCTTGTGCATGCGAGCACGAATGTCGTCGTGTCCGTCGAGGCACGGCGCGGGGCTCTCCTCGATCAGCTTTTGGTTGCGACGCTGCACCGAGCACTCGCGCTCGCCGAGCGAAAACACATGGCCCTGCTTATCGGCCATAATCTGCACCTCAACGTGGTGCGCCGGCGCGACGAACTTCTCCATGTAGCACTCGCCGTCGCCAAAAACGGCCTCGCCCTCGGCACGCGCCTCGATGAACGCCTTTGCCGCATCTTCCACGCGCTCGACCTTGCGAATGCCGCGACCGCCGCCACCTGCACGCGCCTTGATGAGCACGGGGCAGCCGATGCGCTCGGCCTCGGCCGTCGCCTCCTCGGGGCTTTTGAGCAAATCGCAGCCCGGAACGATGGGCACGCCCGCCGCGGCAGCCGTTCGGCGTGCGGCGTCCTTGTCGCCCATGCTGTCGATGACCTCGGCCGAGGGACCAACAAACGCCAGGCCATACTTGTCGCAGTCGCGCACGAAGCTCGCCTTCTCGGAAAAGAAGCCATAGCCGGGATGAATTGCCTTAGCCCCCGACTTCACGGCACAGGTGAGCACAGCATCGTCGTTGAGGTAGCTCTCGGCAAGACGCGGGCCGCCGATGCAATATGCCTCGTCGGCAAGCTGCACGTGCAGCGCGTCCGCATCGGCCGTGGAGTAGACGGCGACGGTCTTGATGCCCATATCGCGGCACGCGCGGATAACACGGACCGCGACTTCGCCGCGGTTGGCGATGAGCACTTTGTCGAACATGAAGCCTTCCTTAACTTTCGTGCATGAGTGCAAAGGACATATCGGCGCGGCAGCAAACCTCACCGTTGACGCTCGCAGTACCCGTCGCAAAGCGGAACGGCCCGCGCGCACGCGTGATAGAGCACACCAGGTCCACCGTGTCGCCCGGGCGTACCGGACGCTTAAAGCGAACCTTGTCCAGACTCGTGTAGAACGGCGTCGCGCCGCGCGCCTCCTCATCGCCCATCAGCAGCACGCAGCAGTTCTGGGCGAGCATCTCGCACTGAATCACGCCGGGGACAACCGGGTTTCCCGGAAAATGCCCCTGCAAAAAGTACTCGTCGCCCGTAATCGTGATCTTGCCGTGGGCCTCGTCGCCCACCAGCTCGGCTTCGTCGAGCAAAAGCATCGGCTCGCGATGCGGCAACAGCTTCTTGAGCTCTTCTTTGTTCATGGATATCACCTATCCGATCCTCATGAGGCAGCTGCCAAACTCCACGAGGTCGCCGTCGGCCACGCAGATCTCGAGCACCTCGCCGTCTGCCTCGGCCGTCACCTCGTTGAGAACCTTCATGGCCTCGATGATGCAGAGGGTCTCACCGGCCTTGACCTTGGAGCCCACGTGCACAAACGGCTCGTCGCCCGGCGCCGGGGCAGCATAGAAAACGCCGACCATGGGAGCGGTCACCTCGGTGCCCTTGGGCTCTGGTGCGGCGGCAGGTGTCTGCGCGGCGGGCTCCGGTGCGGCAGGCGCGACTGTGGGAGCTGCAACTGGAGCGGCCATAGCGCTCGGCATGGGCATGGGCACGGCAACCGGCTGTGCGGCGCTCGCGCGCTCGAGTTCGACCGCGGTGCCATCGGGCTCCTCAACGCGCACGCGCGTGAGGCCGCGGTCCTCCATAACATCGGCTATCTCGGCAAGTCTTTTGGAATCCATGCTCTAGCTCCTCGTATATCTACGCAGCGCGATGGCGGCGTTATGCCCACCAAAGCCCAGGTTGGTCGAAAGCGCCCAGGTAAGGTCGGCGCGAACCGCGCGATTGGGCGTGTAGTCAAGATCGCAGGCGGGATCGGGTGTGTGGTAGTTAATGGTCGGCGGCACCACGCCCTGCTCGAGCGCCATGGCGCAGGCCATGACCTCGATGGCACCCGTGGCACCGATCATATGGCCGGTCATCGACTTGGTCGACGAGACGTGCGCGGCTCGTGCCGCGTCCTCGCCGAGCGCACGCTTAATGCCCGCCGTCTCGGACGAATCGTTGAGCTTGGTCGAGGTGCCGTGAGCGTTGATGTAGAGGCCCTCGGAAGGCTTAACGTCGCCCTCGGCAACCGCCAGCGATATCGCGCGGGCAATGCCGGCAGCCTCGGGATCGGGGCTCGTAATGTGATAGGCATCATCGGTGTTGCCGTAGCCCACGACCTCGGCATAAATGTGCGCACCGCGCGCCTGCGCATGCTCCATGCTCTCGAGAACCAGCACGCAGGCGCCCTCGCCCATCACAAAGCCGTCGCGGTCTGCATCGAACGGGCGGCAAGCCGTCGACGGGTCAGGATTAGTGGTGAGAGCACGACAGGATGTAAAGCCCGCAACGGCATCGGGGATGATTGCGGCCTCGGCACCGCCGGCGAGAATCGCATCGGCATAGCCATGCTTGATAGCGCGAAACGCCTCGCCCACGGCATGGGCCGAGGTCGCGCAGGCGGTCACCACGGGCAAGGTCGGGCCCTTTGCCTTATGGCGGATTGCGATATTGCCCGAAGCCATATTGGGGATCATCATCGCGATCATATAGGGCGATGCGCGACGGGGCCCACGGTCGGCAATCGTGTGGACGTTGTCGACGAGTGTCTGCATGCCGCCCACGCCCGAACCCACGTAGACGCCCAGGCGCTCGCGATCGATGGCGCCCTCGACATCAAAGCCCGCATCGTGCATGGCCTCGTCCGACGCTGCCAGGGCAAACTGAACGCAGGGATCCAGGTGCTTGGCGTCACGCTTACCAAAGTACTCGTTGCCGTCAAAACCCTTGACCTCGGCCGCCACCTTGACGGCAAATGCATCGGTATCGAAGTGCGTAATCGGGCCGATGCCGCACGTGCCAGCGCACATTGCCGCCCAGGTGGCAAGCGCGGTGTTGCCGAGCGGCGATACGGCACCTATGCCGGTGATTGCAACTCTCTGTTCCATCATGGTCTCCTCATCCAAGCCGTTCTTCGGCCCTGATTTCTACATCGCCATTCCGCCGTCAACGCGTACAACCTCGCCCGTAATGTAGGAAGCCGCATCGCTCGCCAAAAAGCGCACCACGCCGGCCACTTCCTCGGGGCGCGCCATGCGCTTAAGGGGAATCTGCTCCTCGGTTGCCGCACGAACCTTTTCCGAAAGCTTTGCCGTCATATCTGTCTCGACAAACCCGGGGGCGACCGCGTTCACTCGTACACCGCGGGGCGCAAGCTCGCGCGCCACCGCCTTGGTCAGGCCGATCACGCCCGCCTTGGAGGCAGCGTAGTTGGCCTGCCCGGCATTGCCCATCAGGCCCACAACCGAGCTCATGTTGACGACGCAGCCGCCGCGCTGGCGCATAAAGGTCTTGGTGAGCGCGCGCGTCGTGTTAAACGTTCCTTTAAGGTTGACATCGAGCACGCGATCGAAGGCGTCATCGCCCATGCGCATGAGCAGGCCATCGCGGGTGATGCCAGCGTTGTTGACGAGCGCCCAAATGGAGTCAAAGTCGTTGAGGACCGCTTCCACGCACGCGTTGACGGCAGCGGGGTCGGCCACGTCGCATTGATATGAGCGCGCCGTGGCGCCAGCCGCCTCGCAGGCGTCGCACGTCTCGCGCGCCGCATCGACGCTGCCGGCATAGACGACGGCGATATCGTAGCCATCCTCCGCCAGACCGATAGCGCAGGCGCGGCCGATACCCCGCAAGCCGCCCGTGACCAGTGCCACGCGACGTGAGTCGTTGCGCTCGAGCGCGCCATTGTTCAAGTTGCCCATGTCATTCCTTTCGGGTTACAGTCCTGTGGACTATGCGAGCTCGTCGGCAATAGCTGCGACCTGCTCGGCCGTCTCGCACGAATACACGCGAACGTCGCTCAGCGTACGCTTGACCAGGCCGGACAGCGTTTTGCCGGGGCCGACCTCAATAAATGTGTCGATGCCTTGATCCTGCAGAGCATGCAGCGTATCGACCCAGCGTACGGCATGGCTCACCTGATTGGCCAAGACATCCGATGCCGTCTGGGGATCCGCCGGATAGGGCGCCGCTGTCATATTTGCCAAAACAGGAATGAGCAACGGGGACGGCGCGTGACCGGCCTCAATATATGCGGCAAGGCCACAGGTCGCCTCGGCCATATAGGGGCTATGAAATGCACCCGACACCGCGACCTTCATGGCGCGGCCGCCAGCCTCTTTTACTAGGACGTCGAGCTCCTGCAGCGCCTCGGGCGCTCCGGCCACAACCGTCTGCTGTGGGCTGTTGTAGTTGACTGGCCAGCAGTCCTCGCCGGCCTGTTTTGCCAGGCCCTCGACTTGCGCCGCATCGAGCTTGATGACGGCGCGCATGCCGCCCGGATGGCGCTCGGCAGCCGCGGCCATCAGCGCCGCGCGCTCGCACACGAGCTCAAAGCCCGCTCGCGTATCGAACGCCCCCGCAAAGGTGAGCGCGGCGACCTCGCCCAGCGAGAATCCCGCACAGGCGGCAGGTACCACGCCGCGCTCACGCAGGGCGGCAGCCGCTGCCAGGTCGTGCACGAACACGCAAGGCTGCGTGTTCTCGGTCTGCGAGAGCTCCTCCTTGGAGGCGCTCCGGCACTGCTCGCTCGTCCCCGGGCGCACCTCATCGGCAATGGCGAACACCTCGGCAGCCGCCGGCGATGTCTCGATCAAGTCGACGCCCATCGCGGGGTGCTGGGCACCCTGGCCGGCAAACAAAAACGCTACGCCACCCATGCGCACGCACCCTTCAGGACGTGCTCGGCGCCATCGACCAGGTCGTCAACGATTTCGCGTGCGCTCTGGCGCTCGTTGACCATGCCGGCAATCTGTCCACACAAAAACGAACCCTCTTCGTAGTTGCCGTCCTTGGCGGCCTTACGCAGCGCACCGGTTCCCATAGCACCGAGCTCCTCGGCACTCGCGCCGGAACCCTCGCTCTTGGCATAGGCGTTGGTGAAGGGGCTCTTGAGGGCGCGCACTGGATGTCCCGTCGAGCGACCGGTCGCACGCGTCGAAGTGTCGTTGGCCTTCAGGACCATCTCTTTGTACTGCTCCGAGACGGTGCACTCGTCTGCGACCAGAAAGCGCGTACCCACTTGCACGCCTTCGGCGCCCAGCATAAAGGCGGCCGCCACGCCGCGGCCGTCGGCAATACCGCCGGCGGCCACAACGGGAATGTCGACCGCATCGACGACCTGCGGCACCAGTGCCATCGTCGAGGTCTCGCCAATATGGCCGCCCGATTCGGTACCCTCGGCAACAACCGCCGTGGCCCCGCGACGCGCCACGAGACGCGCCAGCGCCACCGAGGCAACGACCGGGATGACCTTGATGCCCGCCTCGTTCCACGCCTTCATGTACTTGGCGGGATTGCCGGCGCCCGTCACGACGACCGGCACTCGCTCGTCAATCACGACCTGCGCGACCTCGTCGGCAAACGGGCTCATGAGCATGACGTTGACGCCAAAGGGCTTATCCGTCTTGGCGCGCAGCTCATGAATCTGGTCGCGAAGCCAGTTGGCGTCGGCGTTCATGGCCGCGATGATGCCTAAGCCACCCGCCTCGGACACTGCGGACGCCAGCGAGGCATCGGCAATCCAGGCCATACCGCCCTGGAACACGGGCTTTTCGATGCCGAGCAGATCGCAGAGAGGAGTCTTGAGCATCTCTACTTCTCCAATGCCGCCTCGACCGTATCGGCGAACTCGCCGACCGTCTTGGGGTTCTCCTCGGTATCGAGCTGGATGCCAAACTCGTCCTCGACGGCGACGAGGATCTCGACGGTGCCCAGGCTGTCGAGACCAATCTCCTCGAGCGTGAACTCGGGCTTCATCTCGACATCGTCAAGACCGGCGGTCTCGCGGATAACGTCGCAAACGCGCTCGAAGGTCTTCTGATCTGCCATGGTAGTTCTCCTTTGTTTGTGCCCTAGGGGCGTTTTTTCCTATGTGCAACTACTTCCAACGAAGCAGATAGCCACCTATATCCAGGCCGGCGCCAAATCCAACGAGGGCGATGGTGTCGCCCGCATTCAGTGCGTCGGTGCGTGCCAGACGGTCAAGCGCAAAGGGAATGCAGGCGCTCGAAATGTTGCCGGTCTCGCGCAGCGTTCGAACCACGCGCTCATCTGGCACGCCGAGGCGCTTGACCGCCTGACTCAGGATTCGTTCGTTAGCCTGATGGAATACAAAATGGTCGATGTCTTCGACCGAAATGCCCGCATCGCCCGCAAGCTTATGGACCGTGTCGCAGATGGCGTTGACGCCGAACTTGAACACGCGGCGGCCATTCATGGACAGCACGCTCTTGCTATCTGCGGAAGCCTTAAACGGCGAGGTGCCGACCAGACCGGGAACGTGTAACGTCTCGACGTCGGGCGCCGTCGAAAGCTCAACGGCAAGGGGGCTGTCTCCCCCAGCCCCAATCACTGCGGCGCCTGCCCCATCGCCAAAGAGCACGCAGGTGGCGCGGTCGGTCCAGTCGAGCGCGCGCGTCATCTGCTCAGCAGCAACGATAAGCACGCGCTCGGCACGACCGCGCTCGATATAGCCCTCGGCGACATCGAGCGCAAACACGAAGCCGGCACAGGCCGCCGAGACATCGAAGGCAGGGCACGCCGCTCCTAGTCGCTCAGCAACGGCACACGCCTCAGCGGGAACAAGGTGGTCACCCGTCGTCGTCGAGCAGACGATAAGATCCAGCTGGCTCGCGTCGATTCCGGACACCTGGAGTGCCCGCTCGCTCGCCGCTACGGCAAGGTCGTCAAGTGACTCGGTGGTACAGACGTGGCGGCTCTTGATACCTGTGCGGGTAAAAATCCACTCATCCGAGGTATCGAGGAACTCAGACAGCTCGTCATTGGAAACACTGCGCTCAGGAAGCGCCGAGCCTGTTCCAAGAATCGTGAAACCCATCACTAGCCTCCTTTGAGTTGTTGACGTGTTTACATCGACCAAGAGAGGATAGCGCATTTTAGTCGTTGTTGACGTGTTAACATTAAATTGTCCAAACGCGACAAAGGCTTCACATTGTGTCTATCTCTCGACACCATTACGCGATTGCCTTATTAACTTAGGAGGTAGCAACCGTTATGGATGCCAAATTAACGATAGTCGACGTAACCGGATCGACCAACGATGACCTGCTCGAAGCAGGAAAACAGGGAGCGCCGCACGGCACAGGACTTGCCGCCCGGGCTCAAACAGCAGGACGCGGCCGGCGCGGGCACAAGTGGGACTCAACCGTCGGCAACTTATTGCTTTCGATTGTCCTGCGCCCATGCGTTAATCCTGCAAAGTTCTCTGGTCTTGCCGCCGTCAGCGGCCTAGCGGTGCTTGAAGCACTCGAAAAGCAGGGTCTTGCAAACGAGATTCGCCTTAAATGGCCCAACGACCTTGTCGCGCGAGGACGCAAGCTCGGCGGCATTCTGGTCGAGGCCGCACGCGATAACGAAGGCAAGCCCTTCGCCGTCTGCGGCATTGGCGTCAACGTAAACTACACGCCCCAAGAGGTACCCGATGGCGGTCTGGCGGCAATTGGCCTCTCGGACCTTAACGAGAGCGTTCCCACCGTCAACATGCTCCTCGATGAGGTCTATCACGCAGTTATAGACGCTGTAGATGCGTGGGCAGAGCGTCTTAACGCCATGGAAGAAGACGGCGGACCGCTCGCGCCCGTCCACGGCGAATATGTCACTCACCTCAATTGGATTGGGGAGCACGTTATCGCCCGTTCCCCTGCCGGCGACGAGCTGGCACGCGGCATCTTTAAAACCGTCGATGGCTTTGGTCGCGCGTGTATCGAAACGGAAGGCGGTTTGCGATCCTTCCATTTTGAGGAGGCATCGCTGCGTCCCGCGAGCGAATAGGGCGCCACAGCCAGCCGCTCGGCAGCCTTATCCGGCGGTCCAATCCCATCATGCTAAACAAAAGGGCCCCGCTACCGTAACGGCAGCGGGGCCCTTTAAGCTATGAGCGATATCGCTTAGAGCTTGATGTCGATGTCGACGCCAGCGGGGAGGTCGAGACGCATGAGCGAATCAACGGTGCCCGAGGTGGGGTCGAGGATGTCGATGAGGCGCTTGTGAGTGCGCATCTCGAACTGCTCACGGGAGTCCTTGTTCACGTGCGGCGAGCGGATAACCGTGTACAGGTTGCGCTCGGTGGGCAGGGGGACAGGACCGGAAACGCGAGCGCCGGTCTTCTGAGCGGTCTCGACGATGAGCTTCGCGGACTGATCGACGACCTCGTGATCATAGCCCTTGAGGCGAATGCGGATCTTCTGGGTAGCCAACTTAAACCTCCAAAGAGTGCGAGAGATGTTCTCGCGGATTACGTAACAGGGAGCTCGAACTTAGGCGTTCTTGCTCATGACCTCGTCCACGATGGACTTGGGCGCGGGCTCATAAGAGTCGAACTGCATCGTGTAGGATGCACGGCCCTGGGTCTGGGAGCGAAGGTCGGTAGCGTAACCGAACATCTCGCCCAGCGGCACCTTGGCACGGATGAGCTTGCTGTTCTTGCGATCCTCCATGCCCTCGATCTTGCCGCGGCGACCGGAGAGGTTGCCCATAACGTCGCCCATGTACTGCTCGGGGGTCTCGACCTCGACAGCCATGATCGGCTCGAGCAGCTGCGGATCGGACTTCTTGAGGGCGTCCTTGATAGCCATGGAACCGGCGATCTTGAAGGCGGCCTCAGAGGAGTCGACCTCGTGGTAAGAACCGTCGAACAGGGTGACCTTAACGTCGAGGACCGGGAAGCCGGCGATAACACCGGTGTTCAGGGCCTCCTGGATGCCCTTGTCGATGGACGGGATGTACTCCTTGGGCACGACGCCGCCGACGATAGCGTTGACGAACTCGTAGCCGAAGCCCTCCTCCATCTTCTCGAGCTTGATGACGGCGTGGCCGTACTGACCGCGACCGCCGGACTGACGGACGAACTTGCCCTCAGCCTTCTCGACGTCGTGACCAGCGGTCTCGCGGTAGGCAACCTGGGGCTTACCGACGTTAGCGTCAACCTTGAACTCGCGGAGCAGGCGGTCGACGATGATCTCGAGGTGCAGCTCGCCCATGCCGGCGATGATGGTCTGACCGGTCTCGTGGTTGGTGGACACCTGGAAGGTCGGGTCCTCCTCGGCGAGCTTGGTCAGAGCAAGGGACATCTTGTCCTGCTCGGCCTTGGTCTTGGGCTCGATGGCAACGTCGATAACGGGCTTAGCGAACTCGATCTTCTCGAGGACGATCTCCTTGCCCTCGGCGCACAGGGTGTCACCGGTGGTGGAGTTCTTGAAGCCGACGCAAGCGACGATGTCGCCGGCGGCAGCGTCGTCACGGTCGATACGCTCTGCGGCGTTCATCTCGAGGATGCGGCCGAGGCGCTCGCGCTGACCGTTGGAAGCGTTGACCACGTAGGAGCCGGACTCGGCGCGGCCGGAGTAAACGCGGACATAGGTGAGCTTACCGACGAACGGGTCGGTCATGATCTTGAAGACCAGGCCGGAGAAGGGCTCGTCGAAGGAAGGATGACGCTGGATCTCCTCGCCGGTGTCCGGATCGGTACCGGTGACGGCCTCGACGTCGAGCGGGCTGGGCAGGTAGTCGACGACAGCGTCGAGCAGCTCCTGAACGCCCTTGTTCTTGTAGGCGGAGCCCACGAAGACGAGGTTGAGCTCGTTGGCCAGAACGCCCTTGCGCAGAGCGGCCTTGAGCTCCTCGACGGTGAAGTCCTCCTCCATGAGGATCTTCTCCATGAGCTCGTCGTCAAAGCTGGCAGCAGCGTCAAGGAGCTCCTCGCGCTTGGTGGCAGCGATGTCGGCAAACTCAGCCGGGATCTCGTCCATCGGCTCGGGGTAGGTCATGCCCTTCTCGTCGGCCTTGAAGTCCCATGCAGTCATGGTGACCAGGTCGATGACGCCCCAGAAGTTGTCCTCGGCGCCCATCGGGACCTGAGCGGCCACGGCGTTAGCGTCGAGACGATCCTTCATGGTCTCGATAGCGTTGAAGAAGTCAGCGCCCACGCGGTCATACTTGTTGATGAAGGCGATGCGGGGGACGTTGAAGGTGGAAGCCTGACGCCAAACGGTCTCAGACTGGGGCTGAACGCCGGCAACGGCGTCGAAGACGGCGACAGCGCCATCGAGGACGCGCAGGCAGCGCTCGACCTCGGCGGTGAAGTCAACGTGGCCCGGGGTGTCGATGATCTGGATGCGGTAGTCCTTACCGTCCTTGTTCCAGAAGCACGTGGTGGCAGCGGAGGTAATGGTTACGCCGCGCTCCTGCTCCTGAACCATCCAGTCCATGGTGGCAGCGCCCTCATGGACCTCACCGATCTTGTGGGTCTTACCGGTGTAGTAAAGAATACGCTCGGTCGTGGTGGTCTTACCGGCATCGATGTGGGCCATGATGCCGATGTTACGGGTATCGGAAAGCTTGTACTTAGGCTTAGCCATGTTAGTTCCTTACCTTAACTTACCAACGATAGTGAGAGAACGCGCGGTTGGCCTCGGCCATCTTGAAGACGTCCTCACGCTTCTTGACGGAAGCGCCCAGGCCGTTGGAAGCGTCGAGGATCTCGTTGGCGAGACGCTCGGCCATGGTCTTCTCCTTGCGAGCGCGGGAGAAGTTGACGATCCAGCGGATACCCAGAGCGGTGGAACGACGGGAGTTGACCTCCATCGGGACCTGATAGGTAGCGCCACCGACACGCTTGGGCTTAACCTCGAGCGTGGGCTTGACGTTGTCCATAGCCTTCTTGAAGGTAGCGAGAGCGTCGCCACCCTCGGACTTCTCGGCAACGATCTCGAAAGCGGTGTAAACGATGCGCTCAGCGGTGGCCTTCTTGCCGTCAAGAAGGACCTTGTTGATGAGCTGAGTCACCAGGCGGTTGTTGTAAACGGCGTCAGGCTGAACCTCACGACGATTAGCTGCTGCACGACGCGGCATGTGAAATCTCCTTAAGTGTCTACCGTGCGGCCCTTAGGCGGCACACGGCGAAAGTATCAAAACGTTATCTGGCTTATTTAGCCTTGGGGCGCTTAGCACCGTACTTGGAACGGGCCTGCATACGGTTCTGGACCGGAGCAGCGTCGTAGGCGCCACGGATGACGTGATAACGGACACCAGGGAGGTCACGGACACGACCGCCGCGGACGAGCACGATGGAGTGCTCCTGCAGGTTGTGGCCCTCACCCGGGATGTAAGCAGTAACTTCGATGCCGTTGACGAGGCGAACACGGGCAACCTTACGAAGAGCCGAGTTCGGCTTCTTGGGGCTCGTGGTGAAGACGCGGGTGCACACGCCGCGCTTCTGGGAGTTGTGCTGCAGAGCAGCGTTCTTGGACTTCTTGGGCACGGAACGACGGCCCTGGCGAACCAGCTGGTTAATAGTAGGCAAAGCGTACTCCTTCTCGAATGATTCCAGCTTTCTGTAAAGTGCAACGGCTTGAATCGAGGGGTCAGCATCCCCCTACGAAACACGCAGTTCGATAGGATACGTGGCGTTAGCTGTGCCGTCAACAGACCACGCCGCCGGGCGTATCCCAAAATAGCCATATTTCCGCAAAGCCTACACAAAAGGAATCCCCTCCTGTGCGCGGGGGCGGATTCCCGGCCCGGGCGGCCCGCTGTTTAAGTTTGCTGCTCTACAGTCCTGCGCAAGACGGAAAGCACATTAAGTGCTTTCCTTTGCGTGCGGAAC
>DBGAPG010000085.1:0-2532 GCA_048438765.1 Collinsella sp.
TACCCCCTGTGCATCCTGCTCGAGTGGGCCATCATCACCACGCTCATGGTCGGCCTGTTCTTCCTGTTCCAGCGCCATGGCGCAGCTCCGGCCGTCCTGGCCTTTGCCCTCTTTGTCCTGGGCATTGCCGAGTTCTTCGTCATCACGTTTAAATCCATGCCCATCCAGCCGGGCGACCTTTCGGCCATCTCCACCGCCGCCGCGGTCGCCGGCACCGGCTACACCTTCTCGATCTCACTGTTCTGCGTGCTGTCCATGGGCTTTACCGCCATCGCCATGCTGCTGTGCGAGTACGCCGGCCTGGTGGCACCGCACCGTCAGAAGGGCGCCGCCAACGCCAAGCGCATGCTGCTCACCAACCTGCTCGTCGCCGTGCTGTGCCTGGGCGGTGTGACCGCACACGTCACGCTCATCGACTACTACAACACCCTCGGCATCACCGTCTACACCTGGCGCCCGCTCGAGAGCTACTGGCGCGAGGGCTACCTGCCCGCTTTCATTAGCGCAGCGCAGTCCATCAAGCCGCCCAAACCCGCCGACTACTCCGTCGACGATGCCAAGGCCACGCTCAAAAAGTACGCCAAGGCCTACGACAAGTCCGACGCGGCCGAGGGCGACGAGCGCGCCGCCGCAAAGGAGCAGTTCGACAGCGAGAAGCCCACGGTCATCGCCATCATGAACGAGACCTTCTCGGATCTTTCGATCTACCAGAACATGCGCGCCGGCTACGAAGGCCCGCAGTACTTTAAGAACCTGTCCAACTGCCTCAGCCGCGGCAAGCTCTACGTGAGCGCCTACGGCGGCGGCACCGCCAATACCGAGTTTGAGTTTATGACCGGCAACTCCATGGCCAACCTGGGCTCGGGCGTGTACCCCTACACCATCTACAACATGGAAACGACCGGGAACCTGGCAGAGCAGTTCAAGTCGCTCGGATATTCCACCACGGCCATGCACCCCAACCACGCCACCAACTGGAACCGCGAGAACGTCTACAAGGACTTTGGCTTTGACCAGTTCCTGTCTATCAACGATTTCCAGGGCGCCGATACCCTGCGCGGCATGGTGACCGACCAGGCTACCTACGACAAGATTCTTGAGCTACTCGACCAGAACGCCGATCCGCAGTTTATCTTCGACGTGACCATGCAGAACCACTCGGGCTACGATACGGGCCTGCTGCCGGTCGACAAGCAGATGCACCTGAATATCGACACGACCGATCTGGACGCCAAGACCGTCGAGGACGGCACGCTCTCCGATGTCGACGAGTATGTCTCGTGCATCGAGCAGTCCGACCAGGCGCTGCGCTACTTCCTCAACGCCTTGAGCAAGCTCGACCGCAAGGTGGTCGTGGTGTTCTGGGGCGATCACCAGCCGTTCTTCCCGTCCAAGTTCAACGACAAGTGGTTTACCGGCGAAGACGATGCCACGCATCAGGAGCGCCTGTGGCAGACCGACTACATCATCTGGGCCAACTACGACGTTGCCGGTTGCGACCAGACGAGCGAGGTCGACGACCTGTCCACCAACTACCTGTCCACCCAGCTTATGCAGCTGATCGGTGCCCCGCTGACCGACTATCAGAAGGCGCACATGACGCTGCGCGAGTCGCTGCCCGCCATCAACTCGGTGGGCTACGAGGACGCCAGCCTGCGCTGGGCGCTCTCCTCCAACGTCACCGGCGACGACGCCGCTGCCGCAGCCGCAACCAAGGCGCGCGAGGATTACGCCAAGATGCAGTACTACGAGATGTTCCGCGACGGCAAGAACGTGTATACCGAGCACTTCCAGACCGAGGCCAACGAAACCGACCCCAACCTGGCGCCAGATACAACCAAGATCAAGTAGCGGGACGCATCCCGATTCGCCTACCCGGGCAATCCCCAACGAGGGCGGACGGGCGCCGGGTAACATCTGCTGCTCAGACAGTCCTGCGCAAGACGAAGGCCACATTAAGTGGCCTTCTTTGCGTGCGGAACTCGCGACAGACGTTACCCGGTGCCCGCTCGCCCTCGCCTCACAGCAGAGGCGCGGCCTGTCATGCGAGTCGCGGAAACTGTGTCCCAGAAATCATGCGCAAAGTGGGATGCGGTTTCCGCCTGCGGGCCCGTTGGAAAACTGCATCCCACTTCGGCTACAAATTCCGGGATGCACTTTCCGCCGAGGTCCTTAACCGGAAACTCCATCCCATTCCAAAGGCAAATTCCGGGACGCATCTTCCGCAACCTCATCCATCCGGAAAGCCCTTCCATCCGGAAAGCCCTTCCCACTCTGAATACATCCAGCGAACGTATGCGAGCGTGTTGTCCAGAACAGCCTCGTCATCGGGGTGATGGAAAAAGTCGCCCCAAACGCTTGCAGCGGTTGTGCCCACAAGTGTCAAGAAAAAAGCCTCGAGAACTTCGAGGCTTTCACATTTGTATTGTTTTGCACGAAGGATCGCGGACGGCGAAGCTACTCTCCCAGTACGGCCTTCTTGGCGGCTGCGGCCATGTTATCCAGATCTTCCTTGGTGGGATGGTCCTTCGC
>DBGAPG010000086.1:0-2528 GCA_048438765.1 Collinsella sp.
TGCCCATTTCGACATAGCCGTTGCTTTCCAGCGTCGCCATGGCCTTGGAAACGCTCGCCTTGGTTACGCCGAGGTACTCCGCAACGTCGATCGAGCGCACGATGCCCTGACGTTCCGACAGAACGTAGATCGATTCGAGATAGTCTTCTCCGGATTCACGTAGGGCCATGGGCCGCCTTTCGGGATGATTGCTAGTTAGCCTTTGGATACTTTCCACGACTAACTTTACCGCAGAAGTTGCCCATGTCTTACTACTTTGTCTAAAAGTTAGCCGTGTTTCACAAAACGTGCGGGACGAAAACAAAATGGGGACGCCCCGCAAGGAGTGTCCCCAGGCGCCGGGTGACGGCCCGCAGCTACATCAATCCAAAGTGCTTCGCAGCGTTGTAGATGCCGTCGTCGTCCACGGCAGTCGTCACGTAGATCGCCGCGGCTTTCACCGTGTCCTGTGCGTTGCCCATGGCCACACTTGTGCCCACGGCGGAAAACATCGACAGGTCGTTCTCGCCGTCGCCAAAGGCGATCGCCTCGCTCGCATCGATGCCCAGGCGATCCAGCGTCGCCGCCACGCCCAGGTTCTTACCGCCGTTGGCCGGAATAATATCGCAGAACAGATCGCACCAGCGCGTAGTGAGCGAATGCGACACGGCATCGGTCACGATATGCTCGTCAACCGGGTCCACAAAGGCGCAAAACTGGTAGACCGGCGCATCGAAGGCGTGCTCAAACGGCTCCTCGTGGTAGACGATTCCCGCGTTGCTGCCGGCCGTCACCACGCGCTCGGAGAGGCGGTTCACAAACGAGTTCTCGCCCTGCATGCACAGCGAGTCGTAGCGCCCCTGTACCACCTGGTCCACAATCACCGCAACGTCGCCCGGGTCAATCGGGCAGCTACGGTAGACGCCCTCGGCATCAAAGCAGTGCTGGCCCGAAAGCGTAATGTACGCATCCCAACCCAAGTTGAGCAGCCAATCGGGCATCTGGTAGGTCGGGCGACCCGTGGCGATCACGCACGCAATCCCCTGCTCGCGAAAGCTGTCGAGCACCTGCTGCGCCGACGCCGGAATCCGGTGGGTCTTAAAGCTCAGCAGCGTGCCGTCGATATCGAAAAACGCGGCTTTGATCATCCTCGTCTACTCCTCGCCCTCGAGCTTTTCGCTCGCCTCAAGCCACGCCATCTCCAGCTCGTCCATGGCGGCGTGGGCCTCGTCGATCTTTGCCTGCTGTTCGCCCAGCGCCGTGTAGTTGGTGGGATCGACCTGGGCCATGGCGGCCTCGGCCTCCTCCACGCGGGCGCGCTGCGTCTCCATCTTGCGCTCGAGTGAGCTTACCTCGCGGCGGAGCTTCTGGCGCTCGGCGTTGGACAGGCCGTTGGGCTGCCCGCTCGCCTTGGGCTTATCGGCCGCAACCGCTGCGGCGCCGGTGTCGAACGTGCCGGTCTTGGCGCTCGGCGCGCCCACGGGCTCGCCCTCGGCGGTGGCGTTGCACAGGCGCAGATACTGGTCGACACCGCCAGGCATATGCGTCAGGTGGCCGTCGAGCAACGCCCACTGCTGGTCGGTCACGCGCTCCATGAGGAATCGGTCGTGCGTCACCAGGATCAGCGTGCCCGGCCAGCCGTCGAGCAGGTCCTCGACAATCGCGAGCATGTCGGTATCCAGGTCGTTGCCCGGCTCGTCCAGGATAAGCACGTTGGGCTCGTCCAGAATTGTCAGCAGCAGCGACAGGCGACGGCGCTGGCCGCCCGAAAGGTCGCCGATGCGGCTCCAGAGCTGCTGCGTCGTAAAGCCCAGGCGCTCGCAAAGCTTCTCGGGCGAAGTCTCCTTGCCGTCGATGACGTAGTACTTCTTATAGTTGCTAAGCACCTCGCGGATCGTGTCGCCCATGTAGGGCTCGAGCTCCTCGAGCTGCTGCGACAGCACGCCAAAGCGTACCGTCTGGCCGATCTTTACACGGCCGCGCAGGGGCGCAATCTTGCCCTGGATTACGTCAAGTAGCGTCGACTTGCCGGCGCCGTTCTCGCCCAAAAGACCATAGCGGTCGCCCGCGCCAATGAGCCAGGTCACGTCGGAAAGCACCTGCTTGGGTGCGCCATCGGTATCCGCATAGCCGGCGTCCACGTCGACCACATCGATGACCTGCTTGCCCAGGCGGCTCACGGCCAGGCGCTTGAGCTCCAGCTCGTCGCGCACGGGCGGCACGTCGGCGATCAGCTCGCGAGCAGCATCCACGCGAAACTTGGGCTTGGTGGAACGAGCCTGGGCGCCGCGGCTCAGCCATGCGAGCTCCTTGCGCGCCATGTTGCGGCGGCGCTCCTCGGTGACGGCGGCCATGCGGTCGCGCTCCACGCGCTGCAGGATGTAGGCCGAGTAGCCGCCCTCGAAGGGATCGACCTGGCCGTCGTGGACTTCCCACATACTGGTGCAGACCTCGTCCAAGAACCAGCGGTCGTGCGAGACCACGAGCATCGCGCCCTGACCGCGCTGCCAGCGGGCCTTTAAGTGACGCGCGAGCCAGTTGATGGTGCG
>DBGAPG010000087.1:0-3125 GCA_048438765.1 Collinsella sp.
ATAGTGCCACAAATGATACCAAACCCGTCACTAGGCACGGAAGAAACGCAGTTGTAAATATTCCAATCATCGGCTGTAGGTTCCCAGCCTCTTCAATGCGCGATAACAGGTAGTCACTGTCTTTTGCTAAAACTAAGGGCCGCTCTAAAGCATGGCGGGCAAGCAATCTATAGAAGCAGTTAGCGCCATCGGAAGCCAATTGCTCCGCATATTTTGATCTGAACAGGTTTGTCACCAGCTCAACTGAGAGCAATACTAGCAGGCCTAACCCAATGCATAAAACGTTACGATAATTAGAGCGAAGCAGGCCATAGTCTATTATCAACGATTCAGCTTTAACAACAGACAGCTCCACCAGGGCAGATAAAATGCAGAGCGCCATCAACTTGATTACTGTCGTCTTATTTTGAATAAAAAGCTCTGGCATATGTCCATCCCCTCAACTAATAATTATAGCTAGAAAGATGACATTTTTATTCTATAGCCTTAAGCAGCACGCTTTGCTGACGTCAAATCTTGTCATTACAAACATGCACCTTAGGCTTAAGACTCAAAAAAGGGGGCGGCCGAGATGGCCGTCCCCTCCCCATTATCGATCTATCTGGCAAAGGGACAGCCCCTTTGCCGCAATCGGTTACTTTCGGCAGCCCTCTTTCCAAGCCTCGGCCGCAACCTTCCAGCGTAAGCGCAAGTCGCGCTCGCGGTCGATGAACATGATGGCAAACGCGACAAACAGCAGCAAACTCGCCACGACGATGGCGTGCAGCCCCATGCGCTCAATACACCAGTTGCCCAGCACGGCGCCAAACACAAAGGTAAAGATCACGCCAAAGTACAGCAGGCCGTTTTCCAAAAAGCCGCGCCTGTGGGTGATGATGTAATCGTCCACGTTTTGCAGCGCGTTGCGCAAGTTGCCGATGCACATGGTCGTAGCGATGCCGTGACCGTGGATCTTGCGGAAGCTCTCGACCTGCATGCCGCAGGCAAACGAGGTGAGGCAGTTGGCGAGCAGGTTGAAATTGCCGCCCGGGATAAAGCTCACGCCCAGCAAGATAACGGCTTCAAAGAACACCGTCACTTGGCGCCAGTGGATCACGCTGCCAAACCGTTCGTGCACCAGGTCGGCAAGCATAATGCCCACGGCAAACGACACCACAGGGAAGAAGTAGCGCCCCGCAAGTGCCCAGTTGCCCTCCGAGATGCTCACGCCCACGAGCAGGATGTTGCCTGTCTGCGCGTTGGCGAAAACATGGTCGCGCCCAATGTACGAATACACGTCCATAAAGCCACCGGCGAGCGCCAAGATGATGCCCAGCTCAATAGACTCCGATATCTGTTTGGCACGCTGCATCGTCGTGCATCCTCCTTGTTGACGACTCTCTCGTGCGTTGGCGGAAACATAGCCGCCGTTCATACTGTAACCCATTGACAACATGGCGTGCGCGCGAGACGACCCCTTCGACACAGGGATACACAGTCTGGAAACAAACGCCACCCGCATCGACGCGCCAATCTGCCAGCTCATGTACTCCACCAGTCTTTTTAGCCCCGTCCCAAAAAGACTGGTTACAATTACGAGCAGCATACAAACACCGGGAGGGATCGTGGCAAAAAAGCCTCAGCACGCTCAGAACAACCAGCGCAGTCAGCAGGGCAAACAGGGCCAGCAGCAAAAGCGCGGCGGTAAGGCGCAGGGTGGGCACACCACGCATACCCCAGCAGCGCCCACGCGCCCCTGGCGTCCGGGCCGCGACAAGTTCCTCCCCGTCAGCCGCGCCGATATGGACGCGCGAGGCTGGGACCAGTGCGACTTCGTCTACATCTGCGGCGACGCCTACGTGGACCACCCCAGCTTTGGCATGGCCATTATCAGCCGCGTCCTCGACGCGCACGGCTACAAGGTGGGCATCATCTGCCAGCCCGACTGGACCGATCCCGCCAGCATCAGCGTACTCGGTGAGCCGCGCCTGGGCTTTTTGGTCAGCGCCGGCAACATGGACTCCATGGTCAACCACTATTCGGTGACCAAGCACCGCCGCCACACCGACGCCTATACCCCTGGTGGCGAGGAGGGGCGCCGTCCCAACCGAGCCGTCACGGTCTACGGCAACCTTATCCGTCAGACGTTTAAGGATGCCCCCATCATCATCGGCGGCATCGAGGCAAGCCTGCGCCGCCTGGCCCACTACGACTATTGGCAGGACAAGCTCAAGCGCTCGGTGCTGCTCGACTCGGGCGCCGACATCCTCATCTACGGCATGGGCGAGCACGCGATTGTCGAGATTGCCGACGCGCTCGACGCGGGGCTGCCCGTCGATCAGATTACCTATATCAACGGCACCGTCTACCGCACGGGTTCGCTCGACGAGGTCTACGACTACGACCTGCTGCCCAGCTGGGACGACCTTACCGCCGACAAGCTCAACTACGCGCGCAGCTTTAACGTGCAGCAGCAAAACATGGACCCCATCACCGGGCATCGCCTGGTAGAGCCCTACCCCAACGGTATCTTTGTAGTACAAAACCCGCCTTCGGCGACGCTGACCACGCAGGAAATGGACGAGGTGGCCGAACTCCCCTACGCGCGCCATTGGCATCCCGACTACGACAAAGCGGGTGGCATCCCCGCCTTTTCCGAAGTGCGCTTCTCTATATCGAGCAGCCGCGGTTGCTTTGGCGAATGCAGCTTCTGCGCGCTCACCTTCCATCAGGGTCGCGTTTTGCAGGTGCGAAGCCACGACAGCATCATGCGCGAGGCAGAGGCGCTCACCCACGATCCCGAGTTCAAGGGATATATCAACGATGTGGGCGGCCCCACCGCCAATTTTTTCCGTCCCGCTTGCGACAAGCAACTCAAGCACGGCGTGTGCAAGAACAAGCGCTGCCTGTGGCCCAACGTTTGCAAGAACATGGTGGTGGATGAGAGCGGGTACACGCAGCTCTTGCGCGACCTGCGCTCGATTCCCGGTATCAAGAAAGTCTTTATCCGAAGCGGCATTCGCTTTGACTACACCATGGCCGATGCCTCGGACGAATTCATGCTCGAGCTGCTGCAGCATCACGTCTCCGGCCAGCTGCGCCTAGCGCCAGAACATGTAAGCGATGCCGTGCTCAGTGTAATGGGC
>DBGAPG010000088.1:0-20512 GCA_048438765.1 Collinsella sp.
ACCTGGCACAGCGTGTCGACAATCATCTGAATGCCGGCGTCTGCCCCCTGTCCCACATGCGCACCGGGGTGAAAATTGTAGTAGTTGCCGGGCAGTGCTTCCAGACGCTGCAAATCTTCCGCCATAGCCTCCAAGGCAAACTCTCGCGCCCGCTCTTTGGCCGAGCAGGGGTTATAGGTATACGGGGCATGAGCCACGAGCGGGCCAAAGTCGTTTTGCTCCATAAGCTCGCGCAGGGCCGCCACGTCATCCATGTCAAGATCTTTCGCCTTGCCGCCGCGCGGGTTGCGCGTAAAGAATGCAAAGGTGTTGGCGCCAATGGATAGCGCCGTCTCTCCCATTGCCCGATAGCCCTTCGTCGTCGAAAGATGACACCCAATCGTCAGCATCTCCAGCTCCCCCTCATCAGTTGCGGTGAAATACGGTCTATTAGTGCCTTATTTTGGCGCAAACAGGCCGTATTCCACCGCAAGTTATAAAAGGGGCATCAGAGATGTGGGCCGCCAGGCACCACGGGCGCCGGCGTCATGATCCCCTACGCGTCAGCGCCAAGTCCTAGAGGGCTAGACGGATTGCATCGATGATGTGCGCACAGCGCTGCGTGGCGGCAAGGGGCATGACGGGACTCTCGAGTTTCCCCGCCTGAATGAGCTGCGTCGCATGCTGGATTTCGCCGTAGAAATCATCGATCTCAAACGGGGCATTTATTTCTAGCGTTCGACCGTCGGAATACTTCACATGAGCGCGCTCGGGGCGATGGAGACGCTCGATTTCCAACGAGCCCCGCTCACAGGCAATCGTTAAGCGGCTTTCATATGTTGCTTTGCCGTCGCACGCCATATGAATGGGTATACCGCCGACGCTCATATGGATCTCGTCGGCCCAATCGACGCGGCCGCCTGATACGTCACGCCAGCGAACTTCACGGGACGAAACCTCGCACGCGCCCGAGAGCAAATCCTCATACCAACCGACCGCATAGCAGCCCATGTCATATAGACAGCCGCCCTGCAACGAATCAAGCAGATAGCCCGAAGGAGGTTCGCCGTAATCGAGCTTTTGCACGCTTTCAATCGAGACAATACGGCCAAGCTCACCCGACGCAAGCAAGTCCTTCACGCGAGTGCGCATCGGGCAAAACCGATTCTTCATCGCCTCCATAAACAGCACGCCGCGCTCACGAGAGGTGGAGGCAATCGAGAGAGCCTCTTCCTCACTCAAAACGGCCGGCTTTTCGCACAGCACGGCCTTTCCGGCGCGCAGCGCGCGACAGGCCCAACGCGTATGCATGCCATGCGGAAGAGCCAAGTAGATTGCGTCGACATCGGGGTCGGCAATCAGCGCGTCATAAGCCGCATTGCCGTTATCGTCGACCGAGACATGGCCATGCGCAGCATCGATCGAAAACGCTCGGCAAAATTCCTCGACATGTGCAGGAGTGCGGCCGGCCGCAGCCACCAGCCGTGCCCCGTCGACCTTCTTGAGCGACGATGCAAATCGATGAGAAATGTGTCCGGCACCCAAAATGCCCCAACGAACCTCACGCAAATCATCACATGAATCCCGATGGCCCACGACAGCCCCCTTCAGTTGCGGTGAAATAGTTCCTGTTTGGCCCCTATTCTGCCGCAAACAGGAACTATTCCACCGCAAGTTATAAAAGGGTCATGAGGAGCGCGTTTTGCCGAAGGCCTTAAGCACCGCCGTCACGGGACCAGGCTGGAAACGTCGGCGCACATCGTCGAGACGCTCGGGAATATCGATGTGCTGCGGGCAGTGCCGCGCGCATTTGCCGCATTTGACGCAATTGCTCACCAACTTGGGCTCGCTTGTGCGCACCGCGCTCGCCGTAAAGTATTGAGACAGCCCCGTAAACCAGCTGTGCGCATAGCTTGCGTTGTAGGCGGCAAAACATCCAGGGATATTGATGCCTTTAGGGCACGGCATGCAATAGCCGCATCCCGTGCAGGGCACGCGATTCGATTTTTCAAACTCATCCAGCACGTGCGCGATCGTGTCGAGCTGGTTGGCAGTCATCGAATTCGGCAACGCGAGGTCTGCCAGTGACGAATTCTCATCCACCTGCGCGGTATCGGTCATACCAGAAAGCAACATGGTCACCTGGGGATGATTCCACACCCACGAGAGCCCCCAAGCGGCAGGCGTATGCAAATGCCGATCGCATGCACCATCGAGAACAGCGCGCGCCCGCGGAGGCAATTTGCCTGCCAAGCGTCCGCCCAAAAGCGGCTCCATCACAAACACCGCGAGACCTCGCTCGGCGGCGGCCATGAGCCCCGCCGTTCCCGCCTGATATCGCTCTCCAGCGTAGTTGTACTGGATCTGGCAAAAGTCCCACTCATACGCATCGAGCATCGTAAGGAAGTCCGCCGCGCTGCCGTGGTACGAAAAGCCTATCTGACGAATGCGCCCTGCAGCCTTTTGCTGCGCGATCCAGTCCTCGATGCCCAGCGCCACCACGCGCTCCCACTGCGCAGGCGAGGTGATGTTGTGCATAAGATAATAGTCGATATGGTCGGTCTGCAGGCGGCGCAGCTGCTCGTCGAAAAACCGATCGAAATCCTCCGCGCATTTGCACGAAGCATGCGGCAGCTTGGTTGCGAGCAAAACCTGGTCGCGCAAGCCCAGGCGTTCAAGCGAAGCGCCCACGCAAGCCTCGTTGCCGGGATAGAGATAGGCCGTGTCCAGATAATTAATCCCCTGCTCCACCGCACGGGAGATGATGGCATCGGCCGTCTTCGCATCGGGGTGTCCCGGCGCACCGGGAAACCTCATGCAGCCCAGACCCAGAGCGGATATTCGGTTACCACTTTTGGGGTCAACACGGTATTGCACGGCCCCTCCCTTCGCCATCAGCGCCCCGGCAAGGCGAAACACAATGGTCACGCAGCCGAAACATCGTGGAATCGCAATCGAGAACGTATCGTAACGCAGCAGAAATCGAGCCGTCACGGCACCGCTTTAACATCAGCAAAAAGCCCGATGAAAGGAGCCGGGCATGACCACGCGCATGTCTTTGCGGTCTGCCCTGCAGCGTAGCGTCCAGGCAAACGTTTCTTTTTTATAACAGCCGCCCCGCGCACCCACCAATCACCCTGGCAGCATACAATCCATCAGGCGCCCCTTACGCGGGCGCCTTTTACATGGGGAGATGATTCACATGCAGATCAACAAGGTCGCTTTTATCGGCAAGGGCGGCGTCGGCCTGCTCTACGGCAGCATGATTGCCAAGGCCCTCGGCAATGACGCCGTCGAATACGTTATGGATGACACCCGTTTTGAGCGTCACGCGGGCGATGCGCTCACTGTCAACGGCAAGCCCTGCGATCTCACGTCCGTCCGCGCCAGCGAGGCGACGCCCGCCGATCTGGTCATCCTGACAGTCAAGACCACCGGTCTCGACCAAGCACTCAAGACTATGGAGCGCGTCGTGGGACCCAACACGCTCATCGCCTCGCTATGCAACGGCATTACGAGCGAGCAAAAGATTGCCGAACGCTTTGGCTGGGAGCATACCGTTCTTGGTATCTGCCAGGGCATGGACGCCGTGTTCCTCAACGGCGCGCTCACCTTTACCAATGCGGGCGAGATCCGCTTTGGCGCGGCGGCCGGCACGGACCCCGCGACCGTCGCCGCTATCGACGGGCTCTACACGCGCTGCGGCATCGCCCATACCGTCGAGCGCGACATTGCGCACCGCATGTGGGCCAAACTCATGCTCAACGACGGCATCAACCAAACCTGCATGGCCTACGGCGGGACCTACGGAAGCGCCACGGAGCCGGGCTCCGAGCAGCGCCGCTGTTTTGTCTCCGCCATGCGCGAGACGCTTGCGGTTGCCAACGCCGAGGGCGTTGAGCTGACCGAAGCAGACCTGACGCAAATGGTGCACCTCATCGAGGGAATCGACCCCGCCGGTATGCCCTCAATGGCTCAGGACCGCATCGCGCAGCGCAAAACAGAGGTCGAGGAGTTCGCGGGCACCGTCCGCCGCCTCGCGGCCAAGCACGATATCCAGGTTCCGCAGAACGAATGGCTCTATCAGCGCATTCGCGATATCGAGGCAAGCTGGTAACGCCAACGCGCCGCATTCAACAGCCTTAGCAGCAAAACCGCCGCAAGGAGCACTCCCCTTACGGCGGCTTTCATCTTCGTCTATGACCGGCGGTCAATCTCACAACAGCTAGCGTTGCGACTCCGGAACCTCGTCCTCATCGTCGCGACAAAGGACAACACCGGCGCTTCCCAGCAGCGCGGCCGCGATCAACACGCCAACCACGATAGAGGCAGCCCCACAAGACCCCTGCATACCCGCGACGAGCGCGGCCGTGGGACCAAGGCAGCCAAGCATCAACGCGACGGCGGCAACGGTAATATCTCGAGCATTCACAAGACCACTTCCTCCAAGAGAAAGACCTTATTTCTCAAGAACCAGTGTGCTCCGCATCCATTCGCCCAGCGTACCGCCACGGTAAGGGCTCTGTTAACTCAAACGCATACATAGAACGGACGTCCTTACGTTGCCCTAAAGCTCGGTAAAGACGCCCGTCCGCCAAATATCCGTGATGCAGAAAAATTACCAACCGGTGTAGTAGTCGGTGGTTCCGGCAGCGCAGCCGGAGTCATAGACCTTGCAATCACCCTTGGAGCCCGTAAAGGTCGAGCCCTGGGCCATATCGCCCGCGGCAACAACGTAATAGCCGTCGGAATCGCGCCAGAAGCCCTCAGAATCCTGAGTCCATTCGCCCGTGCGATAGTGATAAAGCACATTGCTGCTGTAATAGGTCTCGCGGCGCCCGTTGTAGTTATTGACACCCGCAGAGCGCGTCAGGCCCGATCCGTTCGCGTAGGACGCGGCAGACGCGTAGGACGGAGTGTAACCGGCGTTGTAGTACGAAGCCTGGGCGACCTCGGCAGCCTCCGCCTCGGCGGCAGCCTCGAGCGCCTCGCGCTTGGCATCCTCAAGCGTAGAGCGAAGCTCGTCGAGCTCGGTCGACTTGGCGTCGACCTCCCCCATCGTCAACAGGCTACCCGCACCGTCGATGCAACCCTGCAACACAGCGCGCTCGTCATCGGTAGCATAGTCGCCATACATATTCATAATGATCTGAGCGCGCATCTCCAGGGAATCGCGCTTTGCCCCCATCGAGGCGTTCCACTCCTGCATAGAGCCATAACCGTCGCCGCGGTAGTCGACGGGCTGCACCAGCGTCGCCTCGGACGGCGTAGATCCGACCGTATCGGATAGTGTTGCCGCGTGGGCATCAGTTGCGCCGACGCCCGCCAAAAGTGCCACGGTCAGAGCGGCGGAAAGGGCGGCGGCTTTCGGTTTTCGTGAATCGATCCTCATGTAGCTGGAAACCTCCGTAGTGCGTTTTTGCTGCGTTTGAGCTGCGTGTGATTCGATCGCGCTGCATAGTACCCCGAGCAAATCGCGACCTGCGGTTTTACTCAAAAGGCGCACGTCAATTGCGTAAAACTCACATCCTCTCAACAGGAGATTTCCACAACTCGAATGCATAAAGCGTGCCAAAAACCCTGTTTTTGCACCCTCTCTATGCAAAAAAGGTGCCTGTGCGACCATTGTTCGCACAGGCACCTTGAGCAGGCATTTAATGCAGTTATACCATCGAGTCGCAAGGGGTCCTTGCACAAGTCGCCCTACTCGTCCAGTGCGGCAAAGGCCTGTTTCAGATCCCAAATGATGTCCTCGGCGTTCTCGGTACCGATGGAAAGTCGAATCGTGGAGGGCGTGATGTTCTGCTCGGCAAGCTCCTCGGCAGAGAGCTGGGAGTGCGTGGTGGTAGCCGGGTGCACGACGAGCGACTTGACGTCGGCCACGTTGGCGAGCAGCGAGAACACCTGCAGATGATCGATGAACTTCCAAGCTGCCTCCTGGCCACCCTTAATCTCAAAGGTAAAGATCGAGGCACCGCCACGGGGGAAGTACTTCTGGTACAGCTCATGGTCGGGGTGCTCGGGCAGGCTCGGGTGGTTCACCTTGGCGACGTGGCTGTCACCAGCCAGGAACTCAACGACCTTCTTGGTGTTCTCGACATGACGGTCGACACGCAGCGACAGGGTCTCGGTGCCCTGCAGCAGGACCCAAGCGTTGAACGGGCTGATGCAAGCACCCTCGTCGCGCAGCAGGATAGCGCGGACATAGGTTGCGAAGGCGGCGGGACCGGCAGCCTCGGCAAACGAGACACCGTGGTAGGAGGGGTTGGGCTCAGCAATCTGGGCGTACTTTCCGCTCGCCTTCCAGTCGAAGTTACCGCCGTCGACGATCACACCGCCCAGCGAGGTGCCGTGGCCGCCGATGAACTTGGTTGCGGAGTGGACGACGATGTTGGCACCATGCTCCAGCGGACGGAACAGATACGGGGTGCCGAAGGTGTTGTCGACGACAACCGGCAGACCGTGCTTCTTGGCGATCTCGGAGATGGCGTCGATGTTGGGGATGTCGGAGTTGGGGTTGCCGAGCGTCTCGAGATAGATGACCGTGGTGTTGTCCTTGATGGCGCCCTCGACCTCGTCCAGGTTATGAGCGTCGACAAACGTGGTCTCGACGCCAAACTGGGAGAGCGTATGCTCCAGCAGGTTGTAGGAGCCACCGTAGATGGTCTTCTGGGCAACCACGTGGTCACCGGCCTGGGCAAGAGCCTGCAGGGTATAGGTGATGGCAGCAGCACCGGAGGCGACGGCGAGACCTGCCACGCCACCCTCGAGTGCGGCGATACGGTCCTCGAAGACGCCCTGGGTGGAGTTGGTCAGACGGCCGTAGATGTTACCAACATCGGCAAGGCCAAAGCGGTCGGCGGCGTGCTGGGAGTTGCGGAACACATAGCTCGTGGTCTGGTAGATAGGCACGGCGCGGGAGTCGGATGCGGGATCGGCGCTCTCCTGGCCAACGTGAAGCTGCAGGGTATCGAAACCAAAGGTGTTCTCGGGGTTGTTGATGAACTGGCTCATGATGATCTCCTTGATCGAACAAAAGTAAACAAATTAGAGAGAAGTAAGTCGCTGTCTCCTGATCACGCCAACGGGCGCAAACAGGAGCCCGGCATTCGTCTTGGTAAGCAATTCATATGCGGGCCTCCTTTCGCATCCCGGTTCCGTGGTCGGTTTAATTACCTACCGCCTTTGTGTGTTTTGAATAGTACGAGCATTGTTTCGCTCGGTCAATCACTTAAAAGCGCTAACCTGTTATCGGTTTTATAGATAGCAATCGAAAGGATGGCGTCGATGACCCTTCAGCAGCTTCGTTTTCTGATTGCCGTGGCAGAGTCCGGCTCAATCAACGCCGCAGCTCAGCGCCTCTATACCGCTCAGTCCAACATCTCAAACGCCGTCAAAAGCCTGGAACAGGAACTCCATCTGGAGATCTTTACGCGCTCCAGCCGCGGCGTCACGCTCACCAACGACGGCACCGAGCTTTTGGGCTATGCGCGTCAAGTCGTAGAGCAGGCCGATATGCTCGAGGCGCGCTACGAGGACGGCGGCACCCCGCAAGCCCGCCTCGCCATTTCCGCCCAGCACTACGCCTTTTCGGTCGAGGCCTTTGTCAACGTGGTCGAGCGCTGCCGCGACAGCAAGTTCGAGTTCATCATGCGCGAGACCACCACATCGCAGATCATCGATGACGTCCGCGCGTTTCGCAGCGATATCGGCATTCTGTATCTGGATGACTTTAACGCCCGCGTTCTGCAGAAGGCCTTCGCCGATGCCCGCGCAAGCTTCCATCCCCTCTTCGACGCAACGGTCCACGTCTTCGTTAGCGAGCGCCACCCGCTTGCCCGCCGCCCGCAGCTGTCCCTTGCCGACCTCACACCCTATACGCGCTACAGCTTTGAGCAGGGAACCTCAAACTCCTTCTATTACGCCGAGGAACCTTTTAGCTATATCCCTTGCGACCGCAACATACGAATCTCGGACCGCGGAACACTTACTAACTTACTTATCACGTCGAACGGTTACACCCTGTCGACCGGTGTCCTCTCCAATGAAATGCAATGGGGTATGGCATCGATCCCGTTAGCAGACGCCCCGACGATGCATGTGGGCTACATCATGCACGACGATCGCAAGCCCTCTCCCCTCTTGCAGCAATACCTCGACGAACTCAACCGCATCATCCATGCCAACCAACTGTCGGAAGACGGGGTAGAAATCGTAGATTGCTAGCCCCCGGCGGGCATGGCGCTACAATGGTCACTCACACGAAACGTACCCAACGAAAGGAACCATGTGAAGGTCATCATCTATACCGACGGCTCGGCCCGATCAAATCCGGGACGCGGCGGCTACGGCGCCGTGCTCAAATACACCAACCCCGCCGGCAAGACCTTCACCTCTGAGCTTTCGCGCGGCTACGCCAAGACCACCAACAACCGCATGGAGCTCATGGCCGTTATCGTGGCACTCGAGGCGCTCAACCGCCCCTGCGACGTCGAAGTCCATTCCGATTCGCAGTACGTCGTTAACGCCTTCAACAAGCACTGGATCGACGGCTGGAAAAAACGCGGCTGGAAGACCGCCAACAAGCAGCCTGTCAAGAACCGCGATCTGTGGGAGCGCCTGCTCACCGCAAAGAGCAAGCACAAGGTTGAGTTCATCTGGGTTAAGGGTCACGCCGGCCATGAGCTCAACGAGCGCTGCGACGAGCTTGCCACCAGGGCGGCCGACGGCAGCAACCTCGATATCGACACTGGCTTTAACGAGAGCGACCTGTAACGGCGTTTTCGCACGCTATTTCCTGCCCCTTCGCGCTACACTCATCCTGTAAACCGAACGGCACGAGGGGGATACATGCTGCGTATAGCGACCATCGGCACATCCATGATTACCGACGACTTTATCCAGGTCGTCAACGCCAACGACCAAGCTGCGTTTGTGGGCACGCTCTCGCGCGATGCTGATCGCGGCGCCGCCTTCACCGCTAAGCACGGCGGCGAGCGTAACTTCACCGCACTCGACGAGCTCGCTTCCGCCAACGACGTCGACGCCGTCTACATCGGCAGCCCCAATGCACTCCATCACGAACAGGCGCTCGCCTGCATCGCCGGCGGTAAGCACGTTATCGTCGAAAAGCCCTTCTGCGCCACCGAGGCGCAAGCGCTTGAGGTCTTCCGCGCTGCCGAGGCAGCAGGTGTCGTGGCCCTCGAGGCCATGCGTCCCCTCCACGATCCCGCCTTCCACGCCATCGAGGACGCCTTGGGTGAAATCGCCCCCATCCGCCGCGCCTCATTGCGCTTTGGCAAGTATTCCTCGCGCTACAACGAGATTCTCGCGGGACGCGCCACCAATATCTTCGACTGCAATATGGCATCGGGTTCCCTCATGGATATTGGCGTCTACACCGTCGAGCCCATGGTCGAGATTTTCGGCATGCCCTCCGGCCTTACGAGCATGGCTACTCTGCTCGACCCCACCACGCGACAGCTCACGCACGGCCCCATCGACGGCTGCGGTTCCATCCTCGCCAGCTACGGCGGTGGCCGAATCTCCGTCGAGCTCGCGCACTCCAAAATTACGAATGACCTACTGCCCTCGCAGATCGAAGGCGAGCGTGGCACTATCCAGATCGACCATCTGTCCACGCCCCGCAACGTCCGCATCGACTATCGCGGCGACGTCGTACGCGGCTCGGCGACCGAGGCGCCGCGCGAACAGGGCGATAACGGCCGCGTGCTCGACCTGCCCAAATCGAGCAACACTATGGAATACGAGCTCACGGACTTCATCACCGCCATCGGCGGCATCGATAACGTCAAGGAAGAGATTTGGGAGACCCCGGCGGGACGCCACGAGCTTGGCCACTACCGCGATGTCACGCTCGTCTCACTACGCATCATGGATGCCGTGCGTCAGCAGGCCGGCATAACCTTCCCGGCCGACGCAGGCAAGCAGGCATAGCGATGGGCCTCTTCGATACGTTCTTCTCCAGCGTCACCGGCGGCAGTCGAGAGCCTCAAAAACCATCAAACGTCGAGCTCGAGCTGCGCCGCAGGCTTACCGTGCTCGCAAGCGACGAGGCCACTCAAGACACTCCCCTGCGCTATTTCCTGCGCTGGGCGGGGCAAGTCCAAGGCGTTGGTTTTCGCTTTACCAACACCAACCTCACGCAGGCACGCGCACTCACCGGCTGGGTGCGTAACATGGAAGACGGCTCAGTCGAGATGGAGATACAGGGAGCTCCGGCAAATATCCTATCTCATCTCGAGGCACTTCATGCCTCCTACGAGCGCATGGGAACGCGTTTTCGCCTCGTAGATGCCCAGGCCCGAGCCCCACTTGCCAATGAAGACGGTTTCACTCCTCATTATTAGTATTGTGTGCTAAATACGGTATCATTTACCTACGACCGTTAATAGAAAAGAGGCGAGGCGCATGGCGGTGCAAAGAAGGAATACCAAGCAGCGAAAGCTGGTTCTTGACGCCGTGCGCCAAAGCTATAACCATCCCACCGCCGACGAAATCTACAACGTCGTGCGCGAACAGGATGACAAGATCAGCCGCGGCACGGTCTACCGCAACCTCAATCTCTTGGCAGATGCCGGCGAGATTCTCTCCATCAAGACGCCGGGCGGCAGCCGCTTCGATCGCACGACCGAGCCGCATGCGCATATCATCTGCACCTCGTGCAGCCGCGTCATCGACGTACCGCTCCCCTTCGATGCCCAGCTCGACGCCAAGGCGTCCGAGCAAATCGGCTGGCACGTCACGTCGCACTACACCATCTTCGAGGGTCTCTGCCCCGACTGTAGGTAGATGTTTGGAACATGCCTTAAAATCCACCTTTCCGCACTTTGCAGCAAAAAGTAGATTTCTAGACATGTCCCAAATGTCTACTCAGCAAGTAGACGACGCAGCTCTTCTTCGACCGTGCGCACATAGCGGACGCGGTCGTTAATGCCACGCATAGAGGGGTTGCAGCTCTCCATCAGATAGGGATGGCCCACGACGTTGAGCATGTCGCGATCGTTTTCGTTATCGCCAAACGCCATCATCTCATCGGGCGAAATACCCAGGGCACGACCGTAATCGGCAAGCGCGGAGCCCTTGCCCGAACCGAAACCGATAAAGTCCGTCCATTCGGTTCCCGACGTCATCACGTCAACACGGTCGCTAAAGAGGCGCTCGAAATACTCCAGGGCCGCCGGCTGATCCACCTCGGGCGTCTGGAAGGCAATCTTAATGACGTCCTCGTCGATGTCCTCGGGGCGGTCGACCACCGCCACATCGCAGTGGACCTCATAGCGCAAATGATCGACGAATGCATCGTTGCCGCTCATGGTGTAGAGGTGTCCCTCACATGAAAGGGTCACGTCGGCATGGGGATACGCAACCACGGCATTCGCGATATCCATAGCAAGGCTACGCTCCATGGAACGCTTGACAACGGCACGCCCCTCGCTCATCACCAGGGCTCCGTTTTCGCATACATAGGCGAGCTCATCGGCCACCGGGACAAACAGGTAGCGCAAGCTCGCATATTGACGGCCGCTCGCCGGCATAAACACGATACCGCGACGATGCAGCTCATCGATGAGCTCAAAGGCCTCGGAACGCGGCTCGCGCTCCCCCGGATGCAGCAACGTGCCGTCCAAATCGCATGCAATCAGCTTGATTCCTTCAAGACCCATATGCTTTCCCCCACAGCATCTCATCAACAAAAAGGCGGACTTTGAATAGTTGTCTCTCAAAGTCCGCCTTACTTATACGCACGTTAACCGCGCGCCTTCTTTACGATCGTAAAGTCTGGAGCCATACTCACAACGGCATCCGCCGCACTCGACGCAAAGCGCCGGTCCGAATCGAGTTCACGGGTAACCGTCGAGAGCCGAACGCCCTCGACGCCCCGGAGCATGCGGCCCAAAACAGGCTGCACCGGCGTATACATGCGCACGGTATACTCGTCCGAATCGCCTCGAAAAAGCGGCGCATGCATATTGCCGATCTCCCAGCACGCATGCGCGAGCGCAATCGGGTCTATGCGGTCAACTTCGACCAAATAAACCTCGGCGCTGCGCAGGCGCACGACAACCGCCACGGGCACCACGCCCGAACGGTCGACGGCGAGCACGTCGCCGTCGACAAAACGACCGCCGTCGGCAGTATCCAGCCGAACATCGACCGTGCGCCCCAGCTCCGTCACGCCCACAAACGCGCATACATCAGCCTGGTCCCAATCGAGCAGTAGCTCGTCAACTTCAAAGACGCCGCCCAGCTTCCGGCGAAGCAGAAGTTCATAGGACGGATCGTTGAGATTTCCCAAGCATGTCGTCGAAACCAAGCGCTCAGGCATGCTCTAACCCTCGACCTCGACGAGCTCGATATCAAAGTTGAGGTCCTTGCCGGCAAGCTCGTGGTTGGCATCGAGCGTCACAGCCTCGGGCGTTACGTCGATGACGACGGCGGGGACAGGCATGCCGCTCGGCGTGGACAGGAAGAGCTTCATGCCCTTCTCGATCTGCTCGATGTTGGGAACCTGCTCGGCCGGGAAGGTAATAACCATCTCGGGATTGTGCTCGCCGTAGGCATCGGCAGCAGGAATGTGCACGGTCTTCTTCTCGCCCACCTGCATGTCGACAACAGCGGCGTCGAAGCCCTTGATCATCTGACCGGCGCCGCAGGTGAACTCCAGCGGCTCGCCGCGATCGTAGGAGCTATCGAACTGCGTGCCGTCGTCGAGCGTGCCGCGATAATGAGTCTTGACCTTCTTGCCCTGGTTGGACATGGTAACCTCCGTGATAAGGGCGGCGCACAACGCGGGCCGCCGTGAACATATGGCGCTAACTATACCCTAGTCATACAATTCAATGACAGTTTGCAAAGAAACGCTGCAACCGGAGGAACCATGGCATATCCCGTATTTGACCTACACTGCGACACCGCCGACCGCATCGGCTGGGCCACGCTCGATCTCGACCTGCGCTTTACCGCCGGCACCGACGGTTATTTCCCCGGCGACGAAACGCATCCGCAAGATTTCGACCTCATCGAGGGCAACGCCTGCGCCATCTCGCTCGCAAAGATCGGCAACACGCCATGGGCACAGTGCTTCGCCACGTTTGTCCCCGATGAGATTCCCACCGCCCACGCCGCGCGCTTCCAGGCGCAGATCATGGCGCATATGAGCGGCCAGGCAATGCTCAACCACGACCGCATGGTCAACGTACGCAGCGCGGCAGACATTCGCCCCGCACTCAAAGACGGCAAGGTCGCCTGCATCCACACCATCGAAAACGCCACGTTCTTTGCCGAGGACCCCGCGCTGATCGAGGTGCTCAAGAGCTTGGGCGTACTCATGTCATCGCTCAGCTGGAATGCGCAGGGACCGCTCGCGAGCGGACACGATACCCACGCCGGCCTCACCGCCGCCGGCATCGAGGCACTTACGCAGATGGAGCACGCCGGCATGGTGCTTGACGTCTCCCACCTCAACGATGAGTGCTTTGACGAGGTTGTCGCCCACGCCACACGTCCCTTCGTCGCCAGCCACTCCAACTCTCGTGCAGTTTGCGGCGTTAAGCGCAACCTCACCGACGACCAGTTCCGCACCATTCGCGACATGGGTGGCATCGTCGGCCTCAACTACTGCAGCGAGTTCCTTTCCAACGACGCAACCGACAAGACAGCCGCAGACGTCACCTTCGACCAGCTGGCGGCACATATCGAGCACTGGCTCGACCTGGGCGGCGAGGACGTCATCGCGCTCGGCGGCGACTGGGACGGTGCCACGGTGCCCGCCTTCCTCTCCGATGCCAGCAAGATGCCCGAGTTCCAGAACATGCTCTCCAAGCACTTTGGCAAGACCGTGATGCAGAAGCTCTGCAGCGATAATGCCCTTGCCTTCTTTGAGCGTTATTAATTTCACATCCCCTGAGCGGGCCGGCATGCCGAACGGTCGACATGCCGGCCCGTCCCCAATCTGAAGGACCACTTTTGACGCAGCAATTTACGCTTTTCCTACCCCAACCGGATGGGACTCCCATCCCCGTCGTCGTTACCAAAAAGCGCGTCAAAAACTTCAACCTGCGCGTCACATCGAGCGGTGAGGTCCACGCCAGCGCACCGCTCGGCGCCAGCCGCGAGCGTATCGAAGCGTTTGTGAAGCGCAACAGCGCCTGGATTATCAGCCGGCTTGCCCAGCGCGAGCAACGTCAGGCGACGGCGCGAGAGCCGCTCAGCCCCTCGTCCATCATTGCACTTTGGGGCAAGCCCATCACGGTACAAGATGCGCTCGATCACAACTTTAAGTCACCCGCACCGCGGCCCAAACAAGCCACGTTCGCAAGCTTTATGGGTACCGACGAGCCAGACGAACGTCCGCAGGCCAAGTGGAACGCGCCCCTCGACGGCTTAACGCCCAGTGAGATCCAAGCCCATATTGACCAGCTCTATACGTCCGAAGTCACCACGGCGCTGCGGGATATGGTGCACGCATACGAAATCGCAATGGGTGTCGCCGTTTCCCGCGTTTCCGTGCGCAGCATGAAAACGCGCTGGGGATCATGCACGCCCAAAACCGGCGCCATTCGCATCGCACGAGAACTTGCCGCCTACCCCGTCGAGTGCCTTGACATGGTTGTCGCCCACGAGCTCGTCCACTTGCTCGAGCCAAGCCACAATCAGCGGTTTCACGCCCTGCTCGACACGTACTGCCCCAACAATAGAGCACTGTCCCAGCGGCTCAAGCAGCCACCCATAGAGACATATTAGAACCGGTTAGCGCACGCGCTCGATCTCGACACCGCAGCTTGCCAGGGGAAGACCGACGGGCGCCCAAGGCTTATCGAGCTTAACGCGCACGCCAAGCAGCAAGGGGTAACGACGCAGCAGCATCGAGGCCACACCCTCAGCTGCAGCCTCGATGAGCTTAAACGTATGCTCGCGCAGATAGCCATCGACATCGTGGCACACCGAGCCATAGTCAATCGAGGCGTCCAGGTTATCGTGCTCCCCCGCTGCACGCAGGTCGGCATAGAGTACCAAGGACACGATGAACTTCTGGCCCAGCGCGTTCTCTTCGGGATACACGCCATGGTTAGCAAAAACCTCAAGACCTTCAACGGTGATGCGGTCGGCATGGCGAAGGTCGTCATAGCTCACGTGGGGCACCGCCGTTGCGGTGGATATTTCGCCCCTTCCACGGCGGGCGAGCTCGGCGCCTTCAGTCTTGGTTGCATTCTCGGGCAGTTTCTTGTTGCTCATCGCGATCGTCTCCTTCGTTTAGAACCCCGACCGCGCAAACTAACTACACGCGAATCGACAGGTTCTTTTTATCATCGCTCCAGTTGCAAGCATTGCGCGCGGGGCATGCAAAGCAGGCGCGCGACGCTTTGTCGGCTGCATAGAGCAGACGCTCAAGCGGTTGGCTGTTCACGCGCAGCTTTCGATGGCCCAGAATGGCCGTCTTAATGGCTGCGGCATCGGCCGGCTCAAACGCCACGTCATCGGGCATGCCGCCGAGAATCGCATCAGCGACGCGTTCGCTTGCAACATCATGGGATATACCCGATTCATACTGTTCATCTTTGCCGATATCGTGAAGAAGTGCCGTGGCGTAGATGACCTCGCGGTCAAATTCGAGCTGCTCCTCGAGATTCTTGATCCACATAATGCGAGAGACATCGAGCAGATGGTCAATACCGTGGCGGCAGAAGATGCGCCCCGATTCCAACTGCGCAATGTTGCCCAGATGCCGCCGGAACAGCCCGTTGGCACAAATGTAATCAATGCGAGGCATGGCACCAAAGGGGGCCAAGCCCGAAGCCATAAAGCCGCGACGCGACGTCCCCTCATCGGTCTTCGATGCAAAGTCGTTGACGACTCTCATAGTTAGCGTCCCAGCATCCTAAAGAAACGCTCCTCGAGCGCGGGATCGGTCTCAAAGACGCCGCGGCGAGCGAGCGTCACGGTCTTGGTGCCAGGCTTTTGCACGCCGCGCATGGTCATACACATATGCTCGGCTTCCATGAGCACAATCGCTCCCTGGGGAGCGAGATAATCCATGAGAGCGTCGGCAACCTGCGCACACAGCTGCTCCTGCAGCTGTAGACGGCGGGCATAAACCTCAACCGTGCGGGCGAGCTTGGAAAGCCCTGCGACACGGCCGTTGGGGATATAGCCAATGGCAGCCTTGCCGTAAAACGGCAGCAGATGATGCTCGCACAGCGAGTAAAACGTGATGTCGCGCTCGATAACCAAATCGTTCGAAGCGACGGCAAAGGTTTTGGACAGGTGCTCCTCGGCACTCTGGTCCATACCACCGGCGATCTCACCATACATACGGGCAACGCGCGCCGGAGTCTCCAGTAGGCCCTCACGAGTTGGGTCCTCGCCTATGCCCTCAAGCAACAGCTTAATGGCGGCCTCGACTTTTTCCTGATCGACCATCTGGGCCTCACTTTTCCGATTTTGTGTTCGCGCTATGGTACCACGCCCTTTGGCATCGGCCACAAGCTACATAGTATGGGTCGAATAGACCGGATCGTCCCGCCAAAGCTCCACAGCGTCGCAAAGCGCAACGCCCTCGCGCACAGCACGGGCGCGCGTGGCGTTCATATCAATCACGCGCTGATTGCTCGAGCCCCTAAAACGCAATGAGATATCGTACAGATCCTGAACAAACGGGCCATCCACCAACATATCGAGGCAGGCAAGGATACGGTCCGTCGCCTCGGTATGGTGACGACCACCCGGCATAAGCTCCTCGAGCACGTCGCCGGTAAAGCACCAAATGGTCTTGCCCGACCCCGCGGGATAGGCCGCACGCACGCGTTCGATAAAGTCAACAAGCCCCGCCTGATTCTCGGGCTCCATGGGCTCGCCACCCAGAATCGTCAGGCCATCGATAAAGGGATGATCGAGACTCTCGATAATTTTGTCCTCGACGGCGCGATCGAACGGCTCGCCCGCAGCAAAGTCCCACGCGACGGAGTTAAAGCAATTCTTGCACCCGCGACGGCACCCGCTCACAAACAGAGAAGTACGAACGCCTTCCCCATCAGCAATGTCGAAATACTTAATGTTCGCGTAGTTCATAGGTAACTCTCCTGGGGACGCCGGGACATATCATCCCGTCCTCAAACATTCTCGGCCTTCGGCCTGCGAAACTGCGGGCGGGACGATATGTCCCGGCCTCATGCAAAGGGTAACTCAATGAACGAAGCGAACATCGAGCATAGGGTTCGAGATCTAATAAAAACTGGGTTGCGGCTCAACCGCCATCGCAAGTAAATCGCAGCTGCAGCTCGAATTATCTCCGCTAAGAACTTCGAGGAGTGAGCAGACCGCATGCCGCATCTCAGCTACGTCAACTTGGCCGCCCCGTAGCGAGGCCCCGGACCTTTGCTCGATATGAGTTCCGCACGAACAGGAGGCGCCAGTGGCGCCTCCGTCGTGAGCCAGGACTGTCCGAAATAGCGAGTAAAGGTCCGGGGCCTCGCTACGGGGCGGCCTGGGATGGTTATTAGAGATGCAGCACGCGGTCGCGGATCTCCTCGGTTCGGCCCTGGTTCCAGAACTGGGTACCGATGTAGCCGCACGTGCGACGGGCAACATTCATCTTCTCCTGATCGCGGTTGCCGCAGTTGGGGCACTCCCACACCAGTTTGCCATCATCCTCGACAATCTTGATCTCGCCGTCGTAGCCGCACACCTGGCAGTAGTCGCTCTTGGTGTTGAGCTCGGCGTACATGATGTTGTCGTAGATGTACTGCATCACGCGAATGACAGCCTTGAGGTTGTCCTGCATGTTGGGAACCTCGACGTAGGAGATGGCACCGCCCGGCGAAAGCTGCTGGAACATGCCCTCAAACTTAAGCTTATCGAAGGCGTCGATCTCCTCGGACACGTGGACGTGGTAGCTGTTGGTGATGTAGCCCTTGTCCGTCACGCCCGGGATGATGCCAAAACGACGCTGCAGGCACTTGGCGAACTTGTAGGTCGTCGACTCAAGCGGGGTACCGTACAGCGAGAAGTCAATATCGCTTTCGGCCTTCCACTCGGCGCACTTGTCGTTCATGCGCTGCATGACGGCCATGGCAAACGGCGTGCCCTCCTTCTCGGTGTGGCTGTGGCCCGTCATGTACTTGACGCACTCGTACAGGCCGGCATAACCCAGACTAATGGTGGAGTAACCGCCCACGAGCAGCTTGTCGATCGTCTCGCCCTTCTTCAGACGAGCGAGGGCGCCGTACTGCCACAGAATCGGTGCGGCGTCAGAAAGCGTACCCATCAGGCGCTCATGACGGCACAGCAGGGCACGGTGGCACAGCTCAAGGCGCTCGTCGAAGATCTTCCAGAACTTATCCATGTCCTGATGCGAGCTCAGCGCGACATCGGGCAGGTTGATGGTCACAACGCCCTGGTTAAAGCGACCGTAGTACTTGGGCTTGTTCGGGTCATAGTTCAGCGCGTTGGCCACGTTGTTAAATCCGTTACCGGAGCGGTCGGGCGTCAGGAAGCTGCGGCAACCCATGCAGGTATAGCAGTCGCCGTTGCCCGCGGTCTCGCCCTTCGACAGCTTGAGCTCGCGCATCTTCTTCTCGGAGATGTAGTCGGGCACCATGCGCTTGGCGGTGCACTTCGCAGCCAGCTGAGTCAGGTAGAAGTACGGGGAATCCTCGTGAACGTTATCGTCCTCGAGCACGTAGATGAGCTTGGGGAACGCCGGGGTGATCCACACGCCGGCTTCGTTCTTAACGCCCTCATAGCGCTGACGAAGCGTCTCCTCCACAATCATGGCAAGGTCATGCTTCTCCTGGGGCGTACGGGCCTCATTGAGATACATAAAGACCGTCACGAACGGCGCCTGGCCATTCGTGGTCATAAGGGTCACGACCTGATACTGAATCGTCTGAACGCCGCGACGGATCTCGTCACGCAGGCGGTCCTCAACAACCTCGCGGACCTTTTCGGGAGATGCGGAAACGCCGAGCTCCTCGAGCTCGCGGGCGACCTCGCCGCGAATCTTTTGACGGCTCACCTCGACGAACGGGGCAAGATGGGTCAGCGAAATCGACTGGCCACCGTACTGGGAGGAAGCAACCTGAGCGATGATCTGCGTCGCGATGTTGCAGGCAGTCGAGAAGCTGTGCGGCTTCTCGATCAGCGTGCCCGAAATAACAGTACCGTTCTGGAGCATATCCTCCAGGTTCACCAGGTCGCAGTTATGCATGTGCTGGGCAAAGTAGTCCGAATCATGGAAGTGAATCAGACCCTCATTGTGAGCATCCACAATCTCCTGGGGCAGCAGCACACGCTGGGTCAGGTCCTTGGAGATCTCGCCGGCCATGTAGTCACGCTGAACGGAATTGACGGTCGGGTTCTTGTTGGAGTTCTCCTGCTTGACCTCTTCGTTGTTGCACTCGATCAGCGACAGAATCTTGTCGTCGGTCGTGTTCTTCTGGCGCTTCAGGCTCTGAACATAGCGATAGATGATGTAATGGCGAGCGACCTCGTAGCAGTCGAGACGCATGATCTCGTCCTCGACCAGATCCTGGATCTCCTCGACCGACACGGTGTGACCCGCGTTCTCGCATGCCTCGGCGACGTTTTGTGCCGCGTAAACCACCTGGCGGTCGGTTAGACGAGAGCTCTCCTCGACCTCCAAGTTGGCGGCGCGAATCGCATTGACGATCTTATCGATGTCAAAGACAACCTCGGTGCCGCTGCGCTTGATGATCTTCATCCTCTTGCCTCTTTCGCGTCGTAGCCTCATTGCACTTCAGAGCCAAACGATGCCCGGCAGGGCTTGCCCCTGTCTTGCGGCGCCGTCGCGCAATCTGTGTTCTCGATAAACCATAGGTCCTCATGCGGACATTCCTCGCGGCCGATCAAGCGGCTCAAAGGCGTGTCCAAATGGGGTGAATAAGGTCCTCGTTCTCTGTCCGCCATCTATCATACGACAAAGACGCATCTATATCCTGTATTCTTTTTTTAGGTCAAACACAACATATAGTGTTTCAGCAGGTCAAAGCAATTGGTCATTTTGCAGACGCATTATAAATGAGGGGTTCTTGGCGAGTCGGTAAAACGTTACCAACACGGCTACCTGCATGGCAGTTATAAAACCCCCTTAGTCAAGCCGCTGACAAATCCTACTAAAACCAAGCCACTCACGCCAAAAGAATCCAAAAGATTATGCTTGACCAACATGTTGCGGTCACGATCGGCCAGGACGTATGCAATCTGCCGGCACCTCTACGGGATGCGAAGACCATCGCGTACAGACCTTGGATCAATATTTAGTAGCTTATTTGCCGGCATGTTTGGCGGCATAAAACAAAACAGCCCAGAGGACATAGCCTCTGAGCTGCGAACATTTGGTGGGCGTTAGAAGATTTGAACTTCTGACCTCTTCCGTGTCAGGGAAGCGCTCTCCCCCTGAGCTAAACGCCCAAATGGAGCGGACAACGGGGCTCGAACCCGCGACCCCAACCTTGGCAAGGTTGTGCTCTACCAACTGAGCCATGTCCGCCTG
>DBGAPG010000089.1:0-17320 GCA_048438765.1 Collinsella sp.
GCTCAGGTGGCTGACGAGTTCTATCCCATCCTCAACGAGCAGCATAAGGAAGCCCAAGTTGATATCCACGAGGACCTGACGGTGCTCGTGGATGGCGACAAGATGGCTCGCGTGTTCAACAACATCATGAAAAACGCCGTCGCCTATAGCTATGAGGGCTCGACTATCACGATTGAGGCCGGGCGCCAAGACGATGGCGGCGTGCGCGTTCGCTTTATCAATCAGGGCGATCCTATCCCTGCGGCTAAGCTCAAGGTGATCTTTGAGAAGTTCTATCGCCTGGATGCGGCGCGTGCGACCAATCGCGGTGGTGCCGGTCTGGGCCTTGCTATTGCCAAGGAGATCATCGCGGCACACGGCGGTACCGTTGCATGTGAATCGACGCCCGAACACACGATATTCACCATCGAGCTGCCCGCCGCATAGCCAGCGTGCCCTTACAAACACTTGACAATGCGCTCACGTGCATATGAGCCGCGATTTCTACTATCGATACTGCTGAATTGATATCGATGTGGAGGTATGCGGTATGACGGCTGCTGCGGCTGTGGAGCCCACGGAGCTTGAAGAACTCATGGAAGCGCAGGCCGAGGCCGCGCACGAGCGCGAGGTTGGGGATGCGACTCGCCCCACGGCAGAGGATCTTGCCGCCTCGCCGACGCGCATCGACGTCGAGGGCCTCGACCTGTTCTATGGCGACCATCATGCGCTCAAGGACGTGAATATCAAGATCCGCGACAAGCAGATCACCTCATTTATCGGGCCTTCGGGCTGCGGAAAGTCCACGTTGCTGCGCTGCTTTAACCGCATGAACGACGGCATCAAGGATTGCCGTATCGAGGGCAAGATTGCGCTCGATGGTCAAGATATCCTGGGCGATTACGACATCTGCCGTTTGCGCCAGCGCGTGGGCATGGTGTTCCAGCGCCCCAACCCGTTTCCCATGAGCATCTACGACAACGTCGCCTATGGGCCGCGCGGTATGGGTGTGCGCGACCGCGTCGTGCTCGACGAGCTGGTCGAGGACTCCCTTCGTCGCGCTGCGCTATGGGATGAGGTCAAGGACAAGCTCAAAGAGTCGGGTCTGGGTCTTTCGGGCGGCCAGCAGCAGCGTCTGTGCATCGCCCGCGCGCTGGCCGTGCAGCCCGACATTCTGCTGATGGACGAGCCGACCTCGGCACTCGACCCTGTGTCGACGCTGGTGGTGGAGCAGCTGGCCTGTGAGCTCAAAGAGACCTGCACGCTCGTGGTCGTTACGCACAATATGCAGCAGGCGGCGCGTATCTCCGATTCGGTCGCATTCTTTTTGCTGGGTGAGCTGGTGGAGCACGCGCCCACCGCGCAACTCTTCAAGAATCCGACCGATCCGCGCACGGCGGATTATTTGACGGGGCGTTTTGGCTGATACCATCTAGTAAAGGTACCTTTAGGGTTAAGATGCGGTCATGCCGGCCGCAAAGGGGTTCAACATGATCTATTACGTCGAGGACGATGACAACATCAGGGATTTGACGGTCTATGCGCTGCGCAAGCAGGGGATTGAGGCCGAAGGCTTTTCGTGCGACGGTGAGTTTAAGGCTGCCGTGGCGCGACGGGTACCCGATGCCGTCCTGCTCGACATCATGCTGCCCGATACCGATGGCTTGGCGATTATGCGTCGACTGCGTGCCGATCGCCTGACGGCGACGGTGCCCATCATGATGCTTACCGCCAAGGATACCGAGCTCGACAAGGTGATGGCGCTCGATGGCGGTGCCGACGATTACCTGACTAAGCCGTTTTCGCTCATGGAGCTTGCGAGCCGCTGCCGCGCACTGCTGCGTCGCGGCGGCATGGTCAAGCAGGCGAGCGATGTGCTCAGCGTGGGCGACATCGTGCTCTCGCCCAGCCATCGCGAGGTGACCGTTGCCGGCGAGCCGCTTAAGCTCACCCTGCGCGAGTTCGACCTGCTCGAGTACCTCATGCGCAAGCCCGGCGTGGTTTTTACCCGCGAGTCGTTGCTGCAGAGCGTGTGGGGCTGGGACTTCGACGGCGGTTCGCGCACCGTTGACGTGCACGTGCAGACGCTTCGCCAAAAACTGGGCGAGCATGCCAGCGCCATCGAGACCGTGCGCGGCGTGGGCTACCGCTTGGCCGAGCCTTCTGCCGGCGATGGTGCCAAAGGCGACGACACCGCGGCCACCGCATCGGAGGAGTAACCCGTGGCCTTCGCCCCCCAGGGAAAACATACGCTGTCGCACCGCGTTTTTGTGACGATCTTTGTCTGCGCCATGGCGGTTATCGTGGCGTTTACGGTGCTGGGTGCGTTCTTTGTGCAAAACACCTTGGCGGATGCCACGAGTGCCAATCTGGCGCAGGAAACCGAGCTCATTGCTGCCGCTCTCGACGAACAGCAGGAGCCCATCCCGTTCTTGCGTAGTCTCGATCGCGAGGACTTGCGCATCACGCTGATTAACAAGGATGGATCGGTTGCCTACGACAACGAGGCGTCGCCTTCCACACTGCCCAACCATGGCGATCGCCCCGAGGTCATCGAGGCCTTTGAGAGTGGTTCGGGTTCCGCGGAGCGCGCAAGCTCTACGCTCGACGAGATTATGCTGTATCGCGCCGTCGCCCTTGATAACGGCCAGGTTGTCCGCTTGGCGCAGGCCCAGCCTGGCGTTGCGGCGATTTTGCTGTCGATGGTGGCGCCGATGCTGCTTATCGCAGCAGCGGGTGCGGTACTCTCGTTTTTTATGGCGCGCCGCGAGTCCCGTGCCATCATCGCGCCTTTGCAAGAGGTGGATTTGGACCACCCACGCCGTAGCTATGAGCACGCCTATGCCGAGATGGTCCCCATGCTTGAGCGTATTGAGTCGCAGCGCCAGGAGCTCAAGCGCCAAATGGCGGTGCTGGCGGACAACGACCGTATGCGCCGCGAGTTCACGGCGAATATCACCCATGAGCTCAAGACGCCGCTTACGGCGATTTCGGGCTATGCCGAGCTCATCGCAAACGGCATGGTCGAGGGCGAGGGCGACCTGCGCAACTTTGGCGGTCGCATCTATCGTGAGGCGGGCCGCTTGGCAGCGCTTGTCAACGATATCCTTACGCTGTCTAACTTGGACGAGGCCGAGCGTGCAGCTGAGGGCGAGGCGGTGCCCATTGGGTCCACGGAGCCTATTGAGCTCTCGCGTGCCATCTACGCGGTCGAGCAGCGTCTTGAACAGGTCGCCCGTCAGGCGAATGTGACGATAAGTCATGAGACCAAGCCTGTGGTCATCGAGGGCGTGTCGCGCTTGATTGACGAGCTCATCTATAATCTGGCAAGCAACGCCATCCGCTACAATCGACCCGGCGGTACGGTTACGCTGCAGTGCGGCACCAACGACGAAGGCCATCCGTTCCTTGCGGTCGCCGACACGGGAATCGGTATCGCGCCTGAAGAACAGGGCAAGGTATTTGAGCGGTTCTATCGCGTGGACAAGAGTAGGTCCAAGGCACGCGGCGGAACCGGTCTGGGGCTTGCCATTGTCAAGCATGCGGCCCTGTATCATCACGCCACGCTCGATCTGTCGAGCGAGTTGGGCGTGGGAACCACCATTACGGTGACGTTTCCCATACAGCAGGACGAGCCATTCGCATAGCGATATAACATAGATATTGATGCAGACGCCGCATTTGACTTTCGGGTGCGGCGTTGTTGTGCAATTTTACGATTGCTTCCGACATTTTTACAGGAGAGCCTGTTTCTTATGTATAGAGTTTGGTCTCGGTAAAAAGATGCGATAACATACGGACAGTTTTGTCAATCCGAACTGGGGAAATGAAAGGCAAGCTGCATGACCCTTCTCGAACTGTTCCAGCTGCTGAAGAAGCACCTTCAGCTGGTCATCACCCTTCCGGTGGTCTGCGCGATCGCCATGGGCATCGTGTCCTTCGTTGCGATGGACAACACCTATACCGCGACGACGAGCATGTACATTCTCGCCAAGACCGACGATAGCGGTCAGATGAGCTACAACGATCTCTCGGCGAGTCAGATGCTTTCCAACGATATCGCCACGCTGCTGGATAGCGATAGCGTTAAGAGCGGCGCAGCCAATGAACTGGGCCTCACCGATCTGGATGACTACAAGGTGTCTGTTTCCTCCGAGACCACCACGCGTGTCATTACGCTTTCGGTTACCGGCACCGATGCCAAGGAGACGGCTAAGGTCGCAAAGGCCATAGCTAGCTCGGTGAGTACGGTCGCTCAGAACGTCGGCGCTGCCCAGAGCATCAACGTTATCGACGAGGCTAAGACCCCCGAAGCCCCCAGCGGCCCCAAGCGTATGCTGTACGTTGCTGTCGCGTTCCTCGCGGGCATCTTTATCGCAGTTGCCTATGTCGTTTTGGCAGACATGCTCAACACCCGCATCCGCGGTGCCGAAGAGGCAGAAGAGCTCCTGGGCATTCCCGTTGTTGGCCGAATTCCGGCTATGAAAGGTGGTAAATAGGCATGGCTAAGGCAAAGAACACCGATAAGCTCGTTGTACAGAATGCCGCCAAGACCCTTCTGGCCAACATCCGCTTTGCGAGCGTGGACGACCCCATTCGCACCATCACCGTTACCTCCTCGATTCCCAACGAGGGCAAGTCTACGGTTTCCATTAACCTTGCTCAGGCAATTGCCACGAGTGGCAAGTCCGTGCTCCTGGTTGAGGCCGATATGCGCCGCAGGTCCCTTTCCGATATGCTCGGCGTTCGTTCGCGCGGCGGACTCTATGCGGTTCTTTCCGAGCAGATCTCCATTGACCAGGCAATTGTCGAGACGGGTCAGAAGAACTTCTACTTCCTTGATGCCGAGCCGCATATTCCCAATCCTGCCGACATCATCGTCTCTCACCGCTTTGCCAAGCTGGTAAAGGCACTGTCTGCTAAGTTCCAGTACGTCATCTTCGACGCTCCCCCGGTCGGCACCTTCATCGATGCTGCCGAGATTGCCAGCCTGACCGACGGCACGCTGTTCGTGGTGCGCGAGGACTTCACCAAGCGCGAGGAGGCGCTCAACGCCATCGGTCAGCTTAAGAAGTCCGAGAAGGTCAAGCTCATCGGTACCGTTATGAACTACTGCGAGACCGAGACCAGCGAGTACTACTACTCCTACTACACCAAGGACGGTAAGAAGGTTAAGAAGGGCTCCGACGATCAGGGGACTTCCAAAAAGGGCATCTTCACCAACCGAGCAAACGTTTAGTTGATTAAGGCTGACCTATGCGTGACATTCATTGCCATATCTTGCCGGGTGTAGACGACGGCGCCGCCGATCTCGATGAGAGCTTGGCGATGCTCGAGGCTGCCAAGCGGGCCGGTGTAACCAGAATCGTTTGCACTCCTCACTGCCGTGATCCCTATTTTGATTACGACAAGATGTGGGATGCCTTTGAGCTGCTGCGTGATAACGCTGACGGTTTTCCGCTCCAGATGGGCTTCGAGGTCAACCATCGAAAGCTCGTTGAGCTTGGTATCGATGCCGCGGAGCACTTGCATTTCGATGGGACCAACGAGTTTCTGCTCGAACTTTCGACGCATGCCGATGCGTATGCGTTTAGAGAGTACGAGAACACGATTTACGATTTGCAGTGCCGTGGCTACCAGGTGATCATCGCTCATCCTGAGCGCTATCGTGCGGTTCAAAAGGATGTAAGCGTGGCGGAGCGTCTGGTCGATATGGGCTGCAAGCTGCAGGCTTCGGCGGACTTTATTGCCGGCGGTCGCTTTGGTCGCGAGAAAAAGCCGGCACAGCGCCTGTTCGATCAGAACCTGTACAGCTTCATCGCGAGCGATGCCCATAACGTGGGTCATTACGACTGCCTGGCGAAGGCTCGCGCGAAGTTTAGCGTACGCGGAGCTCATTTTCGCTAAAATCTGTCCCTAACGTTCGCATTGAATGAAAGGGCAGCCATGGATATCCAACTTAAGACGGGATGCTTTGATGACGCGGCGTTGGTGCGCCGCGTCGTTTTTATGGACGAGCAGGGCTACGAGAATGAGTTCGACGCTATCGACGAGGATCCAAACTGCATTCATGTGACGCTCTATGTAGACGGCGAGCTTGCCGGTTGCTCGCGCGTGTTTCCCGAAGAGCTTGAGCGCGTGGCTGACGCAGAGGCCCCGGTGTTGCCGGCATGCGACATGGACGAAGGCGTTGCGGCGGGGGAGACCTACATTATGGGGCGCGTCGCCGTGCTGCCGGCTATGCGTCGTCGCGGACTGGCGAGTGCGATCGTGGAGACCAGTGCTTCGTGTGCACGCGATGCCGGCGCCAAGCTTATTAAGCTGCATGCGCAGGAATACGTGCTGCCGCTCTATGTAAAGGCGGGCTACACGCAAATTGCCCCGGTAGATTACGAAGACGAGGGCCAGCCCCATGTCTGGATGGCTAAGCGCGTAGATGGCAGATAGGGACGTTCCTTTTCTGCCGGCAGCTGGGGACACTCCTTGGCAATTGACGCATTGGAGCGCTCGGACATACAGTTTTTCGATTCCGTATGTATATATGCGCGCTATTGGGTTATAAAATCTAAGTCTGAACATAGCAGGTCTGCGATGCGGCTCGGGCAACCGGGCCGTTTTTGCGGACGGGGGTAGCGCGAAAGGACTGCACATGCGTCAATTTAAGACCGAGAGCAAAAAACTGCTCGACCTCATGATCAACTCCATCTACACCAATAAGGAAATCTTCCTGCGCGAGCTTATCTCTAACGCGAGCGACGCCGTCGACAAGCTCAACTTTAAGAGCCTGCAGGATCCGAGCGTCAAGATCAACCAGGGCGACCTGGCCATTCGCGTCTCCTTTGATAAAGACGCCCGCACCATTACCATCTCGGATAACGGCATTGGCATGACCGCCGAGGAGCTCGAGCGCAATCTGGGCACCATCGCCCATTCCGGCTCCGAGGAGTTTAAGACCGAGAACGCCGAGCAGCAGGGCTCCGATGTCGACATCATCGGCCAGTTTGGCGTGGGCTTCTACTCTGCCTTTATGGTTGCCAGCCATGTGAAGGTCGTCAGCCGCGCCTATGGCGAGGATGTCGCCCATGTGTGGGAATCCGACGGTCTTGAGGGCTACACCATCGAGGACGGTGAGCGCGCCGAGCACGGCACCGATGTCATCCTGACGCTGCGCGAGAACGAGAAGCTCGATGCCGACGGCGAGGCCGAGACCTACGATCGCTTCCTGACCGAGTGGGGTCTCAAGAGTCTGATTCAGCAGTACAGCAACTATGTGCGCTACCCGATTCAGATGATGGTGTCCAAGAGCCGCCAGAAACCCAAGCCCGAGGACGCCGGCGACGATTACAAGCCCGAGTACGAGGACTACCAGGAGCTCGAGACCGTCAATTCCATGACACCGATCTGGAAGAAGCGCAGCTCCGATGTCGAGCAGAAGGACTACGACGAGTTCTACAAGTCCACGTTCCACGACTTTGACGATCCTGCGCGCACCATCAGCTTCCATGCCGAGGGCACGCTCGAGTACGATGCCCTGCTGTTTGTGCCGGGCCGCGCGCCGTTCGATCTGTACAGCAAGGATTACGAGAAGGGTCTGGCACTCTACAGCTCCAACGTCCTGATCATGGAGAAGTGCGACGACCTGCTGCCCGACTACTACAACTTTGTCCGCGGCGTCGTGGATTCCGCCGATGTGTCGCTCAACATCTCGCGTGAGACGCTGCAGCAGAACCGTCAGCTCAAGGCCATCGCCAAGCGTGTGGAAAAGAAGATCACCGCCGACCTTGAGGATATGCGTGACAACGACCGCGAGGCCTACGAGAAGTTCTTTGAGAACTTTGGTCGCGGTCTTAAGTACGGCATTTACTCGAGCTATGGCATGAAGGCCGATGAGCTCGCCGACCTGTTGCTGTTCTGGTCTGCCAAGGAACAGAAGATGATTACCCTGGCCGAGTATGCCAAGGGCATGCCCGAGGATCAGAAGGCCATCTACTACGCCGCCGGCGACTCGCGTGAGCGCTTGGCTAAGATGCCCGTGGTGAAGGGCGTGCTCGACCGCGGCTATGACGTGCTGCTGCTGACGCAGGATGTGGATGAGTTCACGTTCCAGGCTATGCGTGAATACGTTGCCGCCGATATGCCCAAGATCTACGAGGACGATGCTGCCCGCGAGGCTGCCGAGAAGGCTGTGGCCGACGGTGCCGAGCCCGAGGTCGAGGATCGTCATCTGGAGCTCAAGAACGTTGCGACCGGTGATCTTGACCTGGCGACCGAGGACGAGAAGAAGGAGGCCGAGGACGCCACCAAGGAGAACGAAGACCTCTTTAGCGCTATGAAGGAGGCACTCGGTGACAAGGTCGAGAAAGTTGCCGTCTCCGCGCGCCTGACCGATGCCCCCGCTTGCATCACCACCGAGGGCCCACTTTCGCTCGAGATGGAGAAGGTGCTCCAGAAGGGACCCGAGGGCGCGCCCGACGGCATGCCCAAGAGCCAGCGCGTGCTCGAGCTCAACGCCAAGCACCCGGTCTTTGACAAGCTTGTCGCTGCCCAGAAGGCAGGCGACGCCGACAAGATCAAGCAGTACTCCGGTTTGCTCTATGACCAGGCCCTGCTGGTCGAGGGCATCCTCCCCGAGGACCCCGTTGCCTTCGCGGCGGCTGTTTGCAACTTGATGTAGTTCGGGGATACGGCACCGTAACTAGATTAGAACGAGAGTGGATAATCTCCCACTTTTGGCTCGAATGCGGGCTTGAAGTGGGAGATTTTCCACTCTCGTTTCCTTTTGAATGATCCCTTCGTCCCCAAGGGATCATTTATTTGTGCGGGTTGTGGTTTTGTGACCTGCTGAAATTTAGGATACTGTACATCTGTACGTTAACTCATCTTCGTAGTATATTGCTACCCGCAAAACTCAACACCATTGTGCTTTGAGACGTTAAAGCGCCTACTACAATGGTTGTCGATAGTACGATTCGATTTAACGACAGGATGGATGGTCCAAGCGTGAGTCTCGGCAGCAAACTATCCAATGCAAAGGTGTCCTTTGCGATATTTAAGCGCGACATTAAGCGACTGCTTGTGAACCCCGTCGCCCTGGTGGTTACCCTAGGCGTGTGCGTTATTCCCTCGCTGTATGCCTGGTATAACATCGTGGCAAACTGGGATCCGTATGGAAACACCCAAGGCATCAAGATTGCTATCGCCAACAACGATCGAGGCACCCAAAACGACTTGGTGGGTGAGCTCAACGCTGGCGACAAAGTGGTCGACCAGCTCAAGGAGAATCATCAGTTGGGCTGGACGTTCGTCGACTCGACGGCCGATGCCAAGGAGGGCGTCGAGAGCGGCGAGTACTATGCCGCTATCGTGATTCCCAAGAACTTCTCGGATAACCTGGTTTCGATGCTCGACGGCAACTACCATCAGCCCAAGCTCACGTACTACGTCAATGAGAAGAAGAGCGCCATTGCGCCCAAGGTTACCGATACCGGTGCAAACACCATCGAGGAGCAGATCAACTCGGAATTTGTCTCTACGGTAGGCAAGACTGTTGCCGGTATCGCCAAGGATGCCGGTGTCGATTTAAAGGACAAGGCAACCCAGACTCAGGACTCGCTGGCAAGTTCGGTGTCCGAGGCGTCCGACACCTTGGGCGAGGTGCGCGATTCGATTGGCGATATGAATGCCGCCATCGATAAGACGAGTGGCGCTATCGCCTCGGCTGATGCGGCACTTGCCGGCTTGCAAGGCCAGGCACCGTCGCTGACGCAGGCGATCTCCCAGGGCAACGACCTGCTGAGCGAAGCTCGCACCACGGCGGGCAACTCCATCACCTCGCTCTCCAAGGCGCTCTCGGAAGGCAGCCTTGCGCTCACCAAGACGTCGGCCTCTGCGAACGCTGCCATCGGCAAGCTGACGGGCGCGGTCACATCTACGACCACCCGTATCGACAACTCGCTCGAGTCTCTTCAAGCGACGATCGACCACAATAAGGCCGTTATCGGGCACTTGGAGATTCTCGCCAATGACACGTCGACAGGTTCCGAGGAAATTGACGCGCGCATTGTATCGACCATCGATTTGCTTCGAGAGCAGAATGAAAAGCTTCAGAGCATCAAGGACGGTCTGTCCGCGCAGTCGAGCGCCATGGCGAATGACGCAGCGGCTGTTTCGGGTGCCAGTGACGCTATCAATAACGCAATTCATACCGGTGCGACCAACCTTGGCCAAGCCCAGACGGACTTGGGCCAAAACGCGCTGCCGAAGGCCTCGAGCGCGCTCGACTCTTTTGCTGCCGTTTCGGGCGACCTGACCGGTATCGTCTCGGGTATGACACCTACACTTGCAAATGCGCGCGGCACGTTGGCGCAGCTTAGCGCTACGCTCGGCCAGGCCAAGACCACGCTGTCCCAGACCGATTCCTCGCTTGCCAAGGTCCAGGACAAGCTTGCAACCGCCGCCAATGACATCGCGGCGCTGCAGACCTCCGAGTCCATGGGCGAGCTGGCCGATCTGATGGGCGTCGATGTCAATGACGTGGCAGATTTCATGGCGTCTCCGGTTGAGTTGACGTCCAAGTCAATCTATCCGGTCAAGAGCTTTGGCTCGGGCATCGCTCCCTTCTACACCAATCTGGCGCTTTGGGTGGGCGGCTATGTGCTCATCGCCATTTACAAGCTCGAGGTCGACCGTGAAGGTGTTGGCAGCTTTACGGCGCGCCAAGGCTACTTTGGCCGCTGGTTGCTCATGGTGATCCTGGGCGCGTTGCAGGCCATCATCGTTACGGTAGGCGATCTGGTGATTGGCGTGCAGTGCGTCAGCCCGCTGCTGTTCGTGCTGGGCGGCATCGCCATTTCGTTCACCTACGTCAATATCATCTATGCGCTGTCCACCACGTTTAAGCATATCGGCAAGGCTATCGGCGTCATTCTCGTCATCGTGCAGATCCCGGGTTCGTCGGGCATGTACCCCATCGAGATGATGCCCGGCTTCTTCCAGTGGCTGCACCCGCTGCTGCCCTTTACCTACGGCATCAATCTGCTGCGCGAGACGGTCGGCGGCATGTATTCGTTCAACTACCTGTTTAACCTGTGCATTCTGGGCGTGTTCTTGATCGTGGCGCTCTTTATCGGCCTGCAGCTGCGCCCGCTGCTGCTCAACCTTAACCTGCTCTTTGATAAACAGCTCTCCACGACCGGTATGATGATTTGCGAGTCCAACGACCTGCCGCGCCAGCGCTACTCGCTGCGCACGGCCATGCGCGTCATGCTCGATTCCGATTCGTACCGTCGCGAACTGCTCGATCATGCGGTCGCCTTTGAACATCGCTACCCGTACTACATCAAGGGCGGTTTTGCCGCCGTGGTGGGCGTTCAGGTCCTGCTCTTTGTCCTGTCGACGGTTCTCGATATCGACAATAACGGCAAGATCATCCTGCTTGTCATTTGGATCATCTCGGTTATTGCCATCTGCGGCTGGCTTATCAATATCGAATATATCCGAGCGAGCCTCAATACCCAGATGCGCATCTCGGCGCTTTCGGATGAGGACCTGCGTCGCGAGATGCGCGAACACACGGCCGCCATTCCTGCCGCCCGCCACATGTTTGGCCTCAACGCCAGCGAGCGTGGTGCCAAGGGCGGCGATCAGTCCACGGGCCGCTTGCCGCATATCGGCTCGCACCATAAATCTCAGGGCAGCGACAGCACAGCCACAAATGATGGAGATACCACCGCGCTTGGCAAGCACTCCAAAGGAGGTGAGGCATAAATGAAGAACATCCTGCATCTGTTTAAACGCGATGTCCAAAACGTGTCTCGCTCCGTGATCGGCTTGGTTGTCGTGATGGGCCTCATTATCGTACCGTGTCTGTACGCGTGGTTTAACATCGCCGGCAGCTGGGATCCGTACGGCAACACCGGCAATCTTAAGATCGCCGTGGTCAACACCGATGAGGGTTACGAGAGCGATTTGATCCCCGTCGAGGTTAACGTGGGCGAAAACGTGACCGCCACCCTACGCGGCAACGAGAGCTTCGATTGGGTTGTGCTCAACAATCGCGAAAAGGCTATCGAGGGCGTTAAGTCGGGCGCGTACTATGCTGCCGTCGTTATCCCCAAAACGTTTAGCGCTGACATGATGACGCTTTTCTCGACCGACGTGAAGCATGCCGATATCGAGTTCTACGAGAATCAGAAGGCCAACGCCATTGCGCAGATCGTGACCGAGAAGGGTTCGAGCGCCGTCCAGAGCCAGGTTAACAAAACTTTTACCGAGACCATTACGACGATCGGTCTTAAGACGGTGTCCAGCCTGCTCGATTACATGAGCACCGACCAGGTGGGTAACTTTATCGCCAACCTGTCCTCGACGCTCGGCGATTCGATTGAGGACCTGCGAGACGTTCGGGCAAATGCTTCGTCGCTGGCGGGCATTTTGAGCTCCACGTCCGATTCGCTGACGTCGGCGAGCGGCATGCTCAAGCAGACGGGCACGGTCGATGAGTCAACGAAGCAGCTGATGGAGCATGTCAAAAGCGGTATTAGCGATTCCAAGGAAGCGCTGAAGGACGCCAACGACGCCATCAATGCCGCGATTGACGGAAGCGCGGGCTCGTTTGACAACGTGTCCGCCGAGCTTGCGAAGGCATTTGATGCCGCGAATCAACATGTCGACCTTACAGTGTCCCAGCTCAACGATGCCGCGGCGGCGCTCAACACGCGTGCCGACGATATCGACGCCACGGCCGACCAGCTCCGCAGCTTTGCCGATCAGGTGGCTGACGAAAAACTCCAGGACAGCCTCAAGTCTGTGGCAACATCGCTGAGCAGGATTGCTGTGGAGTATCGCAACAACGCCAAGGACTTGACGGCCACCGCGAAGTCTCTCTCTGACAGCATGGCAGAGGTTAATAAGTCGCGTGCCGAGGTCGATCAGGCAATCGCGGATGCCAAGGCTGGTATCTCGGGCGCCAAGACTGACTACGACTCTACGTTTTCGGCCAAGGCAAAGGAGCTCAAGAAGACCATCTCGGGCGTTTTGGATTCGCTGAACGGTATTTCGAACGATCTGGATAGTGCTGTTGCTGGCCTGACCGACGCATCCGGTTCGCTGGCAAAGGGCCTCTCCAAAGCTGCAAAGCTGGTCAACAAGGCTTCTGATCAGCTGGGCGAGGCGTCGGACAAGATCAGTGCGTTTAAGGACGAGCTCGACGGCGCCTTGATGTCGGATGACCTCGCTACGATCAAGACGATGATCGGCAATGATCCCGAGGGTCTGGCCGTGTCGCTTTCCGGCCCCGTCGCGCTCGATCGCAAGCCGGTCTATCCGATCCGCAACTACGGCTCGGCCATGGCGCCGTTCTACACGATTCTGTCGCTCTGGGTCGGCTCGATCGTGCTGGCGGCCATGATGAAGGTGTCGGTTGACGATGAGCTTATCAACGAGCTCATCCCCGTGCGCCTGCACGAGATCTACCTGGGCCGCTACCTGTTCTTTGGCGGTCTGGCCCTGCTGCAGGCAACGCTCGTGTGTGCGGGCGACATCCTGTTCTTTGGCATCCAGTGCGACGACCCGCTGCAGTTTGTGCTGGCGGGCTGGGTCGCGAGTCTCGTGTTCTCCAATATCGTCTACACGCTTACGGTTTCGTTTGGCGATATCGGCAAGGCGCTCGCCGTCGTGCTGCTGGTCATGCAGGTCGGCGGTTCGGGCGGCACGTTCCCCATCGAGATGACCGGCCCCGTGTTCCAGGCGATCTATCCGTTCCTGCCGTTCACCCACGGCATCAACGCCATGCATGCCGCCATGGCCGGTGCGTACCACATGGAGTACTGGATTGAGCTAGGCATTCTGGCGAGCTATCTGATTCCGTCGCTGGCACTGGGCGTCGTCTTCCGCCGCCCGGTCATCAAAGCCAACGACTGGATCATCGAAAAACTGGAGTCAACCAAATTGATTTAGTTCAGACACGTAAACGCTGTCAGAACATCGAGGCCTTCCAGTTTTACACTTTATTATGCTGGATTGCGATGCAACGCCGGTTGTTGCTACAGTAGCGGGGCGTGCCGGGGGTCCGGTGCGCCCCGTTTTTATTTGACCATGAGGCGGCACGCAGCCATACGCGTGCGGACACCACGCCAAGATTGAGTGTGAGGATGTTCCATGGCCCAATACGCTGCCAACGAAATCGAAAACATGCCCGATAGCCCTGTCGCACGGGAGGACCTGGGCGCCGGCGGCACCTCCCGCGGCGCCGGCGCGCGTTCCCCGTTCTTCTGGAAGGTCTTGCTGCTATCGGTGGCGGTCATCTGGGGCTATTCCTTTACCACCATGAAAGATGCGCTCGACACCATTCCGGTGTTCGAACTGCTCTATATTCGTTTTCTTCCGGCTTCGCTGGTTATGTTCGCCATCTTCCACAAACGCATCATCGCGCACTTTAATGCCCGCAACCTTATCGTCGGACTTGGCATGGGCGCACTTATGTGGGCCGCCTACGCCCTGCAGACAGTCGGTCTGGCGCACACCACGGCGGGCAAGAATGCTTTTTTGACGGGCACGTATTGCATCGTTGTGCCGTTCGCGAGCTATTTTCTGAGCGGCGAAAAACTCACCCGCTATAACCTGGGCGCCGCGTTGCTGTGCCTGGCGGGCATTGGTCTGGTGGCGCTCGATAGCGTCGAGTTCAATGTCGGCGATGTCATCACACTGGGCGGTGCGGTCTTCTTTGCCATCCAGATGGCGGTGACCGCCAAGTATGGCCGCAAGATGGACATCAACGTCATCACGTTTTGGATGTTTGTGGGCAACGGCGTGCTGAGCCTGATCTCGTCGCTGCTATTCGAGACCCAAGCGCCGCTGTCCGTTTGGACGCCGAGCTTTATCAGTGTGATGGCGTTTCTCTCGGTGGGCTGCACATGTGTGGCTCTGCTCATCCAAAACGTCGGCCTGGCGCATGTCCCGGCCTCGACGGGCTCGCTGCTCCTTTCGATGGAGTCGCCTTCGGGTGTGCTGTTCTCGGTGCTGCTGATGGGGGAGGCGCTCACCTCGCGCCTGCTCGCCGGCTTCGTGCTCATCTTTCTTTCGATTATCTTGAGCGAGACGCATTTCGATTTTTTGCGTCGAAAGCCGCGTCCGCAATTGTAAACAATTTGTTGCGCCGCCTCCCGGGGCGGCATTTTTTATGCGTCGCCCTTAAAGTAGTACCTTGCACTTTACACTATCAAAGTGCTTGCTGCAAAAACGTTACTGGAGGGCATCTATGGCACCAGCACTGTCCGATCTTCAACCGCAATCAGCGCCCAAGGCCACCGCGGCGGCGCAGACCGCTATCGGTGACGGTCTTGTTGCAGAAGCTCAGGCTTTTGCAGACGAGCTCGCTGCGTGGCGACACGATTTACATCAGATGCCCGAGCTGGGTAATAGCCTCCCGCAGACCTCTACGTATATCCAAGCGCGCCTGACCGAGATGGACATCCCATTTGCTACGCTCGTCGATGGTTCCTGCGTTGTGGGCCTTGTCGGCGCCGGTGCCGCCGCGGCCCAAGGCAATGGCGTCTGCACGAATGAGCAGGCCGGTACGGTCATCATGCTTCGTGGCGACATGGACGCCCTGCCCGTTGCCGAGGAATCCGGCGAGCCCTTTGCATCCACCAACGGCTGCATGCACGCTTGCGGTCACGATATGCACGCGACGGCGCTGCTTGGTGCGGCTCGTATGCTCAAGGCCCGCGAGGCCGAGCTCGTCGACGCCAATGCCACCGTCAAACTGCTGTTCCAGCCGGGCGAGGAGACCTTTGAAGGGGCACGCGCTGCCATCGCCGATGGCCTGCTGCAGAACCCGCGTCCTCAGGCGGCCTTTGCCATGCACGTTAACAGCCAATCGCCGCTCGGCCTGGTGCTCTATGGGAGCCCGGCGCTTTCGGGCGTGTATGGTTTCCGCATCACGCTGCAGGGCAAGGGCGGCCATGGCTCGAGCCCCGAGATCTGCATCGACCCCATCACGGCCGGCGTCCATGTGCACCTGGCGCTTCAGGAGCTCATCGCTCGCGAGGTGCCGGCCGCCAAGGAGGTCGCACTGACCGTGGGTAAGTTTGCCGGTGGCCAAGCGGCCAACGTCATCCCGGATACCTGCGTGCTCGAAGGCACGCTGCGCGGCTTCGACGTCGAGCTCATGGAGCACCTCAAGACCCGCATCGCGGAGGTCGTTAACGGCGTTGCCACAACATATCGTACGCCGGCGACCATCGAGACGCTTTCGGATGTTCCGCCGCTTGTACTCGACAGCGATATGACTCAGGCGTCGCTTGGTTATGTGGGCGCAGTGCTGCCCAAGGCGGCTTTCTTGCCGCTTTTCCATGCCATGGCGAGTGAGGACTTCGCGCTTATCTCGAGCGAGATTCCGAGTGCGTACTTTACCGTGGGCGCGGCCGTAACCGACACGGACGAACACTTTGCCCAGCACCATCCCAAGGCACGTTTTAACGATGCCGAGCTGCCGCTCGGTGCTGCGGCTTATACCGCCGTCGCTTTGGGCTATATCGCCGACCACCGGTAGCACCCAACCTTGCCTTTCAAGCCTGCGGGCATGGCCATAAGGCCTATGCCCTTGTCTTTCAAGGCAATCTTGGGCACTACCGGCGCCCGGCGCAGGCTATTCGTTTGTTAAATAAGGAGCAGTATGCCCCAGCAGCGTAAGTTCTTCCCCGGCTGGCTCGTGGTGGCCTCCGGCTTCGTGATCATGGCCACGTGCTACACGATTTTCGTCAACTGCATGAGCCTGTTCCAGCCGCTCATCGTCAGCGACTTGGGAATATCTCTTGCGCAGTACAACATCTCCAATGCGATCTCTACCGTGGTGAGCGTTATCGGATCGCTTGTCATTGGCCATGTTGCCGATAAAGTAAGCGGTCGCGTTTTGGGTTCCCTAACCGTTATCGCTACCTCTGCCGTTCTTGCCAGCATGAGCTTTGTCGGTGAGCTGTGGCAGGTCTACGTGCTCTTTGCCGTCTCGGGCTCCTTTGCGAGCACTTGGATCGTGTGCTTGGCGTGCTCCGTGGTCATGCTCGTGTTCCTGCTGGTATCCGAGCCCATCGCCGCCAAGCTGCGCGCGAGCGTGGCGGGGGAGTAGGCGTCCGTCGCTCTTTTCTGTTCGTCCCGTTCTGTCCGTGGCCGCCTTGGAAGCCGAATGGATGCTCGTACCATCATTCGGTTTCCAAGGCGGCCACGGGCCTACGAAATGATCCCTATTCCTCCGTCCCCAAGGGATCACGTGATCCGAAGGGGACGGAGGAAAAGGGATCACAAACAGCGGCGGCGCGTCTGGCCGAACGAGTCCCCATACCCT
>DBGAPG010000090.1:0-5179 GCA_048438765.1 Collinsella sp.
GTTTTGGAAAGGTCGGCTGCATATGATTGGCCTGAACGGTTGACCACGAACAGCCGTTCGTTTATTATCGATACAGGTTGTTAAGAGGAGGGCTATTCATGGCCAAGAATTCAGGTCCCGTACGTACCGTTCATGCTCGCACGACGGGTAAAGAGCGCGATGAGATGATCGCCACCACCAAGGCCGAGATCGAGAAGAAATTCGGCCAGGGTTCCATCATGAGGTACGGCGACGGTGGCCCCGAGCTCGAGGTCGAGGCCATCCCTACGGGCGCTCTGGCACTCGATGCCGCTCTGGGTATCGGCGGTGTGCCGCGCGGCCGAATCGTCGAGATCTACGGTCCCGAGTCCTCCGGTAAGACGACGCTTTCGCTCGAGATCTTGGCCGAGGCCCAGGCAATGGGTGGCGTTGTGGCATTTATCGATGCCGAGCACGCGCTCGATCCCACGTATGCCGCGCGCATCGGCGTGGATATCGACGAGGTGCTCATTTCCCAGCCCGATACGGGTGAGCAGGCGCTCGAGATCGTTGACATGCTTGTGCGTTCAGGTGCCATCGATGCCATCGTTGTCGACTCCGTCGCCGCGCTGACCCCGCGTGCCGAGATCGAGGGAGAAATCGGCGACACTACGGTCGGTCTTCAGGCTCGCCTGATGAGCCAGGCGCTCCGCAAGCTCGCCGGCTCGCTGTCTAAGTCCAACACGACGTGCATCTTCATTAACCAGCTGCGTGAGAAGATCGGCGTCATGTTCGGCAACCCCGAGACCACGACGGGCGGTCGCGCCCTTAAGTTCTTCTCTTCGGTGCGTATCGACATTCGCCGCATCGACAGCATTAAGCTTAAGGACGAGGTTATCGGTAACCGCGTGCGCGCCAAGGTCGTTAAGAACAAGGTGGCAGCTCCGTTCCGTTCTGCTGAGTTCGACATCATGTACGGTACGGGCATCTCTAAGGAGGGCTCGATTCTGGACATGGCTGTCGAGTGCGGCATCTGCAAGAAGATGGGCTCCTGGTTTGCCTATGGCGAGGACAAGCTCGGCAACGGTCGCGAGGCCGCCAAGGCTTTCCTGCGCGAACACCCCGATTGCGCCGACGAGATTGAGCATAAGGTTCGCCTTGCCTGCGGACTTGAGTTTGATGACGATGCTCCGTCCGAGGTCGAGCTGACCGATCAGCCTGCGCCTGAGGAGTTTGATGAGCTTTACGCCATCGATGGTTCCGCTATGCTCGATGATGACGACGAGTAGCGGTTACGCTCATGTCGTATACGGTGACCGAGGCCACGGTCGTCTTTCCCGATAAGAAGGCGGCCTCCTCGTTTTCGAGCGGGTATGCGTCCAAAAAGCCTTGCGCACATATCGATTGTGAGCTTGAGGACGGTTTTGAGCGGTCCATTTGGATTCCCATGCGGGTCGCGCGCCTGTATGTCAAAAACCGCCCCGATCTTCCCTGTGATTGGGACAACTTTCGTGAGGCGGTGCAGCTCATCGAGCGTAAATGTGCACTTACCATGGTGACCGAGATGCTATCGCGCCGCGACCATGCGACGGGTGAGGTCCGTGACAAGCTGGCTCGCTACGGCTTTCACCAGCCCGCGATCGATTTCGCCGTCGAGCGCGCCACCGAGTATCACTTTTTAGACGAGAACCGCTTTTGCTCGTACTTTATCGAGGAGCGCAAGCGGCGCGGTTGGGGACAGCGCAAAATCGAGACCGAGCTCAAGCGACGTCATGTTGTGCTCGATGACATTCCCGGTTATCCCGAGGATTATTTTGCCGTCGAAGACGATTTGGCGCGTGCGTCAGCCCTGCTCGCCAAGCGGCGTGTTCCAGAGACGCGTGGATTCGAAAAACTGGTTCGGTTTTTGATGGGCAAGGGCTTCTCGTATCACATCGCCGCCGATGCCGTTAAGGCACGTCTCGATGCCGAACGCGAGGAATGTGCGGTTTAGGCGTATGCGTTTTGTGGCCCTGCCGTTCACTGCGTTTTAGCCGCCGTGCCGGGGCCATTTATTTGACAGTTGTTGTGGTTCAACGTACGATAAACACTGTCATTTGCTTTGTGATATGTGCTCATCTGTTATGAGTTTGTTTATATGTTTATCTGTATCCGACCCGCATAAGCTGCGCCCATATTACTCAAATGTCGCGAGCCGTTCGTAAGGACGGTTCGCTTTGTTGTGTAACGAATCCATAAAAAGGAGTGAGCATGCCTATCATCGCAGCGCTCGTTGGCATCGTTTTGGGTGCCATCGCCGCCATTGCCTACATGCGCACCGCCAAGCAGGGTAGTCTTCACGAGGCCGACGAAAAGATCCAGTCGGCACACGCACAGGCTGAGTCCCTGATCGGTGATGCTAAGCGTCAGGCCGAGACCCTCAAAAAAGAGGCTCTGCTCGAGGCTAAAGAGGAGATCATCAAGAACAAGCAGGCCGCCGAGGCCGAGGACAAGCAGCGTAAGAGCGAGATTCGTACGCTCGAGAACCGTGTGATGCAGCGCGAGGAATCCCTCGATCGCCGAAACGACGCTCTCGACAAGCGTGAGCACCAGCTGTCCAGCCAGGCCGGTCAGGTCGAGAAGCACTCTCGCGAGCTCGAGGAGCTCTGCGCCAAGCAGACCTCCGAGCTCGAGCGTATCGCCGACCTGACCCGCGAGGATGCCCACAAGGAGCTCCTCGATAAGGTTCGCGGCGAGGTCACCCACGAGGCCGCCACGATCATTCGCGAGTCCGAGCAGCAGGTTCGCGCCGAGTGCCACAAGACCGCCCAGGAGATTCTGTCCCTGGCGATTCAGCGCTGCGCTGCCGACCACACAGCCGAGGTCACCGTTACCTCCGTGCACATTCCCTCTGATGACCTCAAGGGCCGTATCATCGGTCGCGAGGGTCGCAACATCCGGACCTTCGAGCAGGTTTCCGGCGTCAACCTCGTGATTGACGACACGCCCGAGACCGTCGTTCTTTCGAGCTTCGACCCGGTCCGTCGTGAGACCGCCCGTGTTGCCCTCGAGAACCTCATCGCCGACGGCCGCATTCACCCCGCCCGCATCGAGGAGATGTATCACAAGGCTGCCGACCTGGTTCAGCAGCGCGTGCGCGAGGCTGGCGAGCAGGCTGCCTTCGATACCGGCATTCACGACCTGCACCCCGAGATCGTCAAGACCCTTGGTGCCCTGCGCTACCGTACCTCGTTTGGTCAGAACGTGCTTCAGCACTCCCTCGAAGTCTCTGACCTGTGCGGCGTGATGGCTTCCGAGCTTGGCCTGGACGTTGTGACCGCCAAGCGCGCCGGTCTGCTGCACGACCTGGGCAAGGCAATTGACCACGACGTCGAGGGCCCGCATGCCGTCATCGGCGCCGAGCTTGCCCGCCGTTATGGCGAGAAGCCCGTTATCGTTCATGCTATCGAGGCTCACCATGCCGATGTCGACCCTAACACGGTGCTCGATGTCCTGGTACAGGCCGCTGATGCTGTCTCTGCTTCTCGCCCCGGTGCCCGTCGCGAGTCTGCCGAGAACTACATCAAGCGTCTCGAGAAGCTCGAGGAGATCGCCAACTCCCATGAAGGCGTCGAGCGTACCTATGCCATGCAGGCTGGTCGCGAGGTCCACGTCATGGTTCAGCCGGACAAGATCTCCGATGCCCAGTCCACGGTCCTGGCTCACGATATCGCCCATCAGATCGAGGAAGAGATGGAGTATCCCGGTCAGGTGCGCGTCGTCGTGATTCGCGAGAGCCGCGCTGTCGATATCGCTAAATAACATGAGCGACGCGAACGAGCTCATCTCATTTATCGCGTCGATGTCGGGGGAGGGCAACCTTCGCGTCGAGGAGAACCTTGGCGAGGGGTATGTCCGCCTCCGCGTTTCGGAGGCCGAGCGGCGCCAGGCAAAGCACGACATTCAGAATGTCGAGGATATCGTCATCGAAATGCTCCGTAATGCTCGCGATGCTGGCGCCGACAAGGTCTATCTCGCCACGACCAAGGAAGATGGCGTCCGCACGCTTGTCTTTCTGGATAACGGTTCGGGCGTTCCACAGGATATGCAAGAGCGAATCTTCGATGCCCGCGTCACCTCCAAGCTCGAGAGTATGAAGATGGACCGTTGGGGCGTTCACGGTCGTGGCATGGCATTGTTTTCGATCAAGCAGAACACCGATGAGGCCCGTGTGGTCACGTCAGGTGTCGATCTTGGCTCGGCCTTTAAGGTGAGCGTTGCGGCCGACCGCCTCAGTGAGCGTGCCGATCAGTCCAGCTGGCCCCAGGCTGTCAAGGATGAGGACGGACGTTATGTCTGTGCTCGCGGTCCGCATAATATTATTCGCGCTGCTTGTGAGTTTGCGCTCGAGGAGTTGCGTGGTTGCGATGTCTATCTTGGTTCTCCGTCTGAGATTGCCGCGACCCTTTATGCTCAGGCGTCAAGTCGGCTCGATACGTCGCGTCTCCTGTTCATTGATGACGAGAGCGAGCTTCCAGTTGTCGATCGTTTAGGCCTTGCCTCTGATGCCGAGGACTTTATCCGTATCTGTTCGGGTTTGGGTCTTGAGATGTCTGAGCGCACGGCCCATCGCATTTTGGCAGGGCAGATTAAGCCCGTTCGCGGTGTGACTGCGCGTCTGCTGCGCGAGCGTGATTCGTCCTCGCATGCGCCGGCTCCTGTCGATCTCGCGAAGGATCGTCGCGGGCTACGTATTGCCAAGGATGACATAGCACAGTTTTCGCGTGCTGTGGAGCGCGACTTTAATGACCTTGCCGCTCGGTACTATCTCAACCTTTGCGGCGACCCAAAGATTCGTGTTTCGCGTGATCGAATCACCGTGACCTTCGATCTTGCCAAAGAGGAATAGTGCCTTTACCGAGTCCACTCGGTACGATAAAGTTATTGCAGTTAAAACGTACTTTTAAACGCAGGAGTTTCTTCATGGATTGCCTGAAGGTATCAAGCAAATCATCGCCCGCGTCCGTTGCCGGCGCCATCGCCGGCATGGTCAAGGATGGTGTACCCGTCAACATCCAGTGTGTCGGCGCCGGTGCGGTCAACCAGGCTATTAAGGCCGTGGCTATCGCGCGCGGTTTTTTGATTCCAACCGGTTTTGATATTTCCTGCGCGCCCGTGTTCTCCGACATCCTCATTAACGGGGAGTCGCGCACGGCCATCCGCCTTTCTATCTACGTTCACC
>DBGAPG010000091.1:0-5518 GCA_048438765.1 Collinsella sp.
AGCCCATCGAGACCGATGACGATCTTGCCTGGGAGCGCCTCGTTGCCGCCGGCATTGCCGACGCGCTGCTCGGCAACGATCGAGCGATTCTCTCGCGCTATGACGATTCCGTGGTGCGCGTGGTCGACGGCGCCGTTATGCCCGTTCGCCGCGCTCGTGGATATGCACCCCAGCCGCTGCCGTTGCCGGCGCTCGACGGCGCTCCGTCCTGCGTACTCGCCTGCGGGCCGCAACAAAAGGCCACGATTACGCTCACGCGTGAAGGGACGAACGGCGAGGCGACCTGTTTTGTGTCGCAGCATATCGGCGATGTTGAAAACGGCGGGACCTTCGATGCCTGGAACACCGCGCGCACGCGCTTGGAAGATCTCTTTGATTTGGCGCCCGCCGCCTTGGCCTGCGATTTACACCCCAGCTATCTATCGGGCCAGTGGGCGCGCGAGCAGGCGCGAAAATGCAATCTGCCGCTCGTCGAGGTGCAGCACCATCATGCGCATATCGCGAGCGTAATGGCTGAGGCTATCGCCGCGGGCCAGCTTACAACCGACGCGCGCGTCCTTGGCATCGCCTTTGACGGCACCGGCGCCGGCACCGATGGGACCATTTGGGGCGGCGAGTTTCTTGTTGCCGGCCTTGACGGCTTTGAGCGCGCCGCGCATTTGCGCACCTGGGCGCTCCCCGGTGGGGCGGCCTCCGTGCGCGACGCCCGCCGCAACGCCTTTGCCCTGCTCAGTGAGCTCGGCCTGCTCGAGCACCCAGGTGCCGCTCGGCTTTTGGACAGCCTCGACGAGCAAACACGCAGCGTGACAGCCACCATGATCGAGCGCGGCATCAACAGCCCGCGTACCAGCAGCATGGGGCGTCTCTTTGATGCCGCGACAGCGATTCTGGGTATCTGCGGCAAGGCAACCTACGAGGGCGAACCCGCCATAGAACTCGAAGCCGCCGCCTGGCGCGCGCTCGACGGCGAAATCGCCCATGTTCCCGACGATAAAGACGGCCGTTCCGCATCTGACCCATTACGGCTGGACAGTTTGTTCAGATTTGTATTAAATACAGACCCTCTAACCAACGGTTTTGGCTCAGATTACCCCGAAGAGGGCTCTCCAGGCGCCTCATTTGCGTCTAATTTGCCCGTCGGATACCACAAATCAACCCATTCGGGGACCTCGCAGACAATCTATGCCACCCATTGCTGCTCTAAAAAGTACAAATCTGAACTAACTGTCCAAGCAACCTCGAGCAGGCCTCTCGTCCTGGACCCCAGCTCACTTTTTAAGGCGCTTTTGGAGGGAATCAGGGCCGGCGTGCCCGCCGACAAGCTCGCACTCGGCTTCCATGTCGCCGTTACGCGCTCTTCGGCACGAATCGCACGCGAAATCTGCACGCGCGAAGGCATCGATACCGTCGCGCTCTCGGGCGGCGTGTTCATGAACCGACTTCTGCTTCAGCTTCTCACCCGCGAGCTCAAAAGCGCAGGCTTTACTGTCCTTGTCCCCCACACCGTACCCGTCAATGACGGCTGCATCGCCTACGGTCAGGCAGCAGTCGCACGCACTCGCCTCGCACAGGTCGCGCCACAATAGGCTGTTCGGCCAGCCCGCAAGCCGCCGTCTCACAGGTGTAGCGCGTTTGCCCGCAGCGCCCGCGAGCGCTACCATCAACTGATAGATTATTGAGCGCCCGTCCAGCGCAAAGCGTATAAAAGGGGAACAATATGTGCCTTGCCGTTCCCGGTAAAGTAGTCAAACGCGACGACGACCTCAAGGCCACCGTCGACATGATGGGCATCGAGCGCCCCGTGTCGCTGCGACTCGTGCCGACGGCGCAGGTTGGCGACTATATTCTCGTACACGCCGGCTTTGGCATCCAGATTGTCGACGAGCAGGAAGCACAGGAAACGCTCGAGCTTGTTAATGCCATGTCCGAGCTGGTCGAAGAAGACCAGCTGACCACCAACCCGGCGGAGGCTTACTAGTGGCGCCCGAGCAGCCGGCGCGCTCCGGTATCGATTTCTCGGCATTCCGCGATCCCAAGCTGGCTCGCGAGCTCATCGAGCGCATTCATGAGCTTGTCGGCGACCGCACCATCAACCTTATGGAAGTCTGCGGCACGCATACCGTGAGCATCGGGCGCTATGGCTTTCGCTCCATTATGCCGGCCGGGCTCAAGCTGCTGAGCGGCCCGGGCTGCCCCGTCTGCGTCACCGCCAACCGCGACATCGACCACGCAATCGCGCTCGCCAACATAGACGGCGCCATCATCACCACCTTTGGCGACATGATGCGCGTGCCCGGATCATCCACCTCGCTCGCTGCGCAAAAGGCGGCGGGGCGCGATATCCGTATCGTCTATTCCCCGCTCGACGCGCTCGACATTGCCGAGCAAAACCCTGATCGCCCGGTCATTTTTATGGGCGTGGGCTTTGAGACTACGACGCCCACCATCGCCGCCGCCATCTTGGAGGCCGAGGCGCGCGGGCTTTTGAACTTCTCGGTCTATTGCGCCCACAAGGCCACGCCGCCGGCGTTGCGCGCCATCGCCAACGACCCCGAGACCACCATCGACGGCTTTATCCTGCCGGGCCACGTCGCCACCATCACGGGCTTGGTGCCCTTTAGCTTTTTGGTCGACGAATTCAATACCCCGGGCGTGGTCACGGGATTTGAACCGGTCGATATCCTGCAGGGCATCTGCATGCTGGTCCAGATGGTTGTCGAGGACAGGCCGGTGATTGACAACGCCTACCGCCGTGGCGTCAACGCAGACGGCAATCCCGTGGCGCGCCAGCTGGTCGAGCAGGTGTTTGAGCCGTGCGATACCACATGGCGCGGGCTGGGGCTGATTGCCAACTCGGGCCTTTCCATCCGCCCCGAGTTCTCGCGCTTTGATGCCCGCGCTCGCTTTGACGTGCCCGTTGAGGCGACGGTCGAGCCGCGCGGGTGCCGCTGCGGCGACGTGCTGCGCGGGGCCATTGCGCCGAGCAGCTGCCCGCTCTTTGGCCGCACCTGCACGCCCGAGCACCCCGTCGGCCCGTGCATGGTGAGCTCCGAGGGCAGCTGCGCGGCGTACTACCGCTACCGCGACTAGCCCGGGCACACCCGCACACCGGCACCACCCACGATTGGAGTTTTCGATATGTCCCATAGCGTTACCGATAGCACCGTCCTGCTGGGCCACGGCTCCGGCGGCCAGATGATGAAACGCATCATCGATGAGGTCTTTTTGGATGCCTTTGGGTCGCCCGAGCTGCTCGAAGGCAACGATGCCGGCGTCGCCGCGCTGCCCGCGAGCGGGCGCATCGCCATGTCGACCGACAGCTTTGTAGTCTCGCCGCAGTTCTTCCCCGGTGGCAACATCGGCCGCCTCGCCGTGTGCGGAACCGTCAACGACGTCGCGACCTCGGGCGCCAACGTGCGCTACCTGTCGTGCGGCTTTATCCTCGAAGAGGGCTATCCCATGGATAGGCTCCGCCAGATTGTGCAGACGATGGCCGAGACGGCGCACGAGGCGGGCGTGTCCATAATCACGGGCGACACCAAGGTGGTCGAGCGCGGCGGGGCCGACGGCGTCTATATCAATACCGCCGGCGTGGGCGAGGTGCCTGCGGGCGTGGCGCTCAGCGGCGCAAACTGCCAGCCCGGCGATGTCATCCTGGTCTCGGGTACACTGGGCGACCACGGCATCGCTATCATGAGCCAACGCGAGGGTCTGGCGTTTTCGAGCACCATCGAAAGCGACGCCGCGCCGCTCAACCACCTGATTGCCGATGTGCTTTCCGCAGCACCCGACACACGCTGCTTCCGCGACCCCACGCGCGGTGGCCTGGCCTCGACGCTCAACGAGTTTGCGCAGGCCAGCGGCGTTGCCATGGAGATCGACGAGGATGCCGTGCCCGTGCGTCCCGACGTGCAGGCCGCCTGCGAGATGCTCGGCTACGATGTGCTGCAGGTGGCAAACGAGGGCAAGATGGTTGCCGTCGTGCCGGCCGAGCAAGCCGATGCCGCGCTGAGCGCCATGCGCGCCGCCCGCTACGGCGAGAATGCCGCCATCATCGGCCGCGTGCTGCCACTTGCCGAGGGCGCCCATCCCGCCGTGCGCGTGCGCACCGGCTGGGGCTCGACCCGCATCCTCGACATGCTCGTAGGAGAGCAGCTGCCGAGAATTTGCTAACGACAAAGGCTCAGGGCTATTAAAGATATTCAGATTCCAAACATGCCCGGCACGCATGCCCAGTATCATGGGGTGCGTTTTACAACTCAAGCGGCAGGAGCACCCATGGCAGCAGCTTTTTCCCATGTGATCTTTGACCTGGACGGCACCATTCTCAACACGCTCGAGGACCTGGCGGCCGCCGGCAACCATACCTGCGAGGCGCACGGCTGGCCCACGTTTGCCGTTGACGAGTACCGCTACAAGGTGGGAAACGGCATGCTCAAGCTGGTTGAGCGCTTTATGCCCGCCGAGTACGCAGGCGACGGCCGCATGTTTGAGCAGACGCTTGCCGAGTTTAGGGCTTACTACGGCGAGCACAAGGAAGACCACACCGCTCCCTATGCCGGCACGATCGAGATGCTCGACCGCTTGCGCGCCGCAGGCGTTCAGCTTGCCGTGCTCACTAACAAGGACCACGTCTCGGCGGCTCCGCTTATCGAAAAGTATTTTGGTTCCGAGCGCTTTGCGCTGGTGCAGGGCCGTGTCGATGCGTTTCCGCCCAAGCCCGAAGCACCCGTCACGCTGCATGTGATGGAAGAGCTAGGCGCCGACCCGGCGACCACGCTCTACGTAGGCGATTCCAATGTCGATATCCTGACCGGCCACAACGCCGGCCTTAAGAGTGCGGGCGTCAGCTGGGGTTTCCGCGGCCGCGCAGAGCTGGAAGCCGCCGGCGCCGACTACGTGGTGGACACCCAGGGCGAGCTCGCAGCGCTGATCCTGGGCGAGTAACGAGCGACACTGCTTAACGCAGCTGCGACAATTCTTCCGCGCGGAAAGCGCATCCCGTTTTGGAGCTCCGGAATGGGATGCGCTTTCCGTTTGAGGCGCATCAGGGAAACCGCATCCCGTTTCAGAGCAATATTCCGGGTCGCACTTTCCGCAACCCACCCCATCCGGAAAATGCGACCCACTATTCGGCCAAAAACCGGGTCACGGTTTCCCAAGCACTCGATGCAACGCTGGCACAAGGAGTGTCCCCAACTGCCGGCAGAAAAGGAACGTCCCCAACTGCCGCCTTCCCAATGACTACTTCAGCGATGGCAACGTCGCAGGTAAAAGTGCCACTTTAAGCCAACCAAGGCAACGCCGATGCCTTGGCAACGACAGACACTATGACCCAATCCGAGGGCACTAAAAAGATAGGAGCCCCCGCTCGTGGCCGCGGGTCGGGGCTGCGACAATGATGTCGAAGTGCCATAGGCGCAGCCGCGCCGCAACGAGGTTGGGAGGCTCCCATGCCAAAGTATTCTACCGCGTTCGGGATGGACGTCCACCTGAGGTCGACCACCGTCTGCGCCCT
>DBGAPG010000092.1:0-19402 GCA_048438765.1 Collinsella sp.
GCGCCAAAGAGCAGCGGTTCGTTGACGGCGAAGGCAACAGGAACAATCGAGGCCTTACCGACGGCTTTGAGCTGCTTGGACTTCATAAAGAGAATCAGCAGAAGCGGCACGATGAACGTGGCGCCGGTGCCGCCGAACTCACCCACGAGCGACATGTTAAAGGTGAGGGAGTGGGCGGGGTGACCACCGGCCAGCAGAACCTGCAGGTTCTCGGCCTGGTTGGCAAGACGGATGGGGTCGATGCCCGGCTGGACGATCGAGGGGCCGTGGACGCCGATGAACCAGAAGAACGCGGTGGCTGCCTGAATAAGGATGAGTCCGGGGTAGGTCTCTGCTGCAGTGAAGAGCGGGGAGAGCAGCTTGATGAGCAGCTCGGAGAACGGAACGCCCATGAGGTTGCGCACGACGACATCGATGATGCCGCAGATAATGACGGCGCCGCCAAAGGGGATAATGTCGCGGAAGTTCTGAGCGATGGCGCCCGGGACCTCCTTGGGCAGCTTAATGGTCAGATCGCGCGAGACGCAGAATTTGTAGACCCACACGGTGATGAACGCGGCGATATAGGCCGAGAACAGACCACGCGTACCCATGCTGGTGCAATCGAAGACCGAAAGCTCGGAGCCGTTGAACTTGGTGGTGAACTGCGTGACTGCGAGCAGCAGCATGCTGCACTGGGCGGCCACCATGGTGGAACCGTCGTTGAGCACCTTGCCGGCGGGCATGCGACGGTTCATGGAAGCCGTAAAGTTCTTGGCAGTGGTGCCGGCGACCATGATGCCCATGACGCCCATGGTGAAGTTGTACAGCTTGTTGCACCAGTCGATGAGCGGCTGGGGCAGCGTGATGCCAACTACGCCAGGAAGGGTGGCAATGAGCAGAAAGATCGAAAGAGGTGAGGACGATGGGCATGCACCCAAGGAATCCGTCCTTAATAGCCTGGAGGTAGATGTTCCTCGAGATCTTCTCAAAGAACGGCTGATGCTTTTCGAGCATCTTTACGATGGCGTCCATAAAGCTCCTTTGCTACTTGATGCGCGATGCATGTGGATGGAACTGGTCGTCGATGGATGGTCAGGACTGCCCGGAAACCTTCCTGCTTAAGGAAGGCATTGCGAAATGACAACGTTGTCATTTCGTTAATGACAACGTAAGACATTTTTGGAAGAGCAACAAGGATATACGGGTGAGCGGTCGATATTGTCCGGTAAACGGTTGATTTATCAGTCAGGCAGGTAGTGTATGCTAGAACGCAAAAAACAAGCGATAGAGAACCGAGTGGAGAAGCAGTGGCAACGATGGACAAGAAAAATGTCTCAATGAATGATGTGGCAGTTGCCGCGGGCGTTTCTCTCAAGACGGTTTCGCGTGTGATCAACGAGCCCAATAGCGTGCGAGAGTCGACACGCGATAAGGTCCATTCCGCAATGGAAGCGCTCGGGTTCCGGGCGAACTTTGCCGCGCGTTCGCTCAAGTTGGGCCGTTACGGGTGCATCGGCGTGGTGATGTTCCACTTGTCGGGCGGCGCCGTGGACATGATTGACGGTATCGCCGATGCCGCCGAAGAACGCGGCTTTGCGCTCACGATGATTAAGAAGCGGGCGGGGGAGAAGATGACCCTTGCCGAAGCGGCGCGTAGGATGTCGCAGCTGCCTGTTGATGGCATGATCTTCAACCTGCGTCAGATGGTCGATGACTTTGATACCTTTGAGGCACCGAAGGACCTCAAGACGGTGATTATCACACCGATGGAACATCCTGCCTGCTCCACCGTCAGTGACGACCAAGAGGGCGGCGCGCGCATGGCGTGCGAGTACTTCTTGAACCACGGGCATAAAAACGTGTACTTCGTCTCTGGTAAGAAAGAGTCGTTGTCGAGCCAGTGCCGTATGAAAGGTTGGCGTGCGGCACTCGAGGCGCGTGGCATTGAGCCGCCCGAGCCTCTGCAAGGCGATTGGAATGCGGATAGTGGCTATGCCGCGGGCCTTGTGCTTGCCGATAAGCCCGATTGCACGGCGGTCCTCGCTGCTAACGACTGCATGGCAAACGGCGTGATGATGGCTCTACGTGACAAAGGGCTCAGTGTGCCCAATGATGTGTCCGTGATCGGCTTCGACGATGAGCTCTATAAGACGATTCCCAACTCGATTCTGACGTCGGTGAAGTTTCGCCACCGCGAGCTGGGCGTCCGTGCGCTCAACGAGGTCGTCGCGGGCCTAGAAGCCCCGAGCTCCAGAAGCCGTACGCTTGTCTCGGGTGTGCTGGTCGAGCGTTCCAGCGTAAAGGACCTGCGGGCGTAGACGTGCTCGGCCTGTTCGTCTAAATCTGTAACAGGTAGGGCCGAAAATCTCAGCTAGTTGTTACAGATTTAGACAATTCGGTCCGGTATATTCCGTTTGTCTCGATCTGTAACGTCTAAGCGGTCAAAAGTGGTCTACATGTTACAGATTGAGATTTTCGGCTTGGCCTGTGCGTTCATCTCGATCTGTAACAGCTAGGACCGAAAAACTCGGCTAGATGTTACAGATTGAGATGAACAGGAGGACGGGTGCGGTCTAAACAAAATGGCCCGCGCATCACACATCGATGCACGGGCCATTTATTGTCTGCAAGCGGCAGGTGGTGTCAGCGTCTTATGCCTCGAGGTTTTCCTCGATCCAGGCGACGGCACCCTTGGGATCCTTAGTGAGGTCGATGTACTGTTTGCCCTTGGGCGACAGCAGCGTGATGCCCAGGCGGTCGGTGTCGGCCTTCATCTCGTTGTAATAGGTGCGAACCTGCGGAGCCAGGACGATGACGTTGTACTGGTCCATGATGGCGTAGTGGCTACCGTAGGCACCGGCGTTGGCGGTAATGTCGATGCCCAGCTCGTCGGCGCCTTCCTTAAGCGCGTTGGCGAGCAGTGCAGAGGTGCCGGCGCCAGCGCACAGAACCAGAACCCTCAGATCCTTGCCCTTAAGGGCGGACGGAGCTGCGGAGGCCTCAGTGGCAGAAGCGGTCTCGACAACAGGAGCCTCAACGGCGGGGGCGGCAGCGGTCTTGACGGCCTTGGTCTCCTCGGCCTCTTCTTCGGCCAGGGTCTCGTCCTCCTGCTTGCACAGGACGTTGTCGTAGGCCTTGCAGAATGGGTAGTAGATCAAGAAGTCAACGACCAGCAGGACGACAACCAGGACCAGAGAGATCGGCTGGAAGTTGGTGTCGATGAAGGTGCCGATCGGTCCGGGGAGTGCCCACGGCATGGCATAGATAAAGCCGTTCATGCCCAAAAAGTCGATGAAGAACTTACCAATGAGGACGTTGGCCACGGGGGCAAACAGGAACGGGATCAGGAAGTACGGGTTGAGGATGATGGGCGCGGCGAACAGCAGCGGCTCGTTGACGGCGAACATCACGGGCACGACAGAGGCTTTGCCGACGGCCTTGAGCTGCTTGGAGCGCATAAAGAGCAGGAAGATGATCGGGACAATGAACGTGGCGCCGGTGCCGCCGAGTTCGCCGATGTAGTTACCGAAGTTTTCGGTCAGGGCGAGGGCGGGGTGACCGCCGGCCTGCAGCGTGGCGAGGTTGGTGGTGATGTTGCCAAACAGCGCGGCGTTGAGGGCAGGCTTAACGACCGAGGGGCCGTGGATGCCCATGAACCAGAACAGCGGGATCATGAACCAGATGAGGGCGAGGCCGGCGTAGGAATCGGCAGCGGCGAACAGCGGGCTCACCAGCGTGGAGATGACGTTGGCAAACGGGACGGCCAAGCAGGTGCGGCAGATAACGTCGATGACGGCGACAAACAGGATGGAGAAGCTGAAGGCGAAGATGTCGCGGAAGTTCTGGGCGATGGCGCCGGGGACTTCTTTGGGCAGCTTGATGGTGATGTCTCGCTTAATGCAGAAGGCATAGATGTTGACCGTGGCAAATGCGGCGACAAAGGAGCTCAGCAGGCCCTTGGTGCCCATGTTGTCGGTAAAGAACACCGAGACATCGGCGCCGTCGATCTTGGCACTCGTCTGGGTAACGGCCAAGATGAGCATAGCGCACATGGCGGCGATCATGGTGCTCGTGGCGTTGATGGCCTTGCCGGCAGGCATGCGGCGGTTCTTGGAGCCGGTCAGCGCGCTTGCGGTGGTGCCGGCGACCATGATGCCCACGACGCCCATCGTGAAGTTGTAAACCTTGTTGCAGAAGTTCACGACGTCGACGTTCCACCAGTCGGGCAGCGTAAAGCCGCCGACCGTGGCGACAACGCCCGGCAGGGTCGAAATAAGCAGGAAGACAGAAGAAGACAGGATGATGGGCATTGCTGCCAAAAAGCCGTCTTTAATGGCCTGAAGGTAGATGTTCTTAGAGACCTTGTCGAAGTACGGCTGACCTTTCTCCAAGAACTTAACGATCGATTCCATAGTTCACGCTCCTCTTTGCATGAAATCTTAATGGCATGGACGTTGAAAACCTATATGGTCTCCCGCTTGCTAAAAGCCCGGGTGCAGGCGGGGTCGGTCCCAGGGGGAGAGAGGGGAGCGGCTGGGTTTGTATCGCATAGGGCCGCTCCCTTCTCGGGGGAAAGCGAGGCGATGCGCTACTGCGCGTCCGCCATAGTGTCGGCGAGCTCCTTGTACCAGAGTGCCGACTGCTTGATGTAGCGTTTTTGCGTGTCGAAGTCGATGTAGAACAGGCCGTAGCGCTTGTTATAGCCATTGGCCCACGAGAACTGGTCCTGCAGGCTCCAGATAAAGTAGCCCTGGACGTCGACGCCCTCGGCGCGCGCCTGGAGCACCTTCTCCATGTGCTGGTCGACAAAGTCGATGCGCTCGGGATCGGCGACGATGCCGTTTGCGTCGGGCTCGGGGTCCTTGTGGCCCAGGCCGTTTTCGGTGATATAGATGACGGGGAGGTTGGGATAGGTGGCGCTGATGTGCTTGAGCGTGTCGTAGAGGCCTTGCGGGTAGATGAGCCAATCCCAGTCGGTGGTGGGGATACCCGGCATATCGACCTGCTGCCCGACGCCCTTAAACTTAAAGCACGAGGTGCCCTTGTCTCCGGTGCCGTTAAAGCTGTTGGTTGACTCGCCATCGTAGGCGGCGATAAACGCCGACTGATAGTAGTTGAGGCCGAACATATCGTTGCGGGGCGCCGCCTTGGCGAGCTCCTCCATGTCGCTGTCCTCAACCGTAAGCGTGGCGTTGTTGGCACGCAGAATCTCGTTGATGAGTGAGAGGGTGCGCGCGGAGTAGTGACCCAGGAAGGCGCCGTCCATGATGAAGTCGGTGTAGAAGGCGTTGTACAGGTCGGCGGCGTGCTGGTCGGCGGGCGAGTCGGTGGCAGGATATGCCGGCGTCAGGACGTTGACCATGCCAATGCGTCCGCCCAGGTGCTCGGTCTCGTCAAGATCCTTATACAGGTTGACGGCGCGGGCGTGGGCAACGAGCTCGTTGTGCTGGCTCTGGATGCCGCTCGTCACATCAAAGTGATGGTTGGGCGGGAAGTTGCCTTGGATGTATTGGGAGTGCGAGAGGCTGATGAGCTCGTTGATGGTGAACCAATTCTTGACCTCGCGGAACTCGCGGAAGCAGAACTCGGCATAGCGCACATAGGCGTCGACGGTCTTGCGGTTGAGCCAGTCGCCCTGGTTGAACAGGGCGGCGGGGGAGTCAAAGTGATGCAGGGACACATAGGGCTCGACGCCATACTTTTTGCAGCAGGCGAACAGCTCGTGGTAGTGCTTAACGCCCTCGGCGAGGGGTTCGGCATCGTCGCCGTTGGGGAAGATGCGGGTCCAGGCGATGGACACACGAATGGCGTTGAGTCCATGCTCGGCAGAAAGGCGGATATCCTCCTCGTAGCGGTTGTAGAAATCACTGGCCGGGTCGGGCAAAAAGCGACCCTGGGCGACAAGGTAATCGTCCCACATGGTCTTACCCTTGCCTGCCACCTTCGTGGAACCTTCCGTTTGGTACGCGGCGGTTGCGGCGCCCCAAACAAAGCCCTTCGGCAGCTGCTGTACGCGGTTTAGCAAAGACATATGCATACACCCTCTCGTCTCGCTGTTCGATATTGTGCGTTTGTGCTCAGGAGGCTCCCTGGTTAGCGTTCAGCGGTGAAAAAGCCCGATAAACACTATCTTAAAATGATTAGAACCAAAATGAGCACGTAAATATTTGACAATGAGCACGTTAACATCCGGCTGGGATGTATAGAAACAAAACAACTTCAAACAGCCGCGAACGGTTGTATTTGTTCGGTAAGCGGTTTTGATTGACAGAAGTTTTCATGTTGTGGTATATGGCTCGGGTATCATGAGCACGTTATCAATGTATGTACGATGCGCCATGGGCGCGGGGAATAGTTGGGAAGCAGGTTAGCGTGGAAGGCATGGCTCAGCGGACAAGGAATGGTCGTTCGGCGAGCGCGGCAGAGGTTGCGGCGCTCGCTGGCGTGAGCCGCCAGACTGTGTCTCGCGTGGTCAACGGTATGCCCAACGTGACGGAAAAGACGCGCAAGCGTGTGCTGGCCGCCATGGAAGAGCTGGGCTTTCGTCCCAATTTTGCTGGAACGGCGTTGCGCGGCGGGTCGTATCGTTCTATTGGCCTGTGCATGTACAACATCACACGTGTCGGTAACCTGGCGACGCTCGAGGGTATCATGCAAGCGGCGCGCGAGCATGATTTTGCCGTCACTATGATCGAGATGGGCGGCGACAAGCCCTATACACTTGCCGATGCCTCGCGCCGCATGGTCGAGCGACCCGTCGACGGCATGATTCTCAACATGAACCGCATGGCTCCCGATTTTGAGGAGTTTGTTCCCCAGCCGGGAGTGCGAACGGTCATCCTGTCCATGTATGCGCATCCGCGCTGCACGACGATCGACTCCGACCAGTATGGTTCGTGCGAGCTGTTGACCAATTATCTGCTGGAACATGGTCACTCGAATATGCGGTTTGTGGCGGGTCCGGAAAACTCGATTTCCTCGCGTTTTCGTGAGGCCGGTTGGCGCGATACGCTGGGTCGTGCTCATGTCGATGCCGCTCCGATGCTGCGTGGCGATTGGAGTGCGGACAGTGGGTACGCCATGGGCGAGCGGATTGCGGCCGAGGTGCTTGCCGGCGGGTCGCAGGCGCCGACTGCCGTGCTTGCGGCAAATGACCAGATGGCGCTGGGCGTTATCGCCGCGCTCGAGAACGCGGGCCTGTCCGTGCCCGACGACGTGAGCGTGGTTGGTATCGACGACGCACTCGAGGGACTTGTTCCTCACAATCGGCTGACGACGTTGCGATTTGATTTGCGCGGTGTCGGTAAGCTTGCGTTTGAGGCGGCGATTGGAGAGAGCTCGTCTATCGAGGCGATTCATGTGCCGAGTACGTTGGTCGAACGCTCGACTGTCAAAGATATACGGGCGTAGGTTCAGCTCGTTCTGCCTATTTGTCTCAATCTGTAACAGCTAGGACCCAAAAAACTCGGCTAGATGTTACAGATTGAGACAAACGGCTTCCGACCTGAACAAAAAGGTCGGGGGCGGCGCGCCGTGTGACGTGCCGCCCCCGGCTGAGAAATGGGGACAGGTTATGTGGGCGGTGCAACTCCGCCAACCGCTCGCCGCAAGCCGCTAGTCCAGACGACGGGTCTGTGCCACGTGCTTATACCAGTATGCGCTTGCCTTGGGCGTTCGCTTCTGGGTTTCAAAGTCAACGTAGAAGAAGCCGTAACGCTTGTTGTAGCCATTGGTCCAGGAGAACTGATCCTGCAGGCTCCACAGGAAGTAGCCGCCCACGTTGACGCCCACCTCCATGGCCTTGAGCAACCAGCGTAGGTGCTGCTCGATGTAGTCGATGCGCGGCTGGTCGTCTACAAAACCGTCCTTGTAGGGGTCCTTGTAGCCCATGCCGTTCTCGGTGATGAAGATCTGCTTGTAGTTGGGGTAGCGCTGCTTAATGTAGACGAGCAGATCGAACAGACCCTCGGGATAGATAATCCAGTCCCAGTCAGTGGTGGGGATGCCGGGCTTGTTCACGTGCTCGCCAATGCCCTTGACGCGCCAGCGGCCGGTGCCCTTCTCGCCCGTACCGTTGTGGTGCAGGTCGTTCTCGCCATCGTAAGCCTTCAAGAAACGGCACTGGTAGTTGTTAACGCCCAGGTGGTCGTTGTAGAGGGCGGCCTCGCGCATGATTTCCAGATCCTCGTCTAGGATCTCGATGGTACCGCCCGAGACGGCGGCCAGGCGGTTGGCGCACTCGAGGGTGTCGGGCGCGTAGTCGCCGCGGAAGGTGGCGTCGAGCAAGAACTGGTTCTGCAGCACGTGCTCGTTGTTGGCGGCCTTGATGTCGGCGGGGTCGTTCTCGTTGAGCGGGTACTTGAACTCCAACGACTGAATGACGCCGATCTTGCCCTTAAAACCGCCGTTGTGGAAGGCCAGCACGGCCTTGGCGTGGGCGAGCATCATGTTGTGCTCGCACTGGAAGGCCTCGGCCAGATGCGCCTTGACGCCACCGGGGAAGGTGCCCTCGATGTAGGTGTTGGAGGCGTCGGCCCAGATCTCGTTAAAGGTGAACCAGTAGGTCACCTGGTCGGCGTACTCCTTAAAGCAGAAGGTGGCAAAGTCCACAAAGGCGTCGATGGTCTCGCGGTTGAGGAAGTCGCCCTTCTCAAAGAGGGGAAGCGGCGTATCGAAGTGATGCAGCGTGACAAACGGCTCAACGTGGTGCTTGTGGCATTCGGCGAAGAGATCGTGATAGAACTGGACACCCTCGGGGTTAATCTCACCGATACCGTTGGGGAAGATGCGGCTCCAGGCGATGGAGAGGCGAATGCCGTTGATGCCAAACTCCTCGCACAGCTCCAGATCGACGGGGTACTGGTTGTAGAAGTCCGAAGCGGGATCGGGGGAAAAGCGCCCCTGGGCCTCCAGGAAGTCGTCCCAGGCGACTTTGCCCTTACCGTGAGTGCGGGTCTCGCCCTCTACCTGGTAGGCAGCGGTGGCGCCGCCAAAGACAAAGTCCTCGGGAAACTGTGCGGGCGGGTTGGTGACGCTAGCAGGGTTAACGGACATGATGATCCAATCGTCTAAATCGAAGGGCCAGCCGGTCTTGGATGGTCGGCTGGCCCTGAGCGTTACTTACTTCGAGAGTTGTTCGGCGACGAAGGCGAGAGACTTATCGCCGTTCTGGGAAAGCTCGATGTACTGCTTACCGCGGCAGGCGACGCACTTGTTGCCCACGCGCTCGCAGTCCTTCTGCAGGTCGGCCAGGTAGCTTGCGGCCTGCGGGGCCAGGACGACCAGATCGAAGTCGGGGAGCATGTCCACGTGGTTGCCATATGCCTCGGCAGCGGTTTCAAGATTGATGCCGCGCTCCTTGGCAGCCTTGGCCAGCGCGTTGGCGAGCAGGCCCGAGGTACCGCCACCCTGGCAGAGCACGAGTACGCGCTTGCCGTTAAGGTCGCTGGCGGTCGTTGCCTCGGCAGCGGATGCTGCAGAAGCGGCGGGGGCATCGGCCTTCACGGCCTCGGCAGCAGCGCCGGCGGCAACGCTCTTGGCATCGGCCTTGCCCTGGAAGGCATCGTTGAGCTTAGCGGCCTTCTCGGCGTTCTTGGCGGCGAGCTCCTCCTGGGAGATCTCGGCCTCCTCGGCGCACTTCTGGGCGTCATAGGCACGGAAGAACGGATAGTACAGGACGAAGTCGACGACCAGGATAAGGGCGAGCATCACAAAGGCGAGCGGCTGGAAGCCCAGGCCCATGATGGTGCCGATGGGGCCGGGGACGGTCCAGGGCAGGGTGTACATAAAGCCGTTCATGCCCAAGAAGTCGATAAAGATCTTGAGGATCCAGATGTTGGCGATCGGGGCAAAGACAAACGGGACAAAGAAGACGGGGTTGAGCACGATGGGTGCGGCGAACAGCAGCGGCTCGTTGACGGCAAAGCACACGGGAACGATAGCGGCCTTACCGACGGCGCGCATCTCCTGGGACTTGGCCAGGAAGCAGAACATAAAGACCAGGACGAGCGTGGCGCCGGTGCCGCCCATGCAGACGACGAAGTACTGGGCACCCTGGGTCAGGACAGCGGAAGCGTGCTGGCCAGCCTGGAACGCAGCCAGGTTGTCGGTCATGTTGGCAACGAGCGCGGCGGCGATAGCGGGCTCGACGATCGAGGGGCCGTGGACGCCCACGAACCAGAAGAGGCTCATGGCGCCGTAGATCACAGCGAGGCCGATGTAGCCGTCGGCAGCGGTGAACAGGGGCTGGAACACCTGGATGACGCCCTGGGCAAAGCAGAAGCCAAAAGCAGCGCGGAAGGCTATGTCAAAGACCCAAAAGACGGTGATACAGACGGAGAAGGGGATGATGTCCTTAAAGGTCTGCGAGATGTTGGGCGGAACCTGCTCGGGCATCTTGACGGTGATGTTGCGCTTAATGAAGAACTTGTAGATGATGCCGGTCACAAACGCGGCGATGAAGGCGGTCAGCAGGCCTTTGGAACCAAGGTAGGTGGTGTTGAAGCCGCTGGCGGCGTCCGTGGCGATGGTGTCGCTCGAAAGGAGCAAGAAGCCGATGATGGCCGCGCACATGCACGAGATAAAGTTGATCTGGTTGTTCTTGGGCAGATCGCGGTTCTGCGCGTCGGCGAAGTGCTTGGCCGTGGTGGCGGCGCAGGCGATGGCCAGGATACCCATGGAGTAGTTGTAGCACTTCCACAGGGCGTTGTTGATGTCATCGGGCCAGTAGAAACCCCAGATGTTGGGGACCGAGGCTACCAGGCAAAAGATGGACGAGAAGATGATGATGGGGATGACGGAGATAAAGCCGTCGCGGATCGCCTTGAGGTACTTGTTGCGGGCGATCGCGTTGAAAAAGGGCTGGCCCTTTTCGATGATGGCGATAAGTTGCTCCATGCAATGCTCCTAAGAGTCGGTGGGTTAACAACGATGGTAGCTTTTGGCGTTCGGTTGCCAAAATGTTGACGTTGCCATTTTGTGACACAAAAAAAGACGCGAACCGGTGATTCCTGTGCCTGCGAACCGTCGATTCCTTATGCGTAAACGTTTGAGCCGCCCGGTGGCTCTGTGTTTGCACAATGGCAACGTTAACATTTGGTCGACAAAAGCCGTTCGGAGAAGCAAAAATGTCGGTGAACGGTAGGTTTTGGGTGGTGAGCGTATGGTGGGGGAGGCGTTAGATATACTTGAAGACGTTTCATTTGACTGCGTAGGGTGCCACCAATGGCATCGTTGACATAGAAAGATCGATCTATGGCCGCTGTTAAAAAATCGGTATCCGTCAAAGACGTAGCGCGCCTCGCGGGCGTCTCGGAGCAGACAGTCTCGCGTACGGTGCACGATTCGCCCAGCGTGCGCCCCGAGACCAAGGAACGCGTGCGTGCCGCCATGCGCGAGCTGGGGTATCGCCCCAATTTTGCCGGTCGATCGCTGCGCCGCGGTAAGTTTAAGACCGTCGGCGTCGCCATGTTCAACATTACTGGCACCGGCAACCTCGACCGTATGGAGGGCTTTGCCGCCGCGGCCGACAAACACGGCTATGCCATCACCCTCACTAAAGTAGATGGACACCCCTATACCCTCGAGAGCGCATCGTCGCGTATGAGCGCACTGCCGGTGGACGGTATAGTCGTGATCATGAACCGCATGCCGGCGGACTTTGGCACCTTTGAGCCGCTGCCCGGTATGCAGACGGTGCTCGTTACCATGCTGGAGCACCCGCTGTGCTCGACGGTCGATAACGACCAGTTCGATTGCTCGCGCCAGGTGGTCGAGTACTTGCTGGAGCAGGGGCACAAGACCGTGCACTTTATCTCGTGCCCCGAGCGCTCGCTTTCGGGCATGCGGCGCGAGGAAGGCTGGCGTGAGACATTGCGTGCGCATGGCATTGAGCCCCCGCAGCTCGTGCGCGGCGACTGGACGGCGCAGAGTGGATATGCTGCCGGCCAGGTGCTTGCGGATGATCCGACCTGCACGGCCATTTATGCCTCCAACGACGCCATGGCCTACGGCTGCATCCGTGGGCTCGAGTCGCGCGGGAAGTGCGTGCCCCAGGACGTGAGCGTGGTGGGTGTTGACGATAGCCTGGGCGATATCGTGCCCGACCGTCACCTGACCACGGTGCGCTTTGACAACAAGCGCGTCGGCATGTGGGCGGTCGACAAGATTGCCGGCGCCGAGGGCGTTGAACCCGGTGTGGAGCACATGCTGTTTCCGGGCGTGCTCGTCGAGGGCGATACGGTGCGCGACGTACGCTAGGGTGTGGACCTGTTTGGGTTGCCGATAATTGTGTTTGATATTGTTCAGATTGGTTTGGAAACCGTTCACGGGTGAAAAGCAACCGTTCATAGCTTGAAAATGCGTTTTGCGCTGTTCTTTTTTGTTTGAATGTTAATGTTTCTGCCATACAGAACGCAGCGCGTATGCCCGGACGCGATGCTCTCCATTGGTTCATATGTGAAAGGAACGCAATATGGCAACCAAAGAAGAAATCTCGATGGTTGGATTCGAGATTGTCGCATACGCAGGTGACGCCCAGACCGATCTGCTTGCAGCGCTCGATGCTGCTCGCGAGGGTGACTTTGAGAAGGCCGAGCAGCTGCACAAGGATGCCAGCGATGCGCTCATCGGTGCCCACGACACGCAGACCAAGCTGCTTTCGCAGGAGGCCGGCGGTGGCGAGATGGAGATGACCTTCATCATGGCCCATGCTCAGGATACTCTCATGACCACTATGATTTTGGAGAAGCAGGCCCGCTTCACCATCGATGCCTACAAGCGTATCGCCGAGCTCGAGGCCAAGCTCGCCTAACGAGCCCTCACAACCAAGTCCCCTTCCAAAAGCCCTGCCGCTACCCGCGGCAGGGCTTTTTCTGCTCTCCTTCAAGTTGCGGTGAAATAGGGGCTGAATAGGGGCCGGCGGGCGCAAAACAATCCCTATTCCACCGCAACTCATCCCGAGATAGTCATTGGGGGCGTTCTTAAACGACTAGTCATTGGGGACAGTCTTGGTGCGCTCCGTTGGTCCTCCCGTTCGATTTTTGCTCGGTGGGTATACTTCCTTTCGCATTAAACGCCGGAATGAGGAGGTATCCAAATGCCGGATAACGGGTCAATACAAAAAAGAGACGCGCACGAGATGGCTCATGGGCGTCCTGTCCAGATAACCGAGCACACGACGGTAACCGAGCTGCAGCCCAGCCTGTCCGATGTCGTGTGCGCAAACAAAAAACTGCAGATCGGTATCATCGTTGCGCTCGTGGTGCTGGCGTTGCTGTCGGGCTTTGTAGCTCGTCCGCATTTCGCCGATACCAAAACTTGGGACTCCACCATCGAGGTCATCGATCAAAAGAAGGGCAATGTTTTGGCGCTCACGACCTCGTGCGTGGCGCTGTCTGCGGGCATTACCGCACTGCCGGGTGATACGGGAACGCCGGTTGCCGAGCAGCTCGCGCAGCTTTCAGGCAACCTTGGTATCGTGCTTGCCGTGCTATACCTAGAGAAATATCTGCTCACGATTTTGTGGTCGGTTGGCCTGGGCATCTTAATCCCGTTTGCGTTAGTGCTCTTTGCGGTGTCGCTCGGCATTCACGGGCGCTGGAGCACGAGCGCTGTCCTGCGCCGTGTGGCGACACGCGTGCTGGTGGTTGCCGTGATCGGCATGGCACTCGTGCCTGCGAGCGTATGGGTGTCGCAGAAGGTCGATGAAACGTATCGCGTAAGTATTGAGCAAGCTGAGCAAAAGGCTGCGGACGCAGCCGACACCACGGACAAGTCAGCCGAGACCAGCTCAAAATCGAACAAGAAAAAATCCGAGGCCACGGAGTCCAAAAACGTGCTCGAGCAGTTGACCGATGGGGCATCGAGCCTTGTTACGTCGGTAACCAGCGGTGCCAAGCAGATGACCGACGAGATCGTGCAGCAGGTGACCGACCTCATCGAAGGCGTCATCGTAATGATCGTGACCTCGTGTGTGATTCCTCTACTGGTGCTCGCGGCGTTCCTATGGCTAGGACACGTGCTGCTGGGGATCGATATCTCCGGTCCCGCGAACTATCTGACGGGTCGTTTCATGAGCGGTCCGTCCAAACATGCCAAGAAGAGCGGGCAGTCTGAGTAGGCGGCAAAGCGATCTTTGGAAGATCAACCGTGAGAAGGGCGGTCGAGACACGTTCTCGGCCGCCCTTTTGTTTGTTGAACACATGGTCGCTACGTCCGCGCCGGGTCCAAACGGTCAGCAATCACCTGTGAACGGTATTTGCTCAAAAAAGAACAAAGATAAACAAATAGTTGTTGCAGTTTATGTTCGAATGTGTTCAAATAAACACGAACAGTGAAGAACCGCACGTTCAGATGCCCGGACCTGAACGCGATTCAACACTTCCAAACAGGAACTACGCACCTGCGTATCTCTCAAGGAGGATGTCATGAGGGTTGTAATCGCTTCCGATGCCGACGGTATGTCGATGAAGGAGTCCATCAAGGAGATGCTCATCGCCGACGGTCACGAGGTCGTCGACTATTCCGAGACCCCTGCCGCGGACTTTGTCGATTCCGCGACCGCCGTTGCCAAGGACCTGCTGGAGCACAAGGATTCCCAGGGCTTTGCATTCGATAAGTACGGCGTCGGCTCCTATATGGCCGCCGTCAAGATCAAGGGCATGGTCGTCGCCAACATTTCCGACGAGCGTTCCGCTTACATGACCCGCGAGCACAACGGCTCGCGCATGGTCACCATGGGCCCGGGCGTTGTGGGCACCGAGGTCGCCAAGAAGATCGCCCGCGAGTTCCTGCGTGCACAGTACGCCGGCGGCCGTCACCAGATCCGTGTCGACATGCTCAACAAGATGGCCTAACGAGAGCCACCGAGAACTCGAACTTCTACCTCAACTTGTGAATTCAGACGAAAGGACGTTCTGATGAAGAAGACCATCGCAATCGGTTGCGACCATATCGTTACGGACGAGAAGATCTATCTGGCCGACCGCCTGGAGCAGGCTGGCTACAAGGTGCTCGACTGCGGCACCTACAGCCACACCCGTACGCACTATCCCATCTATGGCAAGGCCGTGGGCGAGGCTGTTGCCAGCGGCAAGGCCGACTTTGGCGTGGCCCTGTGCGGCACCGGCATCGGCATCACCAACGCCGTCAACAAGGTTCCCGGCGCCCGCTGCGCCCTGGTCCGCGACATGACCTCTGCCCTGTATGCCCGTCGCGAGCTCAACGCCAACATCGTGGGCTTTGGTGGCAAGATCACCGGCGAGTTCCTGATGGCCGATATCATGCTTGCCTTCCTGGAGGAGCCCTACGAGAAGACTCCCGAGCACGACGCCCTGATCGCCAAGATCGACGCCTGCAATAAGGCCGACGCCGAGGCTCAGGCTGACCCGCACTTCTTTGACGAGTTCCTCGAGAAGTGGGACCGCGGCGAGTACCACGACTAAGGGGTTCCGGCGTTCTACCGAACGCCGGACCGGCCGACGCTGCGAAGCCATCTGGCGGGCAATCTGCCGTTCAGCTTCGGCGGCATGACCAGAAGGTCAATGCCGCCTCGCTTCACGGCACCTTGCCTCGCCAGCTGACTTCTCGCTGACGTTGGGGGTACCTGTGGGGTTACCGCTGTTGTTGCGAAGCTTTCTGGTTCAGTAAGCTGCTCCGATAACACGTTTGCTTGCTGAGCTTGTGGGCTTCGTTTTGGCGGTACCCGGCATTCTGCAGCTTTTCAATTGACGGCTCGCGCTTCTGTGAGGGGGCGCGGGCCGGTTTTCTATCAGCCCTATTGACTTGGCGGGCTGTCGTAAGAAAGGGAAGGCTCCTATGGAGTTTGTTCTTGATAACGGTTCTATCCGCGTGGCACTGAGCACGGCGGGCGGGTCGTTCACTTCTATTACGGCCAACGGCCGTGAGTACCTGTGGCAGGGCGACCCGGCGGTGTGGTCGGGCCAGGCACCCATTTGTTTCCCGATCTGCGGCGGCCTTCGTGACGGTCACGCAATGACCATGGGCGGCCGCGAGGTACAGCTCGCCCGCCACGGTTTTGCGCGCAAGCAGGAGTGGAAGCTCGAGGAGCAGGGCGACAACATGGTTGCGCTGAGCCTAAGCTCTGCCGACCATGCCGAGTTGCTCGAGCAGTACCCGTATCCGTTTAAGATCGTTGCTCGTTACACGATCGATTCGGAAAAGGTGAACGTGTCCTACGAGGTGACCAATGAGGGCACCGAGGACATGCCATTCTTTGTGGGCGGTCACCCCGGCTTTAAGTGCCCGCTCGACGAGGGTGAGTCCTATGACGACTATGAGCTCCGTTTTGAGCAGCGCGAGGCCGACGAGCTGTGTACTGCCGTTCCCTCGACGGGCCTGATTGATGTTGAGCATCGCAGCAAGAACCCGATGGTCGGCCACGACTTGCCGCTTACCCACGAACTCTTCGACTTCGCGGAGACCATCTTTGACGTGCTTGAGAGCCGCGTGGTTACGCTGACCAAGAAAACTGAGGACAAGGGCGTGCGCCTGACGTTCCCCGATATGCCGTACCTGATTGTGTGGAGCAAGCCCGAGGGCGACTTTGTGGCTGTTGAACCGTGGGGCGGCCTGTCCACCTGCTCCGACGAGGACGATATTCTGGAGCACAAGCGTGGCTGCCTGGTTGCCAAGCCGGGGGAGACCGTTACCCGCGGCTTTGAGATCGAGATCCTTTAACGAGCTATCGTATGTTTGGGGCGGGTTATGCCGCCCCGGAACAGGAGTTCAACATGATTCTGACCGTTACCATGAACCCGTCGATTGATACGCGCTATCAGCTCGACAAGCTGATCATCGACGATGTTAACCGTGTGACACCCGAAAAGACCGCTGGCGGCAAGGGCCTCAACGTGAGTCGCGTGCTGCTGCAGCTGGGTGACGACGTGCTCGCGACCGGCCTGCTCGGCGGCCACATGGGTGCCTATATGGCCGAGCTCATGGATGCCGACGGCGTCAAGAACGACTTTGTGCCCATCGCCGGTGAGACGCGCATTTGCTTGAATATTCTGCACGAGGGCAATCAGACCGAGCTGCTGGAGAGCGGCCCGCAGATCGCCCCGGCCGAGCTCGAGGCCTTTACGGCCAAGTTTGCCGAGCTTGCAGCGAAGGCGGACGTTGTGACGCTTTCGGGCTCGCTGCCGCGTGGCGTCGATGCCGGCTACTATGCCGAGCTCGTCAAGATCGCCGAGGAGGCGGGCGCCAAGGTGCTGCTCGATACCTCGGGTGCATCGCTGGAGGCCGCGCTGGAGTCCGACGCTAAGCCTGAGCTCGTAAAGCCCAACCTGACCGAGATTAACGGCCTGCTGGGTACGTCCTTTACGACCGATGATGTCGATGCCCTGCGCGAGGCGCTTGCCGCCGATGACCGTTTTGCCGGTATCCCCTGGGTTGTCGTTTCGATGGGCGCTGCCGGTTCGGTGGGCTTCCATGAGGGCCGCGCGTTCCGCGCCAAGACGCCCGCGATTGCGGCTGTGAACGCGACGGGTTCCGGTGACTCGACCATCGCCGGCTTTGCGCATGCCATTGCTGCCGGCGCCGACGACGTCACGGTGCTCAAGACCGCCAATACCTGCGGCAAGCTTAACGCCATGGATCCCAAGACCGGCCACCTGGTCATGGATCGCTGGGACGAGATCTACAACAACGTTGAAGTAACGGAGCTTTAGGGTTACGCGGTTTTACCAAACCGCGTAACGGCTTGACGCTGCGCGGGCCGCATTTGGACAATCTGACGTTCAACTTCAAGGGCGCGACCAGAAGGTCAGCGCCCTTTCGTTTCACGTCACCTTGTCTCAAATGCGGCCCGCTCGCTGCCGTTGCCAAAACATCGGCGTTGCCTTGCTTCGGGAATGCGGCAGATAGAGACGTTCCTTTTTTGCCGGCAGTTTGGGACACTCCTTACGGGGCACCCCCTCCACAGCGCCTATGCCAGCTTGTCGATTTGCCCAATCTCCCAGAGCGGAATGTTGACGAGCGTGCCCTCGTCTCTATATGCCGCTAACGATGTTCTCACGCAGCGCTCGAGCTTGAACTTCTCGCAGGCAATCCTCAGGCTCTTTGCTTTGAGGTTCTCTGCCGCCTTGACCTCGAGCGGAAGCACGGTCCCCGCATGGTCGATGGCAAAGTCAGTCTCTGCATTGCCGGATGAGGATGACCAATACGCGGGAGTTTTGCCTTGGAGCAAAAGCTCCTGTGCGACGTATTGCTCGGTCAGCGAGCCTTTGAACTCCGTAAAAACAGCGGGCCCGTTCAGAACAATGGCTGGCGAGAGGCCGGAGAGTGCTCCGAGGATGCCGGTATCGATGCAGAACAGCTTGAAGCCCGAGAGATCCTCGTAGCTTGTGAGCGGTGCTCTTAGGGCGGAAACACGTGGTACCTTATGAACGATTCCATAGTCCATGAGCCACTGGAGGCTTTCCTCAAAATCGCGTGCGCGCGCCCCGGGACGGAGCGCACCGTAGACGAACTTCTTGTTTTCCTTTGCGAGCTGGCCGGTAAGGGATTTCCAAACCAGCCTCATGCGCTCGACGATGCGGGCTGGCGCATGCTTGCCAAAATCGGATTCGTAAGCTTCGATGATTTGCTGCTGAAGCCTGCGGACCTCGATGAAATCGTGGGAGGCGGCGAAAGCGGAGACAACTTCTGGCATGCCACCGACAACGAGGTATTCCTTGAGCAGGCGCTCGAGCTTTTCGGAAACGTTTGCCAGCAGGTCCATGTCTGCGGCAAGGATGGCATCTGCGAGCGGATCGCCATCGACGGCACGAACGAACTCGACAAACCCCATGGGGCGCATGGTAAGCTGGTCAATCTTGCCGACGGGGAACGACTCGTTTTCGCGTCGGAGCGCGAGCCCCATATAGGAGCCGGCTGCCACGATATGGTATTCCGGCGCCAGCTCGTTGAAGTATTTGAGCGAGGTGATGCCACGCGGTGCCTCTTGGATTTCGTCGAAGATGATGAGCGTGTCTGTCGGCGTTATGGTCTGGCCGCGCAGGAGCTCTATCTGGGAGATGATGCGTTTGGGGTCAAGGCTTCCGTCGAACAGCGAACGTGTGCCCGGTTCGAGCATAAAGTCAAAACGGATGACGTTTTGATACTGCTGGCCTGCGAATTCGTTAAGAAGCCAGGTTTTTCCCGTCTGGCGGGCCCCCTTAAGCAGGAGGGGCTTGCGGTTTGCCCTAGATTTCCAAGCGATGAGTTCGTCCATTAGCTGTCGCTGCATACTGCCTCCTAACGATCATGGTTAGTATAAGACCGTTTTGGTCTTTCCATCGAAAAATGTGGGAGTAAACCACGTTTTTCCATCGAATAATGTGTGAGGCAACCACTTTTTTCCATCGAATAATGTGGGAGTTTAGGTCGGCACTTGGGGACGTTCCTTCTCTGCCGGCAGTTT